>NZ_JYJG01000086.1 GCF_000955955.1 Lentzea aerocolonigenes
GGCGGTCACCTTGACGTCGCCGGAGCCGGTGTCGAGCTTGAGCTCGTTCGGCGCCGACGGGTCCGTCGGCACGTCGATCTTGCGCCTGCCGCTGCCCGAGTCGCCGGTGACCTTGTACGGGCCTCCCGTTCCCGGCACCCGCAGCGTGATGTCGCCGGAACCCGAGTCGAGGCGTGCCGTGCGGGCCGAGATGAACGTCATGTCCACGTCGCCGGAGTCCGCGGTGGCGGTCACGTCGTTGTCCAGCGCCGTGCCGGTGATGCGGCCGGAGCCGCTGTGGAGCAGCATCTTGCCCTGCACCTGGTCCAGGTCGATGTCGCCGGAGCCCAGGTCGGCGGTGACGCTGCCCTTCACCCTGGAGGCCTCGAACCTGCCAGAGCCGGTGTGCGCCCTGACGTCCCCCTTGACGTCGCGCACGTAGATGTTGCCGGAGCCGTTGTCGATCTGGACGTTGCCCGCGATGTTGATCGCCTCGAACTTGCCGGAGCCGACCTTGTAGTCGACCGCGGCGACGCCCTCGATCACCGCGTTGCCCGACCCGTTGTCTGGGGACTCCACGGTGATGTCCGCGAACGGCACCTGGATCTCGTAGTTGATCGAGCAGTTGTTGCCGCAGTCGTCCAGCACCAGCGTGCTGCCCTCGATCCGGTGCGAGACACCGGCAGGCCTGTTGTCCTTGGCGTGCTCCACCCGGCGGTGGATCTTCGTCTCCGTGCCGGGCACGTAACGGATCGCCACATCTCCCGAGCCGGCGCGCACCCGCACCGACGTGTACTTGTCCGCCAGCGTGTGATCGTCGGTGAACTCGTACTTCATGATGCGGATGCCACACCCGGAGAGCAGAGCCCCCATCAGCACCGCCACCAGCGCCGTCCTCAGCATGTGCACAAAACTAGAGGTGCCGCGGCTGCGCTACACGGCAGTCAGCCCCCGAAGGCGGGGTGGGGTTGTCCCTACCCGATTCAGACGAGGTCCTGCAGGACCGCTCGCAACGCCGGAGCCGTGCGTGCGGGGTCGTTCAGGAACCGCGTCGAGGCCAGCACGTGCGCGGGTGCGATGCGCTCCCACAGCAGGCCGTCGACGGGCACCTCGGCGATGTGCAGCTCCACGCTCTGCGCCCACCGTCCGATCCGAGACTCGATGCCGCGCAGCACGTCGCCGATCGGCAGCGCCACCGGCGCCTGCACGCGGTGCAGCTGTTCGATGCCGGTCTTCAACGCCAGCACGGCGTCGCGGCTGGCCGGCCGGGTCAGCAACGCCTCGGCGTCCTCAGGCGCCGCGGGCTCGGCGCCTCGGGTGCACGCGTCGAGCGCGTCGGCCCACCAGCCAGGCCACTCCCGCGTCACGGCGGCGCGGTCGACACCCGCTGGCACCCGCACCGGCAGCGGCGGGTCCAGGCCCGGCACGTGCGGCTCGACGTCCACCGACAACGCCAGTGAGTCGCGGACGTAGAGGGCTGCCAGCAGCCCCAGGCTGACCCCGTGGCTGATGCCGGACACCTCTCGCGCGAACCTCATGGCTTCATTGTTCACTCGTTCGAGGAGTTGAGTCGTCGCGGCCGCGGATCAAGAAGGACACGATTGGCTCCAGCTCGTCCTCGTTCGGGGCGACGTCGGCTATCAGACCCTGGATCAGCAGCCCGTCGATGGCGGCGAGGAACACGCGGAACGCCACCGGATCCGCCGGGCGCACCACTTCAACGGCGAGGTCGAGCCACCGGCGTGCGGCGGCCTTCAGTTCAGGACGACGACCCGCGAGCAGGTACAACTCGTACTCGGCGAGTGTGCGCGCACGATTCTCGTCGACCGCACGAGAGAGCTCTCGGGCGATCTGACGGGGAGTGCCGCGAGCGATGATGTCCAACATGTCGTCACACAGCTCTTCTGCGACCCACAGCAGCGTGGCGATCAACAGATCGTCCAGCGACGCGAAGTAGTAGGTGGGCGCTGTCGTCGGCACGCCGGCCTCGCGCGCCACGCTGCGGTGCGTCACGCCGGACACGCCGTCGCGCTCGATCACCCGCAACGTCGCCTCGACGATGGCCCGCCGCTTCTTCTCGCCGCGCGCCTTGCGTCCATCCATGACTGCGGTCAGTGCGCCCTCCCCAACTCCAGCGTGACCACGCCTCCGATGATCAAAGCCAACCCGATGACCATCGTGGGATTCAGGGTCTCGCCCAGGAACTTCCAGCCGATGACCGCCACGGCTGCAACACCGATCGCGGACCACACGGCGTAGGCGACGCCCACGGGCATACCCAACTTCAACGCGCGCGAAAGGGCTGTGAAGGCGATCGCGTATCCGACGACGACCACAGCTGACGGCCACGGTCTGCTGAAGCCCTCGGACAGCTTCAACGACACGGTGGCGGCGATCTCCCCGACGATCGCCGCAGCGAGATACAGGTACAACACGGCGACCTCCAGGGCTGCCCAAGGATCGACACAGGACAACTACCTGAACGATTGTTCCATAAGTTTTTGATCAACTTATGGATACTTGACCGGTACGCGAGGAGACACCGGCCACGTCCAAGTGGTTACTCGCGAGTAACGTGGCCTAGACTCCCGCCATGACCCTCCAGCTGGTTCTCGGACTCGTCGCGGTAGCGGTGAGCGTCGTCGCCTGGGGCGTGTTCGTCGCCGGCATCTGGAAGATGATCAAGATCATCCGGCTCGGCCAGCCGGACCCGACGCGCACCGGCCCGTTCTGGGCACGGTTGCGGACGCTGATCGTCGAGTTCGTCGCGCACACCAGGATGGCCAAGTTCCGCTCGGTCGCCCCGTGGCACTGGATGGTGATGTGGGGCTTCCTCATCGGCTCCGCGGTGCTGTTCGAGGCCTACGGCGAGGTCTTCAACCCGCACTTCCACTGGCCGGTCATCGGCACGTGGTCCGTCTGGCTGCTGCTGGTCGAGCTGCTGGGTCTCGGCACCGTCGTCGGTGGCGTGGCGCTGGCGATCATCCGCCAGGTCAACCACCCGCGCCGCGCCGACCGGATCTCCCGCTTCCAGGGCTCCGACTTCAAGTCGGCGTACTTCGTCGAGGCGGTCGTGATCATCGAGGGTCTCGGCATCCTCGGCGTGAAGGCGTTCAAGCAGTCGAGCGGCCTGGAAGAGGCCCCGCTGTGGACGTCGTTCGTGACGCAGCCGCTGGCCCACCTGCTGCCGTCCGCCGCGATCTGGGTGTCGATCATGGCGCTGGTCAAGCTGCTGTCCGGCATGATCTGGCTGATCGTGGTCGGCCGGAACCTGACGATGGGCGTTGCCTGGCACCGGTTCTCGGCGTTCTTCAACATCTACTTCAAGCGCGAGGACGACGGCGGCGTCGCGCTCGGCGCCCTGAAGCCGATGATGTCCGGCGGCAAGGTCCTGGACCTCGAGGAAGCCGACCCTGACAAGGACGTGTTCGGCGTCGGCAAGGTCGAGGACTTCACCTGGAAGGGCGTTCTCGACTTCTCCACCTGCACCGAGTGCGGCCGTTGCCAGTCGCAGTGCCCGGCCTGGAACACCGGCAAGCCGTTGTCCCCCAAGCTGGTCATCACGCAGCTGCGCGACCACATGTACGCCAAGGCGCCGTACCTGCTCGCGGGCGGCTCGCGCGACATGGCCGGTGACGAGGTCGGCCTGACCGAGGACAAGTACGAGGACTACAAGAAGCGCCTCGAGTCCATCGACGTGCTGGCGATGGCCGAGTCCGAGCGCCCGCTGGTCGGCGGCCCGGGCGAGCTGGGCGTCATCGACCCCGAGGTGCTGTGGTCGTGCACGACCTGTGGCGCGTGCGTCGAGCAGTGCCCGGTCGACATCGAGCACGTCGACCACATCGTCGACATGCGCCGCTACCAGGTGCTGATCGAGTCGAACTTCCCGACCGAGCTCGGCGGCATGTTCAAGAACCTGGAGAACAAGGGCAACCCCTGGGGCCAGAACGCCAAGGACCGCCTGGCGTGGACCGAGGGCCTCGAGTTCGACGTGCCGGTGTTCGACGGCGAACTGGGCGACGCCGAGTACCTGTTCTGGGTCGGCTGCGCCGGTGCGTTCGAGGACCGCGCGAAGAAGACCACGCGTGCCGTCGCCGAACTGCTGCACACGGCGGGTGTTTCCTACACGGTGCTCGGCCCGGAGGAGACCTGCACCGGTGACCCGGCCCGCCGCGCCGGCAACGAGTTCCTCTTCCAGATGCTCGCGCAGCAGAACGTGGAAGTCCTGAACTCGGTGTTCGAGGACCGGCCGGTCGGTCAGCGCAAGATCGTCGTCACGTGTGCGCACTGCTTCAACACGCTGGCCAACGAGTACCCGCAGGTCGGCGGCACGTACGAGGTCGTGCACCACACGCAGCTGCTGAACAAGCTGGTGCGCGAACGCCGCCTGGTGCCGGTCGCGCCGGTCACCGAGGACGTCACCTACCACGACCCGTGCTACCTGGGCCGCCACAACAAGGTCTACGAAGCACCGCGTGAGCTCATCGGGGCGTCCGGCGCGAAGCTGCGCGAGATGCCACGCCACGAAGAGCGCTCGATGTGCTGCGGTGCCGGTGGCGCCCGCATGTGGATGGAGGAGCGGATCGGCAAGCGCATCAACGTCGACCGCGTGGACGAGGCCCTCTCGACCGCGCCGTCGAAGATCGCGACCGGCTGCCCGTTCTGCCGCGTGATGCTGACGGACGGCGTGACCGCGCGTCAGGCCGACGGCCAGGCGGGTGCGCACGTCGAGGTCGTGGACGTCGCGCAGATGCTGCTCGAGTCCGTGAAGCGCGGCCACAAGGCCCCGGCCGCAGAAGACGCAAACGCTTAGGCGGTAAGAGAAAGCCCCTCGGTCCGGTGTGGACCGAGGGGCTTTTTCGTGCGGTGGGTCAGTCGTTGTCGGTGACCTTGTCGTAGATCACGTTCAGCACCCAGCCGGTCAGGGCGACGATGATCGCGCCCCAGAACGCGGGCCAGAAGCCGTCGACGCGGAACGGCAGGTCCAGCTGCTCGGCGAGCCACCCGGTGAGCATGAACAGCAGCGCGTTCACCACGAGCCCGATCAGGCCGAGGGTCACCAGGTAGAACAAGCAGCCGAAGAACTTCACGAGCGGCTTCACGATCGCGTTGACCAGGCCGAAGATCACCGCGACGCCGATCAGCGTGAGGATTCTCGCGCCGGTGGTGCCCTCACCCAGGTCGATGCCTGGGAGGGCGGTCGACACCCAGACCGCCACGGCAGTCAGCAGCACATGCACCAAGATGCCCATGCCGCAGACTAACCGTGGCGGGTCCTATGTGGTCAGGAACGGCGGCGGCGCGCCACGAAGAACGCGCTCAGACCGGCCGCGAGCAGCAGAGCTCCCAGGCCCAGGAATCCCAGCGGCGACGCACCCGTCGACGCGAGACCGGACCTGTTGCCCGCCTGCACCACGACCGGCATGGTCGTGGTGGTAGTCGTCGCGGTCGTCGTCTCCGCCGGAGAGGTCGTGGTCGTGGTGGTCTCCGCGCCCTTCTGGACGACCTTGATCGGCCGGATCCGCACGTTGTCCCGGAACGGGTCGTCACCCCACTTGCTGGGGCGCACCAGGACGTTGACCTTCTCCAGGTCGGTCTCGCCGAGCTTCGCGCGGATCTTCACGTCGAGGCTCTGCCCCGGCAGCAACGGCGACTTGACCGCGTACTCGTCGTAGGAGCCCGGCACGGGCTCGATGCCCGGGCTGTGCGACAGGGTGTTCTTGGTCCACTGGCCGGTCGTGAACGTCGGCAGCTCAGGCGCCTCGCTGTTGTTCGTGATCCGGAACGTCGCCTCGACCTCGTCGTCCACCACGTAGACGTCCTTGGCCGGCGACAGCTCGGGCATCGTGATCGCCAGGTCGCCCTTGGGGTTGAAGTACAGGATGTCGATCGGCGCGGTCGACTCCTCGCCGATGTTGAAGACCCTCTTGCCGGTCACCCAGTCCAGCCCGCTGGAGGTCTTGGTGTCCCGCAGCGTGAGGCCCTCGCGGCGGTAGTCGGTCGCCACCAGCTCGTACCGGCCGAAGGGCAGGTCCTCGATCGCGAACTGGCCGTCCTCCGGCCGGAGCTCGATCTTCTTGCCGTTCAACGTGCCCGGCTCGAGGCGGCGTTCGCCCTCGTTGACGTCGAGGGAGCCGTTGCCGTTCTGGTCGAGGAACGAGTAGCCGACGAGCTGGCCGCCGCGCACACCGAAGTCGACGGTGCCGCCCTCGGTCGTCACGCCGTTCCTCCCCGTGTACCAGTACCGGCCGCCGACCTCGACGGTCACGACGTACTTGGCCTTGGGCAGGTCGCGGGCGACGTAGATGCCCTTGTCGTCGGTCGCGTACTCACCGACGAGCTCGCCCGTGTCCTCCTTGACGATCTTGACGATCTTCTCGTTCGGCACACCGGGCTCGTACGTTTCCACTTTGCGGTTGTCGTTGCGGTCGAACCACACCAGACCACCGATGAAGACCTTCTCCTCCTGTGCCGCGGCAGTGCCGGCCATGGGCAGGAGAAGGGCAGCCGTCGTCGCGACGGCGAAGAGCTTTCGCACGTGTATCCCCCAGAAATCCGATATCTCCACTTAGGACATCGGATCTCCGGGGGCACAGCGTTGCGTGACTCCGGTCACACGAGTGTCAGGACCTGCGGCGGCGCGCCAGGAAGAACGCTCCCGCACCTGCGACGAGCAGGAGGCCGCCCAGAGCCAGGAAGCCCAGCGGTGAGGCACCCGTGGAGGCCAGCTCGTCGTTCGTGTCGGCACCGGCCGGAGCCGCGGCCGGTGCCGAGCTGCTCGGCGCGGGCGGAGCGGTGCTCGCCGACGACGGCGTGGTCGGCGAGGAGGGCGGGTCGACCCGCACGTCGATCACGATCTCGTTGTTCGTCAGGTCGGCGTCCGGGAACTGGTCGCCACGCTCGACGAAAGCGCGCACCGAGTCCGGCGAGTCCCAGTCGAAGGTGAAGTCGACGTCGACCTTCGCGGTCGCACCGGGAGCGAGCGGTTCCTTGAGCGACATGATGTTGCCCTCGACCCGAACGGCGTTGCCGCCGACCGAGCCGACGCGGGTGTTGTGCCCGTCGAGGATGAACTTGATCTTCTCGGCGAGGTTGCCCTTGTTCGCGACCTCGATGACGGCCTTCGCGGACTCGCCGCTGCGGTAGGCGTCCTTCTCCGGCAGCAGCTTCAGACCGGTCAGCGCCGGGTCCGACTTCACCTTGAAGTAGCGCTGGTCGACCCGCATCCGCAAGTCCGCGAAGGAGTCGAGCTTGCGCGTGCGGGTCACCGGGTCGACGTCGGCGTTGGCGTTGGCGGGATCGAGCAGATAGCCGAGGTAGGCGTAGTCCGGCGCGGTCAGCGTGAGGTCGCCGATGGGCAGGTCCTCGATGATGTAGGTGCCGTCGTCCGCCGTCGGGCCCGCGGTGAGGAAGACCTGCGTGCCGTCGACGGCGGTGCCCGTCACCTGTGCCCGCGCGTGGACGTTGCCGTTGCCCGCGGGGATCTTTTGCTCGCCGGGGTTGAACACCCCGTCGCCGTTCGAGTCGACGAAGGAGTGGCCGAAGACGCGCTTGCCCCGCAACGGGATGTCGCCGTTCGTCACCGACTCGCCGGTGTTGTACCCGGTGCTCGTGGACGTGTAGATGAACAGGTCCTCGTTGTGGACCGCGTACTTCGGCCCCTTGGGCAGCTCCGCGCGGTAGCGGCCGTCCTGGCCGCCGCGGAACTCGCCGATCCACTCCTTCGTGTCGATGTTCTGGATGCGGACACCGGGACCGTTCTTGCGGATCGCGTCGCCCTCGTCGTAGACGTCGTTGGCGTTGCGATCGAAGTAGAACAGGCCTTCGACGACGATCTTCTCGTCCTGCGCTGCGGCGGGCAGGCCCGTCGCGGTGAGCACAAGGGCGGCCGTCGTCGCGACGGCCAACACGTTCTTCACTTTTGTCCCCCAGGTTCCGATTAGTCCAATGGGTAATCGGAACCTGGAGGGACAAGCGTTGCATGACTCCGGTCACACGGATCAGGGACTCCGGTCACACGGATCAGGGTCAGGTCGCCCGGAGATCACTCCGACAACGGATAGCCACCCATGTCGCACCCTCCCTCTCGCGCCAGTTAGCACGATATCGGATAGTACGAGTTCGTAGCAATTACTCCTTGCTGTTCAGAGCGAGCCGCGTGCGGCGGTGGGCCGGGCCCAGTTCGCCCGCCAGCACCTCCATGACCTGACGCAACAGGTCGCGCAGGTTCTCCAGGTCACCGCCGGGCAGCGCGGTGAAGAGGTCCTTCTCCCGCTGCGCCTGACCGGCGACGATGTCGAGGAAGATCGTGCGGCCGGCGTCGGTGAGCGTCGCGGGCAACGAGCGGCGGTCGCTGGGGTCGAGCTCGCGAACGACGAGACCGGCCTTCTCCAGCCGGTCGAGGCGGCTCGTGATCGTCGTTGCCGGGCTCAGCGTGCCGTTGGCGAGCTGCTTGGGCGTGAGCCGGTGCGGCGGCCCGATCCAGAACAGGCGGGCGAGGATCTCGTAGTCGGCGCGGTTCAGCCCGTGCGGCGCGGCGATCTCCGTGGCGAGGAAGTCGAGGTACTTGCTGATCTGGTGCACCCGGTCGACCACGCCTTCGACCACCGGATCGATCGCCGGAACCATGGCCCTCCACGACTCGACCTCGGCATCGGTGTCGTCCGCACCACGGTTGCCCATCACACGATGGTAGTTGTGCCCGCATGCAGAACGGCCCGCGTCTCTCCCGGACGCGGGCCGTTCCGTCTTACCCCCTGGTGATCAGCGTCCCCCCGGAGCAGATCCCAGCCTTAAGACACCGCAGGCCGCCGAGATGTTGCCCCGGCCCGTGAATGTCACTCGAATGGCTTAATGATCAGGCGCTGCGGCGGCGGCGAGCACCGAACAACGCCAGGCCACCGAGGACCATCGCACCCAGGCCGATCGCACCCGTGGCGACGGGGTCCGCACCGGTGTAGGCCAGCGCGGCGACCTTCTCGGCTTCCGGCTTGGCCACCGGCTTGACCTCCGGCGCGGCGGGGGCAGGCTCGCCACCACCCGGCTGAGGCTGAGGCTGAGGCTTGGCGGGCCCCGCGCTGATGTTCTTCCAGATCTGCACGTTGTTCTCCGGGTCCGAGTCGGCGTTCTCGTTGGCGACCTCCCACCTGATCTCGCCGCCGCTGAACTCCTTCTCCACCACGACCTTGGCGCCGAGCGTCTCCTCGATCCCCGGGTTCTGCCGGAGACCGTGCGCCAAGGTCACCTGCTGACCTCGCACGACCGCCCCGTAGCCGACGCTGCCCATCGGCTCCACGATGCGCAGCCCCTCCGGCAACGTCAGCGTGCCGCCGAGGGTCTCCGGCGCGTTGCCGTTGGCCACCAACGCGCCGTAGATGTCGAGGGTCTCACCCACCCTGAGGCCGCCGTCGCCGGAGATGGTGATCGGCCCGGCCTTGAGGTCGGCCCGGAGCGTGACGAAGCCCGCGTCGATCCCCGTGAGCTGCTCACCCTTGCCGACCTTGAACACGTACGACTTCGTGCTGTTCCATTCGAAATCGGAGTCGCCGTTCGGCCTGGTGAGGACGAGCTGGTCGCCTGCCGTCCTGGGGACGCTGAGCCCGTAGTCGCCGGCCGGCAGGTTGCCGAAGCAGTAGCGACCGTCCGCGCCCGTCTCGGCGAACTTGTCGAGCGCGTCCAGGCGGATCCGCCGGCCCGACAGCACCGGCTCGCCGTCCTGCCTCAGGCCGTCCTCGTTCGTGTCGCTCCACGCGGTGCCGCAGATCGAGGCGCCGCGGAAACCGAAGTAGATCGAGGAGCTGCCCGTGTCCGAAACCTCCACGTCCCTCGTCGTCGGCGTGGTGTTCGCCAGCACCTCGTCGTCGTAGACGACCTTGTACCGCCCCGTCTTCAGGTGATCGACCCGAAAAAGACCGATGTTGTCGGCTCTGTGCAGGCTGGTCTTGCCGTCCGGGTCCGTCACGAGGACACCGGCGTAGGCGATGCCCGGCTCCTGCAACTGCATCGTCCCGTCACCGTTGAGGTCGTTGAACACGCGGCCGCCGAGAGATCCGGCCGGCAGGTCGTCCTGCGCGAACGCGGTGCCGGACAGCGCCAGCGGCACGGCGATCAGCGACGTCGCGACGGTCACGGCGGCAGCCTTGATCTTGAAGCTCATTTCTTCCCCCAGAAGAAATTTGCGCAGCACGAATAAGGCCGCACATTTGAGTGGATTTCCCAGCCGCTCCCCAGCGGCCGGTCGCTATAGAGTCGTTCGGGCGCCGGGTCTGGTTGCGCCCGAGATCGAACCGTGATTTTCGCCGGTCAACGCCTCGTGTCAGGGCTGTCGGTCCGCGAGGCGAGGCCTAGAGTGATCGCCATGAGCGAGAAGCCGTCGGGCTCGGGCGAAAGCACACTCACCGTTGTCCTGGCCCTGCTGGTGAATCTGGCGATCGCGGTCATGAAGGCCGTCGCGGGCGTTTTGACCGGTTCGGCGGCAATCCTCTCCGAGGCCGCGCACTCCGTGGCCGACACGTTCACCGAGGCGCTTCTGCTCACGGCACTGCGCCGCTCGGACCGCCCGGCCGACCGCCGCCACCCGTTCGGCTACGGCAAGGAGCGCTACTTCTGGTCGCTGCTGGCGGCCGTCTCGATCTTCGCCTCGGGCGCGATGTTCGCGTTCTACGAGGGTTTCCGCACGGTCTTCGGCGAGTCGGAGGAGCAGACCAGGCCACTGGTCGGCTACATCGTGCTGGGGCTGGCTTTCATCCTGGAGTCGATCTCGTGGACGCAGGCGTTCCGGCAGGTTCGCTCGGAAGCCGAGACGCACGGGAAGGGCTTCTGGGCGTTCCTGCGCGAGTCGGACGACCCGACCGTGAAAACGGTCTTCCTGGAGGACTCCGCCGCCCTCATCGGCCTGATACTGGCCTTCGCCGGCGTGGGCCTGCACCAGCTGACCGGCTCTGCGGTGTGGGACGGCCTGGCGTCACTGGCGATCGGCGTGCTGCTGGCCCTGGTCGCGTACATCCTCGCGCGCACCAATCGAGGCCTCCTGATCGGCCGGCAGGCGGACCCGTCGATGGTGAAGGCGATCTGGCGCCGGCTCGCCGAGGTACCCGAGGTCGACGCCGTCGTGGACGTCCTGACGATGCTGATCGGCACCGACCGCGTCCTGCTGTGCGCCCGCCTGGACTTCGACGACTCGTTGGGCGCCAACGAACTGGAGCACGCCTGCGTACGGATCTCCGCGGAACTGCGCGAGGAGTTCAGCGACCTCGACGAGATCTTCCTCGAACCGGTGCCCCGCACCGATCCCGATCTCCGGCGCCGCGTGCTCGACCGGTACGGCGACCTGAGCTAGCGACGCGTGTCGGTGCGGTGGAAGTTGAGGTAGGCGCGGCTCGGCGTCGGCCCGCGCTGCCCCTGGTACCGGCTGCCTGCCTGCTTCGAGCCGTACGGGTGCTCCGCCGGGCTCGACAGCTTGAACAGGCACAGCTGCCCGATCTTCATGCCGGGGTGCAACGTGATCGGCAGGTTCGCGACGTTGGACAGCTCCAGCGTGATGTGGCCGGAGAAGCCGGGGTCGATGAAGCCCGCCGTGGAGTGGGTGAGCAGCCCCAGCCTGCCGAGGCTGGACTTGCCCTCGAGCCGCCCGGCCAGGTCGTCCGGCAGCGTCACCATCTCGTACGTCGACCCGAGCACGAACTCGCCGGGGTGCAGCACGAACGGCTCACCATCCGCCGTCTCGACCAGGCTCGTCAGCTCGTCCTGCTGCATCGCCGGGTCGATGTGCGTGTACTTGGTGTTGTTGAAGACCCGGAAGAACCGGTCCAGTCGCACGTCGATGCTCGACGGCTGAACCATCTCGACGTCGAACGGGTCGAGCAGCAGACGGCCCGACTCGACCTCTTTGCGCAGATCCTGGTCACTCAGCAGCACCCGGACAGGCTAACCGAAGTCTGCGGGATGTCTCGTTGCACGCCTGTGTATGATCGGCAACGAGCTTGACCTGCGGGTGTAGTTCATTGGTAGAACGACAGCTTCCCAAGCTGTAGAGGCGGGTTCGATTCCCGTCACCCGCTCCACTTCGAAGGCCCTCCTCGTGAGGGCCTTCGGTGTTTCCAGGGCTCCCAGAAGGCCTGCTGGTTAACGTGCGTGCATGACCTACGACCTCGCGGTCTGGGAAGGCGAACAGCCTCCCGACGACAAGGCCGGCGCCGCCACGTTCGCCGAGCTCTACAACACCTACCTCGGCGAGGACTCGGTCGACGTCGAGCCGACACCCCGGATCCGCGCGTACGTCGAAGCGCTGCTCGAGCGGTGGATCGACATGACCGAGGACGAGGAGGACATCAGCCCTTGGTCTGCCGGGCCGCTGATCGACGAAGCCAGCGGGCCGGTCATCTACTTCGCGATGCGCCACAGCATGGCGGACGAGGTGTCCGCACAGGCCGCCGCGATGGCCGCGGAGCGAGGGCTGGTGTGTTTCGACCCGCAGTTGGACCAGCTCCGGCCAGCCGCGGCCGAGCGCCGCTGAGCTCGAGTGCGTGATGCCGGCCAGTCGTTCATGATCAGGCCGGTTGCGGTCGTCCCGCCTGGGACCGAGTCGGTGCGGTCCGCAGACGGGTGATCTGCCCGCGGTTGCGGGCCCGGGCGGCCCGGCGCTCCCCGGCCTCGGCGAGCACTGCGGCTCTGGCTTTCTCACCGGCGTCGAACGCCGCCGGAGAGAAGCGGTCGCTGGCTCTGACGTGTCGTTCCCAGTCGTCCTGCCAGAACTCCACGGTCCAGCCCGGCCACAACTCTGGTACTTCGTAAGCCTGTGGCGAGGAGTAGAGGGACCACCAGCCCAGATGCCGGCGTTCCGGGTCGAGGTGGATGCCGGCGTTGACGTGCAGGGTGCAGTTCCCGTGCCCAGGGGCGTTCGCCAGGCGGTCGAGCAGGGCGACGCCCTCGCGGACAGGGTGGTCGAAGGCGCCAGAGGCGACGTGGCAGCGGCCCGTGTCTACCGTGATCACCACACCGCCTGGGTCGGGCCCGGCCAAGTCCTCGTCGTCGGGGGCGAGGAACGGGGCCGAAGTCGCGTCCGAATCGCGGCAGCGGACGTACTCCGGGTCCAGCCCGACGTACTCACGCAGTTCGGCCGAGCCGTCGTAGAGCCAGCGGACCTCCCAGCCCGGCCACGCGGCTCGGATCAGCTCGAACATGGCCGTGCGGTGGCGGAGTTCGGTGCTGGGCCCCTCCCAGGCGAAGAACAGGAGCACTTTCCTGCCGAGGTCGAGCAGTATCCCGCCCTGGGCCGTGGTGTCGTCCAACCACCAGCCGTCTTGGCGGAGTCCGGGAAGCATCGCTAGAACCGGCGTCGGCCCTTCCAGCAGGTCGAGGTCGATTCCGACCGCCCAGCCGGTCCGGTACAGCTCATGTGTGCCGTTCTCGCGGACCACGATGACGTTGGCTCTGTCTCCCACCGGGTCAGGATGACCGGGCGGGAGGCTGTCGACCATCCGTTTTCGGCGGGTTCGACTCCCGTCACTCCCTCCACACGAAGGCCCTCGCGACTCGCGGACCTTCGTCGTTTCCGTCCAATGGCAGGTCTCGCCGGCGCCGCGCCCGTGATCGATGGATCGGAAATGAAAGTTCATCTGCGCGAATTGGAATTCTTCACTCGATCAGGTGAGGCTTGCGCGGGTCAGATGGTTTCGACAGGTAAGAAGTAACCCTTCCGATCGCTCTTTCGATGAACTCGGAGTGTTCGATTGACTGATCGGCCCGCCTGATATCCGCCCGGGCAGCCCGAATTCGCGCGGAGTGACGTCCTCGCATTGTCGGCGACTCCGGGCGGACTGTTTCACCTGCGAGCCCGTTGGAGGTGGGATGTTAGTCCTGAGCGGCTCGACCTTTCCCATTCAGGAATGGAGTGAGTTGGACTTCGACGCCCTGAGCGCCGAGATGCGGAAGCTCCGCGAGAACGTCGCCGGAGTGACCGACACGGTGATAGCCGCGGCCGACGGCATCCCCATCGTCGCCGACGTCGCGAAGAACCTCGACGCCGCGCACATCTCCGCGCTGGCCGCCAGCGACCTCGGCATCGCACGCCAGGCAGCGGAGATGAACGGTCTGGGCGCGCTCAGCCAGACCGTGGTGTTCGGCAGCGAGGGCTACATGGCCGTGTACGCCATCGGCCGGCTGTCGTTGCTGGTCGTGCTCGGGGACAGGGGGATGAACCTCGGCCGCCTCCTGCACGAGTCCCGGCCCGTGATCGAACGAGTCGGCGCGATTCTGGCCGCCTAGCCGATGGCGACGCTCGGATCATTCTTCTCAACCACGATTTCTTCCGCATGGAGGCGTGTCCGCATGCCGTCGAGACACCGGAAAGCGGCCACGTCGTCCCAACCACCAGTCGACCCAGGGAAGTGGATTCTGATGAACATCGATGTCGCGTTGAAAGAGGCCATGTCCATCGCCGGCGCGGTCGGTGTCGCGCTGGTCGACTACGACAGCGGGATGTCGCTCGGCACCAGCGGCGGCGGCGACTGGCTGAACCTGGAGATCGCGGCGGCCGGGAACACCGAAGTCATCAGGTCGAAACTCCGGGTGATGGCGGCACTCGGCCTCAACGACAGCATCGAGGACATCCTCATCACGCTGCACCGCCAGTACCACCTGATCCGGTTGATGGGCGGGGTGAAATCCAGAGGGTCGCTCTTCCTCTACCTCGTGCTGGAAAGAGAGGCCGCGAACCTCGCGATGGCGCGGCACCAGCTCAAGCGCATCGAGTCCGATCTGCAGGTCTGAGCGGCACGGCGAAGGCTCTCGGGCGCGGGGGCCTTCGCCGTTTGGAGCCAACCGGTAGAGTGGCCTCCCCCGGCGTTCGGAGATGTCACCGTGACGGTCTTCATCAGCCACTCCTTCGACAACCAGCCCGAGTTCGAGAACGTCACGGACAAGCTGGACCAGCTGGCCGTTCCGTACTGGCATCCGTCGGAGATCAAGACCGGCAGCGCCTCGCTCAGCGATCAGCTTCGTGCCGCCGTGCAGCAGTGCTCCGTGTGCATTTTCGTGGCGACCCGCGCATCGGTGAAGTCGAGCTGGTGCGGAGCTGAGCTGGGGGCGTTCTGGGGTGCAGGCGTGCCGATCATCGTCTACCTGGCCGAGGCGTCGTTGCCGGAGCAGGAGCTGCCGCCGATCCTTCAAGGTGGGGTGTGGGAGCGGAAGTTGTCCGTCGTGGCGTCCAGAGCGGCGGAGCTGCGGAGCCATGGCCGCAACATCTCTCCGCGGCCGAGCACGCTGGTGTCGACCATGAACGCCCAGCAACTCGAGAAAGTCGTGACGGGCGCTGTTTCCCTGGTGTTGGCGCAACAGGCCAAAGAGCCGGCCCAGTTCGACGTCGAATCGGTCTCTTCTCAGGCCGCGGGCCGCGTTCTGCGTGCCGGGGCTGCCGTCGGGTTGCTCCGGAACGACGAGTGGAAGCGGCGCATCCTGTGGGTCGACGACCGTCCTGAGAACAACCGCGCTGAGCGAGCCGTCTTCGAGTCGTTCGGCATCCAGTTCACTCTTGCCACGTCGACAGACCAGGCGATGGACGTGCTCGGCGAACGCAGGTTCGCGGCGATCATCTCGGACATGGGCAGAGCCGAGGGGCCGCAGGAAGGCTACGTCCTGCTGCACCAGATCCGGTCGCGCGCCGACTCGACACCGTTTTTCATCTACGCGGGTTCGAGGGCACCCGAGCACCGGCTCGATGCGGAGGCGCGCGGGGCACAGGGCGTGACGAACAATCCGTCCGAGCTCGTGGACATGGTGACCAAGGCGCTGGAAAGGACCGGCTAGTCGACCGGCAGGCCCCACGGGCGCCGGTCCAGTTCCACCCAGCCGCCACCCTGGGCCAACGCAGCGCGCACACCCGCCACGTGGTCCGCGAACGACGCGAGGTCGCCGTGCAGCAGTTCGGCACGTTCGACGTCCAACGGGTGCGTGTCGTCGTGCCACAGGTCGACCGGGAACGAAGCCACGAACGGCATGGACTGCAAGAGCTGCAACAGAGCCACCGACGGCTGAGCAGACTCGGCGAGATAGGAGAGGCGGATGTCCTCGCACGCCGCCAGCAGGTCGCGGACCTGGCGGATGGCGTCGGCTGGGGTGCCGTCCCACGACGGGTCCGGGTAGACGCGGTCGCTCAGCTCCAGCCACAGCCGCCACCCGGCGGCCAGTTCGGCGTCATCTGCAGGAAACCACGTGCCCATGACATCCACTGTGCCCGTGGCACCGAGCGGGAGTCTCGTGACGATGACGCACGCCACGGCAACCATCGGGTGATGTGCGCGTCTTGAAGCGCATGACGCAGATGTGGCAAGGGCGAACCGTGCTGCTGAGTCTCGTGGTGGGGCTCGCGACTGGCGTGCTGCTGACCGTGCTGGCCGTGCCGGCGCTCAAGTACGAGATCGCCGACCACGCCAACCTCGCCACCCGCATCCTGGCCTACGGCTTCCTGCTGGTGCCGATCGCCGTGTTCACGGTCCTCAAGAGCCCGTTCCCGGTCACGCACACGACCGGGCTGGTGGCCGGGGCGACCGCGGTGCTCGCGACGACGGCGCAGACCTACACCGGCACGCCCCTGCCGTACATGTGGCTCGCGGCGGCGACCCTGTTCGGGTGCGCCGCCGCGAGGATCATGAAGAACGAACGGGTTACCGCTACGCCTTGACCTTCTCCGGCTCGTCGGAGACGTCGTCCGAGTTGAGCGAGTCGAGCAGGATGTCGCGCTCGGTCGACGGCTCCTTCTTCAGGAAGCCGATCGCCAGGTAGAGCACCAGCGACAGCAGCAGCGGCCACGACACGAGCACGCCCTTGGTGACCCAGGCGGCCTTGTTCATCTGCTCGATGTACAGGAACGCCCACATGCCGAGGCCACCGACGACGGAGGCGATCGCCGCGGTGGAGCCGACCTTGCGGAACCACGGCAGCAGGCCGAGCATCAACGGGATCGCGATCGGGCCCATCGTGGCGGCGACCAGGTCGACCACGACCTTGAGCACGAAGCCCTGACCGCCGGACGCGATCGCGATGATCATGCTGACGCCGATGAAGGTGAACGTCGTGACGCGGGCCAGCAGCAGCTGGTTGTCCGCCGAGAACGCCTTCACCTTCTTCCAGATGTGCGGCAGCATGTCGCGGTTGATCACGGCGGCGATGACGTTCGCGTCGGACGACACCATGGCCATGGTGTGCGAGAAGAAGCCGGCCAGGACCAGGCCGATCATGCCCGCGGGCAGCATCTGCTTGCCCATCTCGATGTACGCGTTCTCCGCCTGCGCTCCCTCGAGGCCCGGCACGATCAGCGGCGCCGCCCACATCGGGAAGAACAGCACGAGCGGCCACACCAGCCAGAGCGCGGACGACAGCAGTGCGGACCGCTTGGCCGCGAAGCCGGACGGCGCGGCCATGTAGCGCTGCGCCAGGTTCCACATGCCGCCGTTGTACTCGAGCGTCTTGATCAGGAACAGCGCCATGAGGAACGTCGACGTGTACGGGCCGGCCAGCGGGTCGCTGTGGCTGTCCGGGAGCTTGTCCCAGATCGTCGCGGGGAAGTCCCAGCCGAGGCGGCCGGCGACGGCGAAGAACATCGCGAAGCCCGCGGCCGCCTGGATGACGAACTGGCCGAAGTCGGTGAGCGCGTCGGCCCAGAGGCCGCCGAGCACGGAGTAGACCATCGTGACCAGGCCGATGATGATGATGCCCCAGGTGATCGGGACACCCGCGAACCCGCGGAGCAGGATCGAGACGGCCGCCCACTTGGCGGCGATGTCGACGACCTTGAGCAGAGCACCCGCGTAGGCCATGACCTGCTGGGTCGGCAGGTTGTAGCGCTTGGCCAGGTACTCGAGCGGCGACTTGACGTCGTGCTTCGCCCGCAACCGGTTCCAGCGCGGCGCGAACAGGAACGCACCGATGCCGACGCCGATGCCGATCGTCAGCGACCACCACACGTAGACCGTGAGGCCGAGCCGGTACGCCTCAGACGCGAACGCGACGAACATGACCGCGCTGTAGCCCGACATGTGGTGCGAGATGCCGGACAACCACCACGGCATCTTGCCGCCTGCGGTGAAGAAGTCGGCGATGTTCAGGACGCGCCTACGTGACCAGAGTCCGATCGCGACCATCACGAAGAAGTAGCCGACGACCACGACCCAATCGAGGGTGCCCATGTGACCTCCTTGCGTGCACACACGTGTGCCCGCGAGAGCACCAGGCCTCATGGCGGCGGAACCTGGCACATCCGCACGGGATATGTGACGTAGGTCTTACGAGACTGTTGCCCCGTGACGGAAGACCTTCAGCGGTCTTGAATCACATTCGTGACCCTTGTTCATCCACGTGAACCTGCTATTCCGCGTCACACGTCCAGGGGAACCACGTCTCACCTCCAGAAGCACGAACGGAGGTGTTGATGCTCCCGCCCAGCCGGCCTGCCCCCGGCGTCGCGCTGATCGACCCCGTGCCGCTGTACCGCGAAGGCCTTTCCGCACTGGTCAAGCGGACCCCCGGTCTGCGCTGGCTCGGCTCGACGGGCGACCTGCACGCCGCTGTTCGCCTGCACGAACGCCTGCGGCCCGACGTGCTGCTCGTCGACTCCGTGCTCGACCCGGTCGGCCACCTGGCCCGGCTGCTGGTCGAACGCGACCCGCGCCTGCTGGTCATCGGCCTGGTTCGCGACGCCCACTCGCACGCGAACTACGTGACGAGCGCGTTAGAGGCAGGAGTCCGCGGCGTCGTGCCACGGTCCGCCCAGCCCGAGCAGATCGTCCGGGTCATCGCCGAAACGTGCCGGTCACGCGGCTATGTGCATCCCGACCTGCGCCCGCGCGAACGGCCGACGCTCAGCCGGCGCGAGTACGAGGTGCTCACGCTCATCGCGGACGGCCTGGAGAACCAGCAGGTCGCCGACGAGCTCATCGTGTCCGTGGAAACCGTGCGCACCCACGTGAAGGGCATCCTCCGCAAGCTGAGCGCGCGCGACCGGACGCACGCGGTCTCGCTCGCCTACCGGTCAGGCCTGCTGATCGGCCGACCAGCCGTGCTCGAGTAACCCGAACAACGCCTCAGCGGCCTGCTCCCGGTCCTGGCGCCCGAAGATCACGTCACGGGACTCGAGCGCGAACCGGGCCAGCCCCGCGCACCTGACGTCGTCCGGCGGCGCACCGATCTCCTCGGCGATGGCGCGGGCCAGCGCCGTCTCGTGCCGGATCCACATCGTGCGCTGATACGCGCGCAACGACGGCGTGCTCTCGACGAGCTCGATGAACGGCTGGAACAGCGGGTGGTCGGCGTGCCCTGCCGCCATGCCCGCGAAGTGCTCCTTCAACGCCTGCGGGATCGATCGGCCCTGCCGGTTCCGCACCGCGTCCACCAGCGCGGACTCCATCTCCTCGTCCTCGTCGAAGAGCAGCGCCTCCTTGCTGGGGAAGTGCTTGAACAGCGTCGTCACCGACACGTCCGCACGATCGGCGATCTCCTTCACGCCCACGTCGTCGAACCCGCGCGCCATGAACAGCTCCAGCGCCGCGTCGGCGATCGACTGGCGGGTCTGCAGCTTCTTGCGCTCACGGCGGCCGAGTTCGGTCACGACCAGGATCCTACCGTGCGAGTTGAGCCACTTCAAAAGTGTAGTCATTGTACTTTTTTAGTCGATACGGTTTCATCGAAGACATGACCACACCACGCATCGCCATCGCAGGGGCCGGCCTCGGCGGCCTCACCTGCGCCCGCGTTCTCCAGCTGCACGGCTTCGACAACGTCACCGTCTTCGAGCGGGAGAGCTCTCCGGAGGCCCGCCAGCAGGGCGGAACGATCGACCTGCACGCGGACAGCGGCCAGGAGGCCATCCGCGCCGCCGGCCTGTTCGACGAGTGGCGCGCGCTCGCCCGGTTCGAGGGCCAGGAGCAGCGCAAGCTCGACCACGCCACGGCGGCGTTGATCGAGCACGAACCGCCGGTGGGCGACTTCCGACCGGAGATCGACCGCGGCCAGCTCCGTCAGCTCCTGCTCGACTCGCTCGCGCCCGGAACCGTCAGCTGGGGCCTCGGCATCGACACGGCGAAACCGGGCGAGATCACGTTCCTCGACGGCTCGACCGCCGAGTTCGACCTGGTCATCGGCGCGGACGGCGCCTGGTCACGGGTGCGCCCCGCCCTCTCGCCCGCTCTGCCGCAGTACACCGGGGTGATGTTCATCGAGACCCGGCACGACAACGACCCGGAGCTGCTCGACCTGACCGGCGGCGGCACGATGGTCGCCGACGATCCGGGCCTGATGCTCTGGGCTCAGCGCAACAGCGGCAATCACATCCGCGCGTACGCGTGCATGCGCGCGCGTGAGGATTGGAGGCCCTCCAACGCCGAGCTGCTGGAGCTGTACGCGGACTGGCACCCGTCGTTGCGGAGGTTCCTCGCCGGCGAACTGATCCACCGGCCGCTGTACGCACTGCCTGCGCCTCACACGTGGGAGCACACGCCGGGCGTGACGCTGCTGGGCGATGCGGCCCACCTGATGCCGCCGCTGGGCGTCGGTGCGAACCTCGCGATGGAGGACGCGGCCGATCTCGCGCTCGCGATCGCGAAGGACGGTGTCCGAGACGGGGTGCGGGCCTACGAATCTGTCATGTTGCCGCGCGCGATCGACGCGCAGGAGCGCACGAACGCGGGACTTCTGGACATGGTCCCGGCCCGTCCGATACACGTCTGACCCGTACTCATGCCTGATTCAGGCGTGTCGGCGCAGTGTCTGGTTCGCCACCAGTGGGTGGTCGCTCTTGCCGGGGTTACTGTCGAGTAATACTCTGTTGTTACCGGTCAGTAGGCGACCCCGCCGCGACCCTGAGGAGTGAGCTGACGAGATGGGCCACTACAAGAGCAACGTCCGGGATCTCGAATTCAACCTGTTCGAGGTCTTCAACGTGCAGGACCACCTCGGCAAGGGGCCGTTCGAGCAGTCCGACGAGGACACCGCGCGCGGCGTTCTGTCCGAGATGAAGACCCTGGCGGAGGGTCCCCTCGCGGACTCGTTCGCCGACGCCGACCGGAACCCGCCGAAGTACGACCCGGCCACGTTCTCCGCGACCCTGCCGGAGTCGCTGAAGAAGTCGTACCAGGCGATCTGGGACGGCGAGTGGTACCGCATGTTCCTGCCAGAGGCGCTGGGCGGCTTCGGCACGCCGCCGTCGGTCGCGTGGGCCGCGTCCGAGATGATCCTCGGCGCCAACCCGCCGATCTACATGTACCTGGCGGGCCCGAGCTTCGCGACTGTCGTCTACAACAACGGCACCGAGCGCGACCAGCACTGGGCTCAGCTGATGATCGACCGCGGCTGGGGCGCCACGATGGTGCTGACCGAGCCGGACGCCGGTTCGGACGTCGGCGCCGGTCGCACCAAGGCGATCAAGCAGGACGACGGCTCCTGGCACATCGAGGGCGTGAAGCGCTTCATCACGTCCGGTGACCAGGACCTGACCGAGAACATCATGCACATGGTGCTGGCCCGTCCCGAGGGCGAAGGCATCGAGGCCAAGGCGGGCACCAAGGGCCTGTCGCTGTTCCTCGTGCCGAAGTTCCACTTCGACCCGCAGACCGGTGAGCTGGGCGAGCGCAACGGCGCCTTCGTGACCAACGTCGAGCACAAGATGGGCATCAAGGCGTCCACCACGTGCGAGCTGACGTTCGGCCAGCACGGCGTTCCCGCCAAGGGCTGGCTGCTCGGCGAGGTGCACGACGGCATCGCGCAGATGTTCGACGTCATCGAGTACGCCCGCATGATGGTCGGCACCAAGGCCATCGCGACGCTGTCGACCGGCTACCTGAACGCGCTGTCCTACGCCAAGGAGCGCGTCCAGTCCGCCGACCTGACGCGGATGACGGACAAGACCGCCCCGCGCGTCACCATCACCAACCACCCGGACGTCCGCCGCAGCCTGATGCTGCAGAAGGCGTACGCCGAGGGCCTGCGCGCCGTGTACCTGTACACCGCGACGTTCCAGGACAAGGTGATGCTCGGCGGCGACGACGCCAAGCTCGCGGCCGCGGTCAACGACCTGCTGCTGCCGATCGTCAAGGGTGTCGGCTCGGAGCGCGCGTACGAGCAGCTGGCGCAGTCGCTGCAGACCCTGGGCGGCTCGGGCTTCCTGCAGGAGTACCCGATCGAGCAGTACATCCGCGACTCGAAGATCGACTCGCTGTACGAGGGCACCACGGCCATCCAGTCGCTGGACTTCTTCTTCCGGAAGATCATCCGTGACAAGGGCCAGGCGCTCGCGTTCATCAACGGCGAGATCCAGTCCTTCCTCGACAACGAGGGCGGCAACGGTCGTCTGAAGGAGGAGCGCGCGCTGCTCAAGCAGGGTCTCGAGGACCTGCAGGGCATGCTCGGCTCGCTGGTCGGCTTCCTGACCACCTCGCAGGAGGACGTCCGCAACCTCTACAAGGTCGGACAGAACTCGGTCCGCCTGCTGATGACCGCGGGTGACGTGCTCGTCGGCTGGCTGCTGCTGCGCCAGGCCGAGGTCGCGCTGCAGAAGCTCGACGGCGCCTCCGCCAAGGACAAGTCCTTCTACGAGGGCAAGATCGCCGTGGCGTCGTTCTTCGCGAAGAACGTGCTGCCGGAGCTCACCGCCCGCCGCAAGATCGCGGAGTCCACGGACAACGCGCTGATGGACATCGACGAGAGCGCCTTCTAGACCGCCTCGTCAGAACGACGGGTCCCGCACCTCCTGCCCGAGGTGCGGGACCCGTTTTCTGTTGTCAGCCCTTGAGTGCGCGTGCGGCGACGAAGCAGTAGACGCCGAACGCGGCGATGCCGATCGCGACCGCGCTGAGCAGGAACATGCCATAAGGCTGTGCTGCCAGCGTTTTCAGCGCCTTGTCCATGCCGCCGGACTGCTCGGGGTCCGCGGTGATGGCGGCGAGTCCGATGAGGACACCGATCACGCCGTACGCGACTCCCTTGCCGATCCAGCCGATTCGGCCGACGGGTTCGATCCACGACGGCGCACGGCTCATGTCGAGGTCCTTCTCGAAGGACTTCTTGATGCCCTTGTAGATGATCACGCCCGCGGTGATGATCACGCCGATGGCGATCGCGCCGACGATGAGCTGGCCACCAGGCAGCCCGAGGACCTGCGCCGTGAGTTCTTGCTGCTTCTCGGTCTGGTCGCCCGCGCTGCCGCTCGTCGCGTACTTGAAGGCACCGAGCGCGATACCGGTCGCGGTGATCGCACGGGCCGCGGAGCCGATGCGCTTGGAGATGCGCTTGCGCTTCTTCGGCACGTACGTGTAGCCGACGAAGGCGAGAAGCGCCTGCCACAGCGCGAAGAACAGGAGCCCGATCCCGAGCGTCCACAACAGCCAGGCGCCGGCTTGCGCGATGTCGCTGACCGCGCCTTTCGAGTCGGCCTGTTCGGAGTCGCCGAACGCTACCTGGATCGCGAGCCACGCCACCAGGACGTGCACGACCCCGTACAGCACCATTCCCGCGCGCCCCAGCGTCTGGACGACAGGGTGTCTTCGCGCCTCATTCGCAACAGTGGCCACGAACGGGTGAATACCCGCGCGTGGCCACTGTGAACCGAGGTTTGTCTCAGCCGCCTGCCGGCGGCTCGCAGACGATCTTGAACTGCGGGTCGTAGCGAACCGTGCGCGACTCGCTGCGGGACTGGCCGGTGCGGCGGTCCTTGATCGTGCGGGTGTCCGTCACCGAGAAGCCCGGAGCGCCGTTGCTCGGCGAGCACCCGGCCTTGCTGACCTTCTTCTCCTGCGGCTGGGTCGGGTTGAACTCGCCGCTGGTGGAGCCGCTGACGTCGTAGTTCTTGGTGCCCCAGAGCCTGATCGTGATCGTCGAGCCGGTCCAGATCGTCTGGATGGCGACGCCCGTGTCGTCCGGGTTCGTGAACGCGATGTCGATCAGGCTGTTGCCGTTGGTGTCCATGAACACCGTGGCTTCCCGGCCCTTCGGGTACCGCGTGATCCAGTAGCTGTGCTCCCGGTGGCCCGCGTCCTTCATACCCGCGATGTAGGACGCGTTGTAGAGCGTGGTCGCGAACTGCGAGATGCCACCACCGACCGCCTTGTCCGGGATGCCGTCGTTGATGATGCCCGCCTCCACGTAGCCCTGCGCGGTGCCGCGGGGGCCGGTGTACTTGTTGAGGCTGAACGTCTCGTGCGGCTTCACGATCGCGCCGTTGACCTTCTCGGCCACGACCCGGATGTTGACGCCCGAGGCAGCGGCGAAGCCACCGGTCTGGAACTCGCCGATGACCTCCTTGATGCCCATCTTGTTCGCCTGCTCGGTGGTGACCTTGGCGGGCGTGTGCTTGTACTCGAACTTGACCTCGCGGGCGTCCGACTTCTGCAGTGTGTCGAAGTACGGCTGGAGGTTCTTGTCCCAGTCGAGGTCGAGGCCGTCGACCGACTCCTTGACGGTCGGCTTGCCGCCCTCGAAGACGATCTCGGCGTCCTTGCCCTGTTTGACCGTGTCCTTGAGCTGCGGGCCGACGGCCTCGGCGAGCTTGTCCTTGTTCGGCTTGACGTTCAGCGCGCCGCCGTCGCCCGGCTCGAAAGCCAGCGTGCCGGCGATCTGCTCGGGCGTGAGGTTCGCGTCCTTGCCCTCGCCCTTGATCTTGACCGGGCCGGACACCGCGGCCTTCACGACGTCGTTGAGCGCCTTCTCGACGCCCTCCTTGGTCGTCTTGACCGGGGTGAAGTCCATCGGGACCTCGACCGGGCTGCCGGACGCCCAGTTGGAGACGACGGCGCCGACGGCCTGCTCGGCCTTCAGCTTCTGGCCGTCGTGCGGCTCGACGGCGACCGGGGTGGCGCCCTCGAACTTGATGGTGCCCTCAATCGGCTCGTGGTCGGTCTTCGGCCGCAGGGCCTCCAGCGCGCCGCCGACCTTCTCGTCGTCGCCCTTCGTCGCGACACCGACCTCGCGGCTGGTGAAGAACGAGGTCACGCGCGTGACGGGGCTGAGCGGCTGGCTGCCGGCACGATCGATCGTGGCGTTCCAGTCGAGCTCCAGACCCGCTGCCTTCGGGTCGAGCTCGGCCGTGACGTCGCCGGCCTTGAGCGCGACCGGCTTGCTCAGGCGCGGGCCGATCTCGTCGCGGAGCTTCTTCTCGGCGTCGCTGTGGCTCAGGCCGCCTACGTCGACGCCCGCCACGGTCACGCCGCGCGGCACGTTGCCGCTGGACACGAGGATGTCGAGGCCGTAGAGCAGGCCGAACGCGCCGACGACGGCCGCGGCCACGACCAGGGCCTTCTTCTTGCTGTTCTTCGGCTGCTCGTCGTCCTCGCCCGGTTCGATCATCACGGGTCCGTAGACACCGGAGTCCTCCGGCTTCGGCAGCGGCGCCACCGGCCGCATGTACTCGGTGGCGTCCTCGCTGGCGGGAAAGCCGACGCCCGGCACTGCCGCGCTGATGGTCGGCTCGTTGTCCGGTTCCTCGGACGGCCACGCGTCGGTCGGCGCGGCGGCGCTCACGGGCGCGATCTTCGTCGTCTGCTCGGAGGCGGTGCCTCCGGGGTTGACCGGCGGCATCGCTCTCGTCTTGTCAGCGTCGTACGGCACAGCTCTCCCCGTTGCCCTGTCTCTGAACTGAGGCGGCGTATACGTGTGTAGCTATCAGGCCAAAATCACGAACCGGCGGCTCACAGGTACAGACCAGTACCGTGCTCGGTGAGTTCGCTGGCAACAGCGTGCAGATCGCGTTCCCTCATCACGAGATACGTGGCGCCCTGCACCTCGACCTCAAGCTGATCTTCCGGGTTGAACAGCACCCGGTCGCCGACCTTCACGTGCCGCACGCTCGTACCCACTCCGAACACGCTGCCCCACGCCAACCGCTTGGCCACGCTGGCCGTGGCGGGGATCACGATGCCTCCGCTGGAACGCCGTTCGCCGTCCTCCGGCGAGATGCGGACCATGACGCGGTCGTACAGCATCTGGATCTCGAGCTTGACATCAGGCACCCGCAGAGTCTACGTGCCCGCCGGGGGTGCCTCGTCCATGCCGCCCATGAGCAGTGGCAGCCGCGCAGGTCCATCGGTGACCACTCGAACCGGCACACCCCAGTCCTGCCTGGTCAAACGGCACACCGGGTGTTCGTCGGCAGGATCGTCACTGCAACTGGCGGCCTGCGCCACGACGTGCAGAACCCCGTTCGTGACCTGATCGTTGATCCGCAACGCGCGTACCAGTCCGGTGCTGACGCCGGCGCCTTCCAAGATCAGGTTTTCCGGCGAGCTGGTGATCTCCAGCCGGGTGCTCGGCCCGTACCTCTCGTCCAGTTTGGTGCCGGTCGGCGGGGTGAAGATGACGGCCAGCTCCAGTTCGCCGGACGCGATGTCGGTGCTCGGGCGCTTGACCGCGTGCTCCTGGCCGTCGATCTTCGTGGCGGCCGCCGAGAAGCGTTCGAGCCGGTGGGCGGCGCTGGCCACGACCACCAGCTCGTTGTCGATCTGGAGGGCGTCGGACGGTTCGGCGATGTCCGTCGCGATGGTGGTCAGCGTGTTGGTCTCGGGGTCGTATCGCCTGATGGCGTTGTTGTAGGTGTCCGAGATGGCGACGGAGTGGTCGTTCAGGACCGTGACGCCGAGCGGGTGCTGGAGGAGGGCTTCCTCGGCGGTTCCGTCCTTGTGGCCGAACGCGAACAGCCCCTTGCCGATGACCGTGTGGATCTCGCCGTTCTCGAGGTAGCGCAGTGCTGACGTCTCCGAGTCGACCATCCAGAGCCTCTGCCCGTCTGCTGCGAGACCGGACGTCTGCGCGAAGAACGCCCCTTCTTTCGGCCCGTCGTTGATGCCTTCGACGGTGGTGCCGGCGAGCCTGCTGGTCGTGTTGGTCTCGGGGTCGAAGAAGCCGAGCGTGTGGTTGCCGGCCATGGCGATGGCGACGCCGCCGTTCCACCACGCGACGTCCCACGGGCTGGTCAGGTCGATCTTGTCGGCCGGCCCGTCGGTCTCGCCGTCACGCCACTGCTCACCGGTGCCGGCGATCGTGGTGACCTCGCCGGTGTTGAGGTCGAGGCCCCTGAGCAGGTGGTTGACGGTGTCCGCGATGACGACGTCGTAGCCGTGGGTGTTGGGGACTCGGGTGAGGCCGGCGGGCTCGGAGAAGGTGGGGTTCAGGCCGTCTTGCCTGCCCCGTTCACCGGTGCCGATGCGGCGGATGACGGTCTCACCGTCGGCTTCGAGCTCGACGATGCTGTGGTGCGCCGAGTCGCTGACCAGGATCGTGTTGCTCGGCGTGACGATCGCCTTCGCCGGGAACCTGAGCGTGGTGTTCTCCGGTGCCGGGGCGACGTACGGGCCGGTGCCGCGGTGCAGCGTGCCCTTTTCCTCGTGCTCCCGCGTGAGTTCCCTGATGATCGAGTTCAGCGCCTCGACATGGCCCTCACCTGCGGCGACGTGGACGATGTAGCCCTCGGGGTCGATGAGGACGAGCGTGGGCCAGGCCTTGACGGCGTAGTTCTGCCACGTCGTCAGCTCGGGGTCGTCCAGGACCGGGTGATGCACCTCGTAGCGCTCGACGGCCGCCTTGAGCGCGTCGGCGTCGGCCTCGTGGACGAACTTCGGCGAGTGGACACCGATGGTGACGAGGACGTCCTCGTGTTCCTTCTCGAGAGGCCGCAGTTCGTCGAGGACGTGCAGGCAGTTGATGCAGCAGAACGTCCAGAAGTCGAGCAGCACGATCTTGCCGCGGAGGTGTTTCAGGCTGACCTGTTCGCCACCGGTGTTGAGCCAGCCGCGTCCGACCAGCTCAGGGGCGCGGACACGGGCACGGCGCTTCACAGTCGTCACGTCCCGATCCAACACTGTGGAACGGCATGTCCATTCCACTGCCCATCATGTGGACGAGGCCGCCAGTGCCGGCTCTGAGCGCGGACACCGAAATCCGATCGAGCCGCGGGCTCGGCCGCAATACCTTCTGACAGATGGGAGAGACATCAGAGGAGCTCAGACGCAAGGGCTTCGAACACGTCCACATCGAGCACACACGCATCGACGGCCCGATGCTCGGCATCGCCGATGTCGACGGGGTGCCGCACTACTTCCGGCGCCACGACCTCTCCGACGAGTACGTCTACTCGGTGTGGCCGGTGGACGACGAGACGTTCGCGCTGGAGCGGGAGCACTGGCGGATCACCCTCGCCGGGAACGAGGGCACGCCGGCCACCCATCCCGCTCGTGGTGGGATCGACGCGCGGTACGACGAGCTGACCGCGTTGCTCGAGCCTCGCCGGATGCCGCCCGAAGGCGCGCGACTGGTGAAGGGCGAATGGTCCTGGGCCGAGGACCTGGAAGTGCGCTACCACCTGGGCGGCACCGACTACCTCGTCCGTTGGAGCGAAGGTTGACCGGAACCCGCCGGTAGCCCGCATCATGGAAGGCAACCGCCCACCTGAACCTTTGCGCTGTGTTTGGCGTAGAGGACCCCGGGAGGTGCGTGATGGTGGAGTACCTGGTGGTCGGCGCGGGTCCGGCGGGCCTGCAGATGGGGCGCTTCCTGCACGAGGCGGGCCGCGACTACGTGATCGCGGAGGCCGGGCCGGAGCCGGCCGGGTTCTTCCGCGAGTTTCCGAGGCACCGGGTGCTTTCCACGGACGACAACTCGCTGTTCGACGGGGTGCCGTTCGCGCGGTACAGCAAGCGGGCGTTTCCCGGCGCGGACGATCTGGTGCGGTACCTGGAGGACTTCGCGCGGCCGCTGAACGTCCGGTACAACACGCGGATCAGCGACTTCGGCCAGGCGCGGCACGTCATCCTCGCCACCGGCAAGAAGCCTTACGTGCCAAGCATTCCCGGGATCGAACTAGCTGAGACGTATGCGAGTGCCAGCACTGATCCGACCGAGTACGCCGGGAAGCGGGTGCTCATCATCGGGCGGGGGCACAGCGCGTTCGAGACGGCCGACAACATCGCGGGCACGGCGCGGCTCACGCACACGGTCGGGCGGACCGTGCAGCGGATCGCCAAGGACGGCAACGAGTTCGTGGCGACGATCGACGGCACCGGGGAGTTGCGGTACGACAAGGTGATCGTCTGTGCGGGGTTCCGCAGGGACACGAGCCTCGACGTGCCGCACGCGCACACCATCACGGGCGACTCGATCAAGGCCATCCGGCATGCGGCCAGGGCGTTGCACAGGACGTTGGAGGCCACGCACCACGGAGTGCCGTGGCCGCATCGGAAACTGCGGAACCGGCCGGACTCACTGGCCGCGACCGTCGCGACCCGAGCGCGGCAGATACCCGAGGGGCTGGCGGATGTCGTTGTGCCGCAAGGGCAGCACGCTCTTCTCTACGACGAGATGCCGACGAGCGAGCGCAACGGGTTCGTCGTCACGCGCACGCAGGTCAGGCACTACCGCAAGAACGAGCTGATCGCCGTGGAACGCCGGTTGCACCGCAAGCCGCTGGAGAGGTTCTTCTCGCAGCAGCTCGCGGTGCCGTGCATTGCCTAGACGGGAAGCGTGCGCGCGAGGAACTGAGCAGTGCGATCCCAGGCGCGGCCGGCGGCGTCCTCGGCGTACCAGGGGCCGAGGTGGTTGAGGAACGCGTGGCCCGCGGGCTCCAGCGCGATCTCGGCGCCATCGTGCGACGCCACCGCGTCGACGACCTTCTGGTACCCGGTGATGAACGAGTCCTCGGTGCCGAAGTGGAACAGGATCGGGCAGGACACCTGGTCCAGCGTGGCGATCTGGTCCGGGACGCCCGAGCCGTAGAACGAGACGGCGGTGTCCGGGTCGGAACCGACGGCCGCCGCGTACGCGAGGGTGCCGCCGAGGCAGAAGCCGAGCACGCCGACGCCGCCGGTCACCTCGGGCAGGCCGCGCAGGTAGGCGACCGACTTGACGACGTCCTGCACCGCGAGCGGGAAGTCGAGCTTCTGCACGACCTCCATCGACTTCTGGATGCCCGCCTCGTCGTGCTCACCCACCCAGCCCGGCTCGAAGCGGTGGAACAGCTCGGGCACCGCCACGACGTAACCGAGCGCGGCGAGTTGCTCGGCGACGCCACGCAGGTACCCGTCCAGGCCGAAGATCTCCTGGATCAGCACGATGCCGGGGCCGGAACCGGACTCGGGCAGCCAAACCGGCAACGGCATGTCGTCAACACGATGGGTCATACCAAGATCCTGCCCGAGAGCCCGGTGAGACGTTCGGCCTCTGCCCACAAACGCGCGGCCACCGCCTTGTCCCGGCTGGAGCGCGGCAACGACACGCGCTTGGTCGCGCCGACGAGTCCCCAGCGCGGCCCGTAGTAGGCACCGGAGACCGCGGCGGGATCGGCTGCCGCGAACAGCAGAGGTTCGGAGCCCTGCTCGACACCCTGCGAGGGGACGATCTTCGAGACCAGCACCTCGAAGAACCCGGGACGGCCGTTCAGGTTCGGCCCCGAGGTCAACAGGTTCGTGCGGGTGTAACCGGGGTGCGCACCGGTCGACAGCAGAGACCAGCCCCGCTCGGCCGCGAGCTCGGCCAGGTGCGTCGTCAGCAGCAGGTCGGCCAGCTTGGACTGGGCATAGGCCCGCAGCGGGTTGTACTTCTCCTGCGACTGCAGGTCGTCGAAGTTGATCCGCCCGCCGTTCGCGGTGCCGCTGCTCATCGTGGCGACCCGAGGTGCGGGAGCGGCCAGCAGCAACGGCAGCAGCCTGACTGTCAGCGCGAACGGGCCGAGGAAGTTGCTGGCCAGCTGGAGCTCGAAGCCGTCGATGGTCTCCACCCGGTTGGGCACGTTCATCACACCGGCGTTGTTGACCAGCACGTCCAGCGGCCTGCCCTCCGCGATCAGGCCCTCGGCGAACGCGGCCACCGAACTCTGGTCCGCCAGATCCAGCTGACGAACCTCGACCGAAGCCCCTGGATGCGCGGCGAGGATCTCCGACTTCGCCTGCTCGCCCTTCTCCGGAGTGCGCACTGCGAGCACGACGACGGCCCCAGCCCCGGCAAGGCGAAGAGCCGTCTCCTTGCCGGTACCGCTGTTCGCGCCGGTGACGACGACGAGCTTTCCACGCTGGTCAGGAACCTGGTACATGGCGCAACTCCGTTACGGACCGTCGGTATCTTATGCCCCCAACATAACGGACCGTCGGTCTCTTAGTAAAGTACCGCTGGTCTGTAATATGGGCGACATGGTCTTCCAGCGAGCGCGCACCGACGAGCAGCGCACCGAGCGACGGCGGCAGATCCTCGACGCCGCGGCCGCGATGCTCACCGAGATGCCGGTCGCGCAGCTCAGTCTCAGCGCGCTCAGCCGCCGGGTCTGCCTGGCCAAGGCCAACGTGCTGCGCTACTTCGACTCGCGCGAGGCCGTGCTGCTGGAGCTGCTGGAAGCGGAGATGGCCGACTGGATCGCCGAGCTGGAACGCGCGGAGACGCCCAGTTCGGGGGACCTGCTGGCCGAACTCCTCGCTTCGACGCTGACCAGGCGACCCGTGCTGTGCGACCTGGCCAGCGCGCAGGCCGCCGTGCTGGAGCACAACATCTCGGCCGAGACGGCGACCCGCCACAAGTACGCCGCCAAGCAGTCTCTCGAAGATCTGGTCGCGATCGTCGCCCGGCACGTGCCCGAACTCGGCGACGACGACGCGATCACCTTCGTGCAGACCGTCATGCTGACCGCGATCGCCGCCTGGCCGTGCAGCCGGCCTCCGGAGGCGATTCTCAGTGCCTTCGCCGCCGACCCCGAGCTGGCCGCCCTGCGCATCGACTTCACCGACACCGTGCGCCGGACCGCCGAGGTGACCGTTTCCGGGCTTCTCGCCCGCCGGAAGTAACTCCTGCCCGATAATCGGCCGATGATCAGGCTGATCGCGACCGATCTCGACGGCACGTTGCTGCAGCCGGGCGGGGTGCTGAGCGACCGCACCCGCGCCGCGCTCGAGGCCGTCGACGCGGACGTCGTGATCGTCACCGCGCGGCCGCCGCGGTTCGTGCAGAACCTGGAGCTCACCGGCACGGCGATCTGCGCCAACGGAGCGTTGATCTACGACCTGGCCGGCAACGAGATCACGCACGCGCAAACCGTGCCGGCAGACGTCGTGCGGAAGGTGTCCGAGGCGCTCGCGGAGGTCATCCCGAACGTCACCATCGCGGTCGAGACCGGGCTGGAAACGTTGTCAGGACCTGGTTTCAAGGGGTTCGGGCCGAACAATCCACATCGGACACTCGAACTGCTCGACCACGTTTTCGAGCAGGCGCACCAGGTCGTGCAGATGCTGGCATGGGCGCCGGACGGCGAGGTCGACCACATGATGGAGATCGCCAGAGAGGCCGTCGGGCAGCACGTCACGGTCACGCACTCCGGTGGCACGGGCATGCTGGAGATCTGCCCGCCCGGCGTGTCGAAGGCAGCGACGCTCGAATCGTTGTGCCACACCAGAGGAATCGGCAAGCACGAGGTCATCGCGTTCGGGGACATGCCGAACGACCTGACGGTGCTCGGGTGGGCCGGCACCGCCTACGCGATGGGCAACGCGCACCCGCTCGTCAAACAGGCCTGCAGCAACCACGCGCCACCGAACACCGAGGACGGCGTGGCGCAGGTGCTCGAACGGCTCTTCCTGCTCTAGCGGCGCGGCACCGAGGTCGGGCCGGCCACCTCGGCACCCAACGCCGTCACCCGCCGCCGCAGCTCGCGGTCGGCGGTCACCACGGTCACCGAACGGCCGGCGCCCTCGGTTCGCACCACCTCGACGATCGTGTCGTCGCCATCGCCAGGCGCGGCGACGACACGGACGTCGTCGATCGAAGAAACGTTGCGCGCCTTGCCTTCCACGACCAGGACGACCTCCTCGTCGCGGCCCTGCAAGGCGTCGCGGAGGCGTTCGGCCGCGCCCGCCCGGTCGCGCCACCACCCGTCGGGCACCGAACCGACGACGTTGGCGGCATCGACCACGAGCAACGGCTTCACGCCTCCAGCGTGCCTCAGCCCCGGCGCGCTCGCAGCGCGTCCAGCGAGTCCGGGTCCGGACCGGCTTCCAGCGACAGCGCCGACGCGGACGTGGACGCACCGGCCCAGCGCTGCACGGCCGCGGTCGCCGCAGCCCGTTCCTTCTCCGGCAGCTTCGCGATGTTAGAGCCGTGGTTGCCGCCCGGCACCGCGAACGCCAGCGAGTCGCGCGTGCCCGGTCCGAGACGGAACGGCTCAGCGCTCCACGGGTCGTTCTGCCCGTACACGAACAGCAGCCGCGAGCCCTCGTACCGAACCCACCGGTCGACGTCCTTCATCGCGTACCGGTCGAACCGGGGGAACTCGATCTCGGCGGGCACCATCGTGCGCGGCACGCTGGAACCGGGGTAGCGCAACAGGTCGCGCACCGCGGACTCGTCGGCTTCTGGCCAGCCGAGCTGTGTGCCGGCCTGGTAGTAGTACGTGTCGTAGGGCGCGACACCGGCGTCGGTGTAGAAGTCCCAGCCGACGGTCTTGTCGATGAACGTCCAGAGGTCGTCGACCGAGGCACCCGCACCGGGCACGAGAGCGCACTGGTCCTGGGTGCCGTACTGCCAGAACGTGAACGGCGTGTCCAGCACCAGGACTTCGAGCGCCCGGTGTGCGCCGCCGAACTGCTTGTACGTGTAGCCCCTGGCTTCCAGGCGCTGCACGAGCGCGTCGCGGTTCTGCAGGAGCTGTCGCTGCACGCCCTCCAGCCGCCGGTTGCACGTCGGGTCGTTGCCGACGTTGCGGATGAACTCGCCGTAGACGTCGTGGTCGTTCACTACGTCGTTCGGCGCCACGTAAGCGATGGTCGCGTCGACGTCACGCGGGAAGAACCGCCGGTGGTAGATCGACGTCATACCGCCCTTGCTGGCACCGGTGGAGAGCCATTTCGCCCGGTAGATCCTCTTGAACGCCAGCACGATCCGGTGGTGGTCGCTGGCCGCCTGCCAGATGTTCAGGTCGTCCCAGTCGGCGGGCGCGGGGCGAGACGGCGTGAAGAACCGCTGCTCCACGCTCAGCTGGTTGCCGTCCACGAGCCGCGCGGGTTCGGACGCGCTGATCGTGCCGGACAGGTTGTAACCGCTGGTGTGCAGCACCATCGGCTTGGAATCGTCCTTGTGCAGCAACGAGAAGCGCTGCTCGAACTGCTGCCCGCGTGGCCTGCGGTGGTCCGCGGGCTGCTGGATGCCGAGCACGAACGTCCGCGCGGTGCCTGACGTTCCTTCGCTGATGATCCGGACGCCGGGCAGCGCGGCGATCCGGTCCTTGATGTCGGAGGGAGCCGCGGACGAGACCGCGGCCGTGGCCAGGACCTGTGTCGTTGCCAGGCCGAACGCCAGCAGGGAGCGTACGAGTCTGTTCACCCGGCCAAACTATTGAGCCCGCACGCCCCGCAGGACCGGCCGATCGTCTATTCGTAGCTGGCGTAATAAGACGCGGCCATGTCCTCGTCCGCGTGCCCGCGAGTCACCGCGCGGTTGAGGCGGGCGGCCGCAGCCTGTGCCACGTCGAGCTGAACGCCGCCCCGCACCGCTGCCTCGTTCACCAGCAGCGCGTCCTTCAACGCGTTCTGCACGGTGAAGGCGGGCGGGAACTCGCGGTCGATGATCGCGTTGCCCTTCATCTGCAGGTACGCGCAGTCCATCGCGCCACCGGAAACGGCTTCCAGGAACAGCTTCGGGTCGAGCCCGGACGACTCTGCCAGCGACACCGCCTCGCCGACCGCCGCGGTCAACGCGAGCACCCAGCTGTTCGCGACGAGCTTCAACCGGGACGACGCACCGGCCTCACCGACCCACATCGTGCGGGCGCCGATCACGTCGAACACCGGCTGCACGCGATCGCGCAGTTCGTCGGCACCGGAGGCGAGCACGACGAGCTTGCCCTCCTGAGCCGGCTTCACGCTGCCGAGCACAGGCGCGTCGACGAACTCGAGCCCGAGCGAGCGGGCGAGCGCGATGTGGTCGTCGGTCGCCTCGACGCCGACCGTGGACGCCTGGACCCAGACCGCGTCGTGGGGCAACGACGGAGCGGCCGCCTGCATGGTCGCGGTGACCGCGGGGCCGTCGTTGAGCATCGTCAGCACGATCTCGGCGCCCTCGACGGCTTCGGCGGGCGTGTCGGCGACTGTGGCGCCCTGCTCGGCGAGCGGTTCGGCTTTGGGGCGCGTGCGGTTCCAGACCCGGACGTCATGTCCAGCAGCGGCGAGGTTGGCTGCGATGGGGGCACCCATGAGGCCGGTGCCGAGCACGGCGATCTTCATGCCCCCAGCAAACAAGAAACCTCGCGGTGCTGCCAGGTCGGGGGTCCGACAGCACCGCGAGGTCAACAGTGACATCGGCGGACCGACGTGCGCTGTTACAACGCCATCATACTGTGGCGTGGATCACGTTTAACAGAATGAAACCCCTGGAGCGCGGGAGGTGCTCCAGGGGTTCCCGTTTGGGGAGGCACTCGCGACGGGGCGCCGTGCGAGTGCCGGGTCTTGCTCGTGAAGTCAGCGCAGGGTGGTGACCTGAGCCTGGGCGATGGCCATCAGCTCGTGACGCATGGCCGGGGTGGTGGCCATGTCGATCGCGCGAGCCACGGCCTTCCGGTTGCGCGCCTCGGCACGACGGGCGCGGAGCTTCGCTGCGAAGTTCATCTCGGTCTGCACTTCCCTCTCGGAGGTCTGTTTGGTTGGTGACTTAAGTATGCACCCTCCTACCCACGAAAGCACGCGATTATCCGGTGAGTTGGGGCACAGGCCGATGAATCGTCGGCTGACAACGTGAACGGCCGGACAACGACGGGGTGTGCGCCGTCACTCCTCGCGACCGAGGAGGAACCTCCCGAAGTGCGGCACGGTGAAGGCGATCTGACCCCGTTCCGCGCTGTAGACCAGGCCTTTCTTGATGAGCGAGTCCCTTGCCGGCGACAGCGACGAGGGCTTGCGGCCCAGGTGGTCGGCGACCTGGGCGGTGTTGACGCCCGCGTCCTTCCCGTCGGTCAGCTCGGCCATCGCCCGGAGGTACTCGCGTTCGGCCGGTGTCGCCCGCTCGTATCGGGAGCCGAAGAAGCCCACGGCCAGCTCCGCGTCGGCCTCGGGAGCAGCGACGGACACATCCATCGCGGTGATCGGATCGGCCGGCGCCGCGTCCCAGGCGGCCTTGCCGTAGGCCTGGATGAAGTACGGGTAGCCGCCCGACGCGTCGAAGAGTGCGTCCAGCGCCTCGTCGGTGATACCCGCGTCCTCGCGTTCGACCGGGGCGAGCACGGCGCGGTCGGCGTCCTCGCGGCTGAGCCGGTCGATGCGGACGTACCGGAAGAGCCGCTCTGAGTACGACTTGCTCGCACTCAACACGGCCGGGAGGTGCGGCAGGCCCGCGCCGACGACCACGAGAGGCGCGCCGAGCTGCGACAGCTCGTGGCATGCCGCGCACAACGCACTGATGTCGTCCGGCTTGAGGTCCTGCATCTCGTCGATGAGCAGCGCCACGCCCGTGCCGACGTCCTGCGCGAGTTCGGCGACGTCGGTGAACAGCTCGACGAGGTCGATCTCGATGTCGCCGGAGTCCGCGCGGCCTGACGCGGCCGGCACGTCGATGCCGGGCTGCCAGCGGTCTCTGAGCTTGGCTCCGTCGGGTGCGGCCCTCAACGCGAACGCCTTGAGGATGCCCAGGATCGCCTCGACCCGGTCCGGCGCGCGATGCCTGACCGCGAGGTCCCTGATCGCCCGGTGCAGCGCGGCCGAGAGGGGCCTTCTGAGATCCGCGTCCGGCCTGGCCTCGACCTTGCCCGCGCCCCAGCCGCGTTTGACCGCCATGGACCGCAGCTCGCCGAGCAGCACCGTCTTGCCGACGCCGCGCAGTCCCGTCAGCACGAGGCTGCGTTCGGGACGACCGCGGGCCACGCGTTCGAGCACCACCTCGAACGCTCCGACTTCCTTGTCCCGGCCGGCGAGCTCAGGAGGCCGCTGGCCTGCACCGGGGGCGAACGGGTTGCGCACCGGGTCCATGGCTCGCACCGTATCGGCGTTTCTAGTGCTCGACGTAGAGACGCGCAGACTCGGCTCGAAGTGCCTCCGGATGCCTTCGTATTCGTTTATCTAGTGATTGGGCTATAGAAGCGAATAGTTGCGGATGGGCCGGTACACCGGTTGGGTTGGGCTCGTGGCTGAAGTCGTGACGAAGGGGACCGGCGAGGTCGAGCGGACCGCCGACCGCGCCCAGGTGGACGTGACGTTCGAGGCTGTCGGCGCGGAGCGCTCCGAGGCGGTGAGCATGCTCAACCAGCGCATCTCCGCCGTCGAACCGCTGCTCGCGGACTTCGAGGTGCGCTCGCGGCAGCTGTCCGTGCACGACAACTGGGACAACAACCAGCGCGTCGGCAGCCGGGCGCAGCAGCAGTACGTGATTTGGGTGTCCGACCTCGACAAGCTCGACGGCCTGCTGGCCGACCTCGTGCAGAACGAGCCGTCGTGGGTCAACGGACCGTCGTGGACGCTCGTCGACGACACCGAGGCCATCCGCGAGGCGCAGAAGGAAGCCGTGGCTGATGCGCTGCGACGGGCTGAGGGGTACGCGTCGGCGCTGGGGCGGCGGCTCGGGCCGTTGCTGCGGATCGGCGACACCGACGGTGGTGCGCACTACTCGCCTCGCATGGCTTCCGCGTCGTTCGAGATGGCCGGGCCTGCGGGGATGGTCGACCAGCTGAACCTCAAGGCTCAGCAGATCACGGTGTCGGCGTCGTGCACGGCCGCCTGGTCGTTGCTCGACTAGGTCACCAAGCGCGACAGGCCGATTACCCTGAATCACCTTCACGAGGTCAGACCTGTCGCTATGGTCGGGCTCGTGCCGCTTGAGCATCTCGAACTGAACATTCCGGACAATCCGCAGATCAGAGCCCGCCTGGCTGAGCTGACCCACCCCGGTGGCAGGCCTCTGCCGCCCGCAAGGTTCGCGACATCATGAGCATGATGTCCGACGCGAAGCTGCCCAACCAGAGCTGGCCGCAGGCGGTGAAAGGGTGAGGCCTGTTGTCGGCGTGGTGGCCGCGGCCATGGTGCTCGTCGGTGCCTGCAGCGCCCAACGGGTCGAGACACCAACGTTCGGTCCCCCCAACGGGCACAACCACAGCTCTCCCGCCGGCGCCCACCGGACCCGTACCTCCGGCCAAATACTCCACCGCAGCGTCCAAGTCCTGCCTGGACCTCAAACAGGAGGTGGGGGCGGATCTGCCGACCCCGCAATCGGATACGCCTCTGACGGCAGGCAACTTGACGGCGCGGTCGTGCATCTTCAAAGGCGGCGAGTCGTTCGTCAACTACGGCGTCAGGTCCTGGGCGAACACGGATGACGCCACGGGTGTGAAGTCCGGAGCGGAGTACGCCACCAAGTACTTCACCGAGCGCACCAAGGCGTGGGAGAAGGACGGCGGGGTGAAACTCGGTTCGGACGCGCGCTGGCGCGAAGAGGGGATCGGGGGCTGCGCCCTGGAGATCCTCGACGACAACATCGTGCTGACCGTGGCCAGCGGCAACGGCACCGCGGTCGACCAGGAGCAGTGCCGGGCCACCGTCCGCGGGCTCGCGAAGAAGTTCTTCGCCGCCGTTCAGCCGTAGTTCTGAAGTCTGACGCGCGGATCATGCTGCGGCGTGATCCGCGGTGACCGCCCACGTGAATAGCGTTTCGATCCATGCGGAACTTGCTGATCGGAATGGTCGCCGGGGCGGCCGCGATGGCGTCGATCGCACCGGCCCAGGCGATCATCGGCCAGGACACCGCGTCCGTGCACGGCACGCCGGTGCGGATCGACACGCACGACCTGGTGGACGACGGCTTCGTGCAGGTCGTGTACGTGCGAAAGGGCTAGAGCTTGGCCTTGCGGCACGAGTTCACGCGGTACTCCAGGAACGTGCCCTTCGGGTCCTCGAAGCGTTGCCACGGCGCGCCGTCCGCGCGGCTGCCGAGTGCCCTGAACTGCTCGATCGCCTCGGTGAAGCGGTTGTGGTCGTACAGCGCGAGGATCAGGTAGCCGCGGTCGTCGTTCGACAGCTCGTCCTCGGTCAGGAGCTGCTCCATCGCGTCGGCCACCAGCGGCGTGCGCCAGATGATCGGATCGTCGTCCTCCAGCAGGAACGCCGCGCGCAGCACCAGAGCCGGGCCGGCGTTGGCGGCGAAGTCGAGCATCACCTCGGACGACTGCGCCGCCCAGTACTCCACCGCGGCCTCCTCGGCGGGCCGGTGGTGTGGCGCGCGCGTCACGAGCTCGTGCCAGATCTCGGCGAAGCGCGCCTGGTCGAACGAGAGACCGCCCGCGATCTGGATCATGGTCCACCACGGCGTCGGGTCCTGCGGGGCGAGCTCGGCCGCGGCCCGCGCGGCGCGTTCGGCCTTGCGCAGCACGCGGTGGAAGCCGTCCACGTGCTCCTTCTCGTCGCTCTCACCGAGGATCGCCTTCGCCACCTGGAACCACGCCGCCGCGTCGAGCACGGCCAGGTCCCGGTCGGGCTGCTCGTCACGCCAGTTGTTCAGCCACTCGTCCGAGCGGCTGCCCTCACGAGCCAGCGATGCGGTCACGGCGGCGCGGCGGTTCCAGTCGCCCCACGTGGATCCCATCGCGGAGCAGGCCGGCTGCCACTGACCGCGGGAGGCGGCCGTGATCGCGCGGGCCAGCACCGGGTCCTCCTCCGGGAAGAAGTCGCGGACGTACGCGTCCGGCACGAGGCCCCAGCGCTCGGGATCGGCGTGTCTGGTCGGGTCGAGCACCACGTCGTTCTCCTAGCGGGTCGGTGCTTGGTCGAGACTGAGTCCGGCGAGTGCCGCGCGCAGACCGGCGGTCGAGCCCCTGTCGTCCGCGGCTTGTTCGATCTCGGTGCCGAGATCGGGTCCGTGGAACGTGGTGGTGCCCAGCCAGTCGGACTCCCAGCGCGCCCGGTTCTGGTCCGCGAGGGTGAGTTCGACGAGCGCGGTCAGCTCCGCGATCAGCAGTCCGCGGGCGAACTCGCGCCGCACTCTCGGCGCCGAGGTCGCGGTGCCCGGCCGGGCGTCGGTGCGCAGCAACGAGGTCAGCTTGCCGTCGTCGAGCGCGTCGAGCACGGCACCGAGCGAACCGCCGCCGACGCGCACCAGGCGTCGCGACTGATCGACCCTGGTCGCGCGGACAGCGGTGTGCGACAACGTGGCCCAGTCAACCCGCCTCTTCACGCCGAGCTCCTCGACCAGCGTGCTGACCAGGGTCTTGTCCATCACCGCGCCGTTGTCGGCGAGCAGCGCACCGGCGGGGCGGTCGGCACCTCTGCTCGGCACGGCCAGCGCGGTGACCGCGGCGATCCGCTCCGGCAGCGGTGGGTGCGAGTCGTACTGACTGACCTGGCGCTGCGGCGGGTTCTGCCTGACCGCGTCGAGGTGGGCGCGCAGCTCCGGCGAACCGCGGAGCCCGGCGAACGCCTCGAAGATCGTCGTCGGCAGGAAGCCCGCCTCCCACGCGGGACGGAAGTGCTTGTCGTGGAACAGGCTCCAGGCGGCCTCGACCACCGGCAGCTCCTGCAGCGAACTCACCGCGGCCTCGGTTCCGGCGATCCTGGTGGCCGTGGCGTCCGCGGCGAACTCCTGCTGACGGGACAGGGACGCGGTGACCGCGAAGTAGAGCTTCGCGTAGGACACGAACATCATCGCGACCGCGACGTGGTACCAGGAGCGGTTGTTCAGCTTGGTGAGCATGCGGATCAACGCCACGCGCCCGGCCACGACCACACCGATCAACCTCGTGTCGCGGTTGCCGTAGTGGCCGAGCTCGTGCGCGAGGACGAAGCTCAGCTGCCGCTCGGTCATGCTCGCGAGCAGCGGCGCGCCCACGTACATCCGCCGGGTGGACGCCACGAGACCGAGCAGCCTGGTGCGTTGCGACACCGCGGCGTTGGCCTCGGGCACGATGAAGATCCGGTCGGGCGGACGGGTGCCTACCTCCGCGGACAGCCTGTGCACCAACGCCCACAGCTCGGGTTCGTCCTGCTCGCCGACCAGCTCACCGCGCACCTCGTCGTCCGAGCTGCCCGCGAGCGTGAACAGGCCGCTGAGCAGCGCGAACGCCAGCATGCCGCCGATCACGGTGAACCAGATGAACCCGATCGGCCGGCCGTTGACGAAGAACAGCACGTCGACCAGCACGATTGCGGCCAGCACCACCAGCACCAGGACGTACACCCCGACCAGCAACGCGACCGCGACGACAGCACGCATCACGAACACACCCCCCAGGACCGCAAGTTCGCGGTGCGGAGAGTGTGCACGAAATATCAACCTGCTGCGCAGCCATTACCGCTAACTGGCTTGCAGAGCCGTCATGGCCGCGTGGACCGCCGCCGCGTCGGGGTCTCCGGGCCTCGCGAGCCACACGTCCCGGCGGGCGGCCGCCGCGGCCAGCGCCAGCACGAGGTAGGCGCGGCGTTCCCAGTCCCGCGCGGACGCCATCGCGTCGGCGGCGGGCCTCCAGTCGTCGCGCAACGTCCCGGTGACCGCACGGGCCAGCACCGGATCCTGCTCCGGATCAACCTGCAACATCCGCCCAACCCCCAGGTACCGCACCATTGCGGTTCAGAGAGTGTGCACGGCGCTCCGCCAGAAATCACGCATGTGGTCCGGAGCGGTGGGACTCGTCATGGCCGTGCGGGTGAGCAGGATCGTGATCAGGTTCTGCGACGGGACGACGTGGGACGCGGTGCCGGAGCCGCCGACCCAGCCATAACGGCCGCGGACGTTCCACGGGTCGATCTCGGCGATGTCCACGCTGCCGCCGAAGCCCCAGCCCTGGCCCTCCAGGAAGAGCTTCGCCTCCTCGCGCTCCTGAGCGGTCGTGACGTCGACCGCGAGCTTCGGGAGCAGCCCGCTCGACACCAGGTACCTGTTGAACGCCAGCAGGTCGTCCACAGTGGACTGCAGACCGCCCGCGCCGGACGGCAGGACCTCGCTGAGGAAGCTGGTGTTCGTCATGCCGGCCGGGGCGCAGAGGCGTTCGGCGAGGAAGGCGGGCAGCGAGCCGGTGACTCGGTGCAGCAGGACGCCGAGCACGTCGTACGAGGTGTTGTAGAGCCAGCCGTCGCCGGGCTGGTGCAGCAGCGGCACGTCGGCGAGGTGCTTCAACCACTCCTGGGGCTCCGGCAGGTCTGGACGGCCGTGCAGATGCGCCTCTTCGAAGAGCTTCGCGGTGGCGGGCAACGAGAAGTCCGCCGTGAAGCCCCAGCCCGACCGGGACGCGAGCAGGTGCTCGACGGTGATCGGCCCGGCAGCGGGCACGACGTCGTCGATCGGGCTTTGCGGCGTGCGGACGACGACGGGGTTCGCCAGTTCCGGCAACCACTTCGCGATCGGGTCGGACAGAGCGATCGTGCCGTCCTCGACGAGCAGCATCGCGGCGGCCGCGACGACCGGCTTGGTCACCGAGGCGACCGGGAAGATCGACTCCCTGGTGTCCTCGCCGATCGACGCGACCTCGACGTCGTCACCTCGGGCGATGAGCGCGACCGCGTCCGGCACCGTCTCGCGGTGAGCTTCCAGAACTGCCTGCAAAGTCATGTCCGCCATCCTTACTCCTGTTCGGGTTCGGATGGTTGGACTTCAGCAGTCGCCGAAACTCATCGCTCCAGGATCGCCGTGATGCCCTGACCGCCGGCCGCGCAGATCGACACGAACCCGCGCCCGCTGCCCTTCTGGTGCAGCAGCTTGGCGAGCGTCGCCACGATCCGGGCGCCGGTGGCGGCGAACGGATGCCCTGCGGCCAGCGAGGATCCGTTGACGTTCAGCTTGGCGCGGTCGATCTCGCCGAGGTCCGTCTCCCAGGCCTTCAGCGTGGCGAGCACCTGGGACGCGAACGCCTCGTGCACCTCGTAGAAGTCGAACTCCTGCAGCTTCAGCCCGGCCTTGTCGAGCATGCGCGGCGCGGCGTGGACCGGCGCCATGAGCAGGCCCTCGTCCCCGTGCACGTAGTCGACGGCGGCTGTCTCGGCGAACGTCAGGTAGGCCAGCACGGGGAGTTTCCTGGCCTTTGCCCACTCCTCGGTCGCGAGCAGCACCGCGGAGGCGCCGTCGGAGAGCGGCGTCGAGTTGCCCGCGGTCATCGTGTCGCCGAAGACCGGCTTGAGCTTGGCGAGCTTCTCGGCGGAGCTGTCCGGGCGCAGGTTCTGGTCGCGGGTCAGGCCCAGGTACGGCGTGACGAGGTCGTCGAAGAAGCCCTCGTCGTAGGCGCGCGCGAGGTTCTGGTGGCTGCGCGCGGTGAGCTCGTCCTGGTCCTCGCGGGCGATGCCGTACTTGGCCGCGGTGATGGCCGCGTGCTCCCCCATCGACATGCCGGTGCGCGGTTCGCCGTTGCGCGGCAGGTGCGGGACGACGTGGCCGGGGCGCAGCTTGGTCAGCAGGCTGACCTTGCGGGTGCGGTTGAACTCCAGCAGCAGCTTGCGGAAGTTCTCGTTGACGCCGATCGGGGCGTCGCTGGTGGTGTCGACGCCGCCCGCGATGCCCGCCTCGATCTGGCCGAGCGCGATCTTGTTGGCGACCGCGATGATCGCCTGCAGACCGGTGCCGCACGCCTGCTGGAGGTCGTACGCCGGAGTTTCGGGGCTGAGCTTGCTGCCCAGGACCGACTCGCGGACGAGGTTGAAGTCGCGCGAGTGCTTGAGCACGGCGCCCGCGACCACCTCGCCGAGGCGCTCTCCCTGCAGGCCGAAGCGGCTGACCAGGCCGTCGAGCACCGCGGTGAACATGTCCTGGTTCGACGCGGTGGCGTACGGGCCGTTCGAGCGGGCGAACGGGATGCGGTTGCCGCCGATGATCGCTACTCGCATGCCGGCATACTACCTACTAGCGGGTAGACTTACTAGCGAGTAGGTTGATGCTCGTGGACAGGTACCAGAAGTTCGCCTCTTCGGGGCTGGGACGCCAGCTCGTGCGCAGGCTCGGCCTGCCGAACCCGTATCCACTGCGCCGCGACGCCGCTCTGGCCACACCTGTGCTGGTCGGTGGCGCTTCTCGGCTGCCCTTCCTGAAGCAGCTCGAAACAGGGCCTGCGCCTTATGGCGCGTTGGTGTTCGACGCTTCTGACATCGTTGCCGTGTCCGACCTGCGGCAGCTGCACGACTTCTTCCACCCGACGATCACGCAGCTCGGGCCGTGCGGGCGGGTGATCGTCATCGGGCGGTCACCGGACTCCGTGGCACAGCGGGCTCTCGAAGGCTTTGTGCGGTCTGTCGGCAAGGAGCTGCGACGGGGCGGCACGGCGAACCTGGTCCACGTGGCGGACGGCGCGGAGGACGGGGTCGAGTCCACGCTGCGGTTCCTGCTGTCCGGCCGGTCGGCGTACGTGTCCGGCCAGGTCATCCACGTTTCCTCGGTATCTCCAGTTGGGACGCTGGAAGGCAAGGTCGCACTGGTCACGGGTGCTTCGCGCGGCATCGGTGCGGCGATCGCGACGGTGCTCGGACGCGAGGGCGCGCACGTCGTGTGCCTGGACGTTCCGGCGGCCGGCGATGAACTTTCGAAGGTCGCGAACTCCGTCGGCGGGTCGGCGTTGCAGCTCGACATCACCGGTGATCCCGCGCGGCTGACGTCGTATCTGCTGGAGCGGCACGGCGGCGTGGACGTCGTTGTGCACAACGCGGGCATCACACGTGACAAGACGTTGGCGCGCATGGATTCCTCGCTGTGGGACTCCGTGCTGGAGGTCAACCTGGCCTGCCAGGAGCGGATCAACGCGGCACTGCTCTCGGAGAACGTGCTCCGGGAGGGCGGGCGGATCGTCGGGGTGTCGTCGATCGCCGGAATCGCGGGCAACGTCGGCCAGACCAACTACGCCACCTCGAAGGCGGGCGTGATCGGGATGGTGCAGACGCTGGCGCCGGTGCTGGCTGCTCGCGGGGCCACGATCAACGCCGTCGCGCCCGGTTTCATCGAGACGAAGATGACCGCGGCCGTGCCGTTCGCGACGCGCGAGGTCGGGCGGCGGATGAACAGCCTTTCGCAGGGCGGGCTGCCGGTCGACGTCGCCGAGACCGTGGCGTGGTTCGCGTCGCCGGGCTCTGGCGGCGTGAACGGGAACGTCGTGCGGGTGTGCGGCCAGATGCTGTTGGGGGCGTGATGTTGCTGCGTGCCGCCCTGACGTCGTTCCGGCGTGGGGAAACCCTTGCGGCCCAGCCGGTTTCGGGGACGTTCGACGTCTCGCTGAAGCATCTCGCGGCCTACAACGCGGTGTGCGGGTTCGGGTTGCGCGACGCGTTGCCGCTGACCTATCCGCACGTGCTGGGCTTTCCGTTGCAGATGAAGCTGATGACGGGCTCGGGGTTCCCGTTCCCGTTGCCCGGCCTGGTGCACATCGCGAACCGGATCACGCAGTCGCGGCCGTTGACGTTGGACGAGCCGCTGGAGATCACGGTGACCGCACGCGATCTCCGTCCGCATCCGCAGGGCACGCAGGTCGACGTGGTGACGTCGGTTTCCGGTGTGTGGGAAGGCGTTTCGACCTACCTGCGCCGGACAGGAGGCGGGTCTTCCGGGACTGAGGAGCTGGAACGGCCGGTCGGGTCGGCGGTGTGGCGGGTGCCCGCGGACATCGGGCGCCGGTACGGGGCCGTGTCCGGCGACCGCAACCCCATCCACCTCCACCCGGTGAGCGCCCGGCTGTTCGGGTTCAAGCGGGCCATCGCGCACGGGATGTGGACGAAGGCGCGCTGCCTGGCCGCGCTGGAGGGCCGGCTGCCAGAGGCCGTGACGGTGGACGTCCGGTTCAAGAAGCCGCTGCTGATCCCGGGGCGTGTCGAATTTTCGGCCTCCGAGGTTTCCGGCGGCTGGGAGTTCGGCGTGTGGGGCAAAGGACCCCACTTGCTGGGTTCAGCCCAAGATCTAACGCCGTGACGGCGGGTGCCAGACGTTGCCGTCGACGAGGTCGCCGAAGCCCATCCAGACGAGGTTCATGAGGCGTGCGGCGACGACCCCGGCGGGTTCCTCCGGGTGATCGAGCCACCACTCGGCCAGTGACTCACCGGCCCCGACCAGCGCGGCGGCCAGCGACTCGGCTTCGAGCTTGGTCGCCGGCGCCTTCGTTGACTGGGTGAGCAGCGCCGCGACCAGCGACACCGCACGGGTGCGCATGTCCGTGAGCTCGACCGCGAACGGCCCGCCCTGGGTCGACGCCTGGCGGTGCAGCACCATCCAGCTGGCCCGGTTCTCGCCGACGAACCCGAAGAACGCCCGCAGCCCGCTCCACAGCTGGACGTCGGGTTCCTGGTCGGGCTCGACGCCAGTCGCGATGGCCTCCATCATCCGCGTGGCCTCACGCCGGATGCAGGTCGCGAACAGCTCTTCCTTCGACCCGAGGTACGCGTAGAGCATGGGCTTGGAGATGCCCGCGACGTCGGAGATCTCGTCCATCGAGGCGGCGTGGAAGCCGAGCCGCGAGAACACGTCGACGGCGGCGTCCATGATCTGCCGCTCACGCACTGCGCGTGGCAAGCGCTTGGCTCGACCTTCTGTGCGCATCACACCCCCTCGGTTCAGAGGAGCAAGATTATCCGATCGGGTTGCCGCCGTACCTACTCGACAGTAGTCTTACTCGCGAGTAGGTACCAGGAGGTGTGTCAATGACGCTCGACCTCACCACCGAGGCGATCGCGAAGCTCAGCCCGGCCGAGCTGATCAGCACGTTGCAGCAGATCTCGCCGGACGATCCGGCTTTGAGGGACGTGAACATCGACGTCATCGCCCGTGGAATCGACCCCAAGAAGCTCGGCAAGACCGACTTCGCGGCGTTGCTGAACGCGTTGGGCGCGCTGGCCGACGGCGGCGCGGACCTCGACCTCTCGAAGATGGACCCGTCCAACTTCGCCCGGATCATCTCGCGCGCCTCGAAGGACCAGATCGAGGCCGTCGTGGCCGATCCCGCGTTGCGCACGCGGGTGCTGGACGAGGTGTTCCGGCGCATGGAGGTCCACTTCCGCGCGGACCGGGCCGGCGCCACGCGGGCCGTCGTGCACTTCCACGTGCTGGAAGACGTCTACGAGGCCATCATCGAAAACGCTGAATGCACGATCAACAAGGGCGTCACGCGTGAGGCTCGCGCCATCGTGACCTTGACGCCCGCCGATTTCCTGAAGCTCGCGACCGGCAACGCCTCCGCCCCCGTGCTGTTCATGACGGGCAAGCTGAAGGTGAAGGGCGACCTGGGGTTCGCGGCCGGCTTCATGAGCCTGTTCAACATCCCGAAGGCCTGACGGAGAGGTTTTGCAGTGGGTGGCTTCTCGCTCGAACTGAACGAAGACCAGACCGACCTGCGCGACTGGGTGCACGGTTTCGCTCGCGACGTGATCAGGCCGGCGGCCTCGGAGTGGGACGAGCGCGAGGAGACGCCGTGGCCGGTGATCCAGGAGGCGGCGAAGATCGGCCTCTACGGCTTCGAGGCCCTCGCGACCTGGTTCGCGGACCCGATCGGGTTGTCCTTGCCGATCGCGACCGAAGAGCTCTTCTGGGGTGACGCGGGCATCGCGTTGTCGTTGATGGGCACCGGTCTGGCCGTCGCGGGCATCTTCGCCGGCGGCGAGCCCGAGCAACTGGCCGAGTGGGTGCCGGAGTGCTTCGGCGACGAGTCGGACCCGAAGCTGGCCGCGTTCTGCGCCTCCGAGCCCCAGGCCGGTTCGGACGTCGGCGGGTACCGGACCCGTGCGCGCTACGACGAGGCCACCGACGAGTGGGTTTTGAACGGCCAGAAGGCCTGGGCGACCAACGGTGGAATCGCGAACGTGCACGTCGTGACCGCGGTGGTCGATGCTTCCCTGGGTTCCCGCGGGCAGGCCGGGTTCATCGTGCCGCCTGGAACGCCAGGGTTGTCGTCGCCGGGGAAGATCAAGAAGCACGGCATGCGCGCCTCGCACACCGCCGACGTGTTCCTGGACGACGTGCGGGTGCCCGGACGTTGCGTGCTGGGTGGCCGCGAACGGCTGGAGGCTCGGCTGGCTCGGGCGCGCGAAGGCTTGAAGGCCGGTGGCCAGGCCGCGATGGCGACGTTCGAGACCACGCGTCCGACCGTGGGCGCGATGGCCGTGGGTGTCGCACGAGCTGCCTACGACTACGCGCTGGAGTACGCGAAGGACCGCGAGGCGTTCGGGCGCAAGATCATCGAGAACCAGTCCATCGCGTTCGACCTGGCGAACATGCGGATGGAGATCGACGCGTCGCGGCTGCTGGTGTGGCGGGCTGCCTGGATGGGGCGCAACAACGTGCCGTTCACCGCGGGTGAGGGTTCGATGTCGAAGCTCAAGGCGTCCGAGGTGTCGGTGTGGGCGACCGAGCGGGCGATCCACATCCTGGGTGGGGCCGGGTACACGCGGGAGCACCCGGTGGAGCGGATGCACCGGGACGCCAAGATCTTCACCATTTTTGAGGGTACGTCCGAGATTCAGCGGCTTGTGGTGTCCCGCATGATTTCCGGGATGCAGATCAAGTGAGCTGAGCGGCTCAGGTCGTCCACGTGGCCGTGAGCGTGGCCAGTGGTTCGACCTGAGCCGTGGCAGACGAAATTTTGACGCGCCAGATGCCCGGCATGGGGGCGGTCACCAGGATCGATTCGATCGGCCCCAGCTCGCCGTCCGTCTGCGGCGGCGGGATGACGTGGCCGGACGGATCGACGAACGTCACGGTCGCGGAGGCGTCGGCCTTGGTGACGATGATCGACATGGTGTTGGCCGCACGGGGCATCTCGACCGAAAGTTCCAGTTCGCGTCCCGGTGGCTTCTGCTGAGACGCGCATTGACTGGCGGACGAGGCTTTCGCCGCCGCCTCTATGACGTCAGCCGCGCTCGCCACCACCGTCGCCTTGGGCTGCTGGCCATCCTTGCCGCACGAGCCCTGGTAGCCGCCGGTGGCGAGTTCGTCGAGCGCGTTCGCGTCCGCGTTGCCGAAGCCGATCGGCCAGATCTGGACACCTTGCGCACGCGCCGTCCGGGTCATCTCGTCGAGGGCGGCCTGGGCGGCGAACGTGCGTTGCGCGGCAGTCGGTCCCCAGCTCGGGCTCGCTGTGACGTCGAGTTTGCCGTCGGTGAGCAGGAAGATCAGCCGCGCGCCGCTGCCGACGTCCACGCGGCCGATCTGGTCGAGCGCCGCTCTCAGCGCCGACGCGTGGTCGGTGCCGTCCGCCCCGGCACCACGCCTTTGCAGCCGGGCGATGCAGGTGGAAATCGCCTCACGCGTGCCGGCATGAGCCAGTGCCGTCATGGGGCACACGATGTCGACCGGGGATGTACCGGGGTCATCGGCACTGCCGAATCCGATGACCGACACGTACGACTTGTCCGACAGCACGCTGTGGGCGATGACAGATGCGGCCTGACGTTCGCGCTTCATGTCCTCCTGGGACATGCTCCCGGACTCGTCCACGAGGATCACGACGTTGGTGGCACCGACCTGAACGGGCTCCACCACGTAGTTCGGCAGCGTCGCCGGGGCCGGGCTCAGGGCCCACGTCCCCAGCAAGAGCACCACGGCGCTCAAAGCGGCTGCGGCCAACGGCCCGAAGAACGCCTTTCGCCTGACCGGAGTGCTGGTCGCAGGGGTGGCATTGGTCGGCATCGGCACGCCGAGCAGAGCGGCGAGGTACCGGCGCCCGAACGTCGCGCCCTGTATCGGCTGCTCGTCGGGCCGACCGGTGAGCTCGTCCCAGTAGCGGGCCCGGAAAGCGGTCTTCACCTGGTCTCCGCTTCGTCGACCAGGACCGGCGCCGGCACGGCCTTCCGGGAGTCGGCACCGTGCTGCACCGCTTCCCGCACGGATTTGAAGCTGCCCAGCTGCTTGAGCAACATCGGCCCGGACGCACCGACGGCGATCGTCGCCGCGGCACCGACCAGCTGCTCGTGGAACACGAGTCCGGCGAGAGCTCCGAGCAAGATCCTGCTCAGTGCGACGGTGGCCAGCACCGGCAGGTCGACGAACTTGCTCAAGGGCGGGAGTTCGGCGTCTCCGTTGTCGCGCTTCTGCTGGCGTTCGTCCTGCCATGCGTTGATGCGCGCGAACACGGCGATGGCTTCCACGAGCGCTCCGCCGGCCGCGCCCAAGGACATCGCTGTGAACGGATCCATCCGACTCCTGATCCAGTGCGCCGGAGTGATTCAGGCGTCGTGGCTATCGCTGGAGTCGGCTGGTCCGTATCAGTGAATTCGGTTCTGTCATTCTTTTGGCCCAAAAAACCGGGCCGGGGCAGAGCGCCCCGACCCGTTTCACGTCAGCAGGACGCGCCGCTTGCCCCGGTCAGCGCGTCCTCGTCCACCCACACGGTGGCGACGGCGCGGCTGCACTTGTCGTTCAGGACCCGGCTGAACGTCCAGACGTCCTTCTGGTTGACCTCGCCCCTGGTGGGCGGGGTGGTGATGCCGTCGGCCCGCAGCGAGATGTCCGCACGGAACGCACCACTGCTCGTGAGACGGACGTGGCCGTACTTGCCGCCGCAACCCTGGAACTGCGTGATGGTGGCCATCGTCGAGGTGCCGCGCTTCACGATGGCGGTCGAGCCGATCTGCACGGCGCTCGGGCAGGTCGGCGGGGTCGGTTCTGCTGCCTGTGCGGTGCCCCCGAGGAGCAGGGCGACGCCGGTCGTGACGATTCCCAGTTTGATCAGCACGAAGCTGAACGTAGGTCGCGTTGGTTAGCCGACGGTAAATCCGCGAACGCGTGGAGTAACGCCCGGTCCCACTGCTCCGATCAGACGAGTGGATCGGCGTTAGGGGGAATCGAGATGCTCCCGAATGTGTACCTCATGGCTGCCGCGGTTCTGGCCGGTGCCGCGGGCAGTGCCTACGTCGTGACGGTCGTGGACCGCCAGGAGCCGGCTGTGGCGAGTGTTGTGCGCGTCGTCGACGGCGAGACGGTCGAGGTGCGCGAGGGTGATCGGGTCACGGCTGTGCGGCTCGTGAACGTCGATGCGCCTGCTGCTGACGAGTGTTTGTACGACGAGTCCCGGAAACGGCTGAGCGAGTTGCTGCCGGAGGGGACGCAGGTCGCCATCGCCCGCGAAGGGCAGCTGGTCGGACTGTCCACACGGGACGGTCTGGTCAACGCGCGGCTCATCGCGGACGGGCTGGCGGTGCCGACGGTGAACGGGACGCGGTTCCTGGAGCAGGTGAAGGCGGCGGACAACGCTGCTGCCGAGGGCCACAAAGGGCTGCATTCGCCTGAGGTGCCGTGCACGTTGCCCGGGCAGGTCAAGGCGATCACCGAGGCGGCTGCTGCTGTTGAGGCGCAACCGCTCAAGGCCAGCAAGACCGAGCTGACGGTCGCGGCGGACACGGCCAAGACCGCGATCACGCTCGTGGACCAGCTGGGCAAACCTGGCGGGCTGACGTGGGACGCGGTGGCGCCGGTGGACCAGACGATGTTGCTGGCGAAGGTCACCAAGGCGGTGCCGACGTTGTACCGCAAGGAAGCCGAGCTGCGAAACGTCGTGAAGGGACTGAAGTAGGGGCCCGCCGTACCCCTGCACCGGCGGGCCGCCACGAACATCGCGGTTTGCGGTTATGGGACGGTAAACGTCCTGCTCCCGGAAGCCCCTAGAGCGGCAGCGGCAGGATCGTCCCCACGCGCTTGAGCTCGCGGTGGTGCACGGCGAGCAGCACGGTGTCCTCGGCGCGGCGGAAGTGCAGCACCCGGAAGCTCTTGTGCGGGCTGTCGTGGTCGGTGATCATCTCGACCCTGCCCTCGGCGGGGCTGAAGACGATCCGCTTGTCCCAGGTGATGCGGGACGGGCCGAAGTAGAGCTCACCCTCCTGCCAGCGGCCGTTGATGAAGACGTCGCCGTCACCCAGCGTGTGGTCGTCGCCCGTGGGGCCCAGAATCCCCGCGGCGATCCCCCCGATGACCTCGAACAGAACAGACACAACGATCCCCCTTCGTCTCCACGAGAACGAGCTGGGCGCCCAGCTGGTTCCCGCAGGTAGGAAGGTTTAGCCGAACGGCTGGCCGGCGGCGCGCAGCCAGGCGCGCTCACGGGAGTGGTCCGGCATGGCGGGCCATCCGTTGATCTTCGCGATCAGCACCCAGTACCGCTCGGCACGCGGGTCCGCGAAGTCGGAGAACGTGCGCAGCCGCTCGATGACGCGTTCGTCGTTCGGCACACCCAGCGCCTCCGCCCAGTTGGCGTTCACGCGATCGACGACCTCGCGAGCAGCGTCGGACTCCGGCGCGATGCCGGCTTCCAGCGCCGCGCGGGCCTGGTCGATCGCGAAGTTGAACGCCGCCATCTGGTTGTCCGCCGGCGGGCTCATGTCGACGCCATCACGACGCCGTTCCTCGTGCTGCTGGGACATCCGCTTCACCGACGCGCGGAAGTCCGGGTCCTGCACCAGCTTCGCGAGCTCGACCCACGCCTCCAACTGCTCGGTCGACGGGTCGTCCGGCAGTTCGATCCGCACCGAGCGCATGTGCTGCTCGAACTGCGGATCCAGCTCGTACGGCCCGAACACCTCCTCGAAGAAGTCGTCGAGGATGCGCTGGCGCTCCTCGTCCGACATCCGCGCCAACTCGTTCATCAGTTCCATCTCCCCTCCCTTGGCGACCGCGCGCAGGACGGCACGGCGGATCCGCAACGTCCTCATCTGCGCGTCGATCGCGTCTGCATGGGCCCGCGCCACGTCGGTCACCGTCACCTCGCGGGCGAGAATCCGCCCGGCGGTCGGCAGGTCGACACCCAGATCCCGCAGTGTGCGGACGAGCTTGAGCTTGGCGACCGCCTCACCGTCGTACGTCCGGTAGCCGCCGACCGTTCTGGATGTGGGCGGGATGAGGCCCTGGTCGGAGTAGAACCGGATCGTTCGGACGGTGAGGCCGGTCATCCTGGCCAGCTCGCCGATCTGGTAGCGCGTCACGGGGACAACTCTGAACCCTCCAGTGACTGGAGAGTCAAACCCGATTAACCGATCGAGTTCCAGAACGAGCAGTTGTGCCTGGTCAGGCCGTTGATCTGGCCGACACGGTCGAGCGAGTACTCCTGCACGTTGCCGCTTGCGTACCGCGCCCAGCCCGCCTTGCCGGTGCGCGCGAACGTCGTCCAGTCGCGGATCATCGTCGACGCCAGCTGCTGCTGCGCCGGGTTGAGGTCGAACATCGGGATGTCGAAGAAGTAGGCGAGCTCGAACGAGTGCGGGGCGCCGGCCGGGAAGCTCTCGGAGAAGAGGCCGCTGAACCACCCCATCGGCGCGGTGCGGTCGGCGAACTCGTAGCCGTACGTCGGCGTGTACCGGGAGAGCAGGCGGTCATCCGCATGCTGGTTGCACGCCCACACGCCGTCAGTCAGCACAGCGCCGTACGCCAGCCTCGCGTTCCCGTACGCGCTCACCGGGTACTCGGCAGCGATCTTGGCGGCCTTCTCCTCACCGAACCCCTGCACCAGCAAACCGTTGTAGTCGAACGGTTCCGGCACGGTCGCGGAGGTCAGCCTGCCCTCGTCACGGGTGTTGCCCCAGATCACCGGGACGCGGTTGAACCGGCCGGACTTCAGCGCGTCGACCGGGTTCACCGGCAGCACGCTGTTACCGGTCACCACCGGGGTCGCGCCGCGGTCGATGGCCGTGAAAGCCTTGGGAGGCAACGAACGCAGGCACGCGACGTCGTCGCAACCGAGCCGAGCCGAGATGGCCACCGCGTCGGCAGCAGCCGCATCCTTGGTGATCCACGGGGCACCGGCCGGCTTGTCGTGGATCACGCCGTTGGCGCCCCATGTGATGGAACAGCCTCCGCTCTGCGCGATGGCCTTCTGGAACAGCCCACGCGACCGTGGCGACGTCACGTGCGCACACACGTCGAACGCGCCGCCGGACTCCCCGAAAACCGTGACGTTGCGCGGATCTCCGCCGAACGCTTGAGCGTTGCGCTGCACCCACTTCAGCGCCGCCTGCTGGTCCTCGATGCCGTACGCGCCCGAGTCCGGCAGGTCCGGGTGCCCGAAGAAGCCGAAGAAACCCAGCCGGAAGTTGATGGTCACGACCACCACGTCGCCCTGCACGGCCAAGCGGTTCGTGCCGAACCCCGCTCCGGACAGATAGCTGTTGCCGCCGCCGTGGAGGTAGACCATGACCGGCCTGCGCCCGTGCCGCGACGGCGTCGTGACGTTGAGGTACAGGCAGTCCTCGGTTTCGCTCTCCTGGTTGGCGCCGTTCGACTGGGCGCAGGCCGCGCCGGGTTTGGTGGCGTCGCGGGGCGTCGTCCACGGCGTGACCGGTTGCGGCGAACGCCACCGCAACTCGCCCACGGGCGGCGCCGCGTACGGAATGCCCTGGTAGAGCTGGTGATCCGCGAGGACGGTGCCGCGCACCGGACCGGCATCGGTCCGTACCAGGCCTGCTTCGGACGCCTGCGCCACACCCACCGGACTCGCGAGCAGAGCTGCGGCGATCAACAGAGACAGTCGCTTGTTCATGTAAAGGCGTCGAACGAGAGGGCCGCGAAAAGACATCCGCCGGCCCTCACATACCGGGCTTGAGATCTTCCGCGCTCTGCGAGACCGGCTTGGAACGCATCGCGAAGCAAGCTCGCCGACAGCACCATCGACTGCGCTCGTTCACGGCCGGCTTCGAGGCCGTGCGGTTCAGGAACAACACCACGAAAAGCGGTGGGGAGCCCGAAGGACTCCCCACCGCCATGTCGAGCGAACCTCAGTAGGTCATCGCGATGCCCGGCTCGGCCAGCAGCGCGCCGACGTCGGCCAGGAACTGCGAACCCTGCTGGCCGTCGACCACGCGGTGGTCGAACGACAGGGCGAGCTGGCAGATCTTGCGGATCTTGATCTCGCCGTCGACCACCCACGGCATGTCGCGGATCGCGCCGAGCGCGAGGATCGCGGACTCACCGGGGTTGAGGATCGGCGTGCCGGTGTCGACGCCGAAGACGCCGACGTTGGTGATCGTGATCGTGCCGTTCATCATGTCGGCCGGGGAGGTCTTGCCGTCCCTGGCGACCGTGGCGAGCTCGTCCAGCGCGACCGCGAGTTCCTTCAGGGACATGCGGTCGGCGTCGCGGACCTTCGGCACCACCAGGCCGCGCGGCGTGGCGGCCGCGATGCCCAGGTGGACGTAGTCCTTGTAGACGATCTCGTTCGCCGCGGCGTCCCACGTCGCGTTGACGTCGGGCGTGCGACGGGCCGCGAGGATCACGGCCTTGGCGCAGAACGCGAGCGGGGTCAGCTTCACGCCGTGGAACTCGCGAGCGTTCTTGAGCTTCGCGCGCAGTTCCATCATCGGCGTGACGTCGACCGTCAGGAACTCGGTGACGTGCGGTGCGGTGAACGCGCTGTCCACCATCGCCTGCGCGGTCGCCTTGCGGACGCCCTTGATCGGCACCCGGCGTTCACGCGAGCCGTTGTCCACAAAGGACTGCACAGGGGCGGCAGCCGGTGCGGAGCCGGCGCTTTCGACGTCCTCGCGGGTGATCACGCCGTCGGGGCCGGAGCCCGTCAGCGCGTACAGGTCGACACCGAGGTCCTTGGCCAGCTTGCGAACCGGCGGCTTGGCCAGCGGCACGTAGCCACCGGGAGCCTGGACCGGAGCCGGAGCCGGAGCCGCGACAGGCGCAGGAGCCGGCGGAGCCACCACTGCGGCAGGCGTGATCGCGGCAACGGCGGCCTTGGCAACGGCCGGCGCGTCCTTGCGGGCACGGCGCTTGGCCGCACCGGACTTCGGGCCGTAGCCGACCAGAGTGGCGATGCGCCCGCCCGGCATCTCCTCGCCGATCTTGCCGGACGAGGTGCCGTTCGCTTCCGCCGCAACCGGAGCCGGAGCAACAGGTGCGGCCGCGCCACCGGGGTCGGTGTCGATCGTGATGATCGGGACGCCGACCTCGACGGTCTGGCCGGGCTCCGCGAGCAGCTCGGTCACGACGCCGGCCCAGGGGCACGGCAGCTCGACGGCCGCCTTGGCCGTCTCGATCTCGACGATGATCTGGTTGACCGTGACGGTGTCACCGGGCTTGACGTGCCAGGTGAGGATCTCGGCCTCGGTCAGCCCCTCAGCCGTGTCAGGCAGGGGGAATTGCTTGTACTGCGGCATTTCCGTTGTTCCCCTTACCAGGCGAGAGAGCGGTCGACGGCGTGCAGCACCCGGTCGAGGTCGGGGAGGAACTCCTCCTCGAGCTTCGACGGCGGGTACGGGGTGTCGAAACCGGTCACCCGCAGCACCGGTGCCTGCAAGGAGTAGAAGCACTCCTGCTGGACCTTGGCTGCAATCTCGCTGGCGATCGACGACTCGGACGGAGCCTCGGACACCACGACCAGCCGGCCGGTGCGGCGCACCGACTCGAACACGGGCGCGAGGTCCAGCGGCGACAGCGTGCGCAGGTCGATGACCTCCAGCGAGGTCCCGTCCTCCGCGGCCGCGTTGGCAGCGTCGAGAGAAGTGCGCACCATCGGGCCGTACGCCACCAACGTGGCGTCCGTGCCGGTTCGCAGCACACGCGACTCGAACAGCTTGCCGGGCTGGGCCGTGGTGTCGACCTCGCCCTTCTCGTAGTAGCGGCGCTTGGGCTCGAAGAACAGCACCGGGTCGTCGCAGTCGATGGCCTGCTGGATCATCCAGTAGGCGTCGGCCGGGTTCGAGCACGAGACGACCTTGAGGCCGGCGGTGTGCGCGAAGTACGACTCCGGCGACTCCGAGTGGTGCTCGACGGCGCCGATGCCACCGCCGAACGGAACGCGGATCACGATGGGCATCTTGATCTTGCCCTGCGTGCGGTAGTGCAGCTTCGCGACCTGCGACACGATCTGGTCGAAGCCGGGGAAGATGAAGCCGTCGAACTGGATCTCGCACACCGGGCGGTAGCCGCGGATCGCGAGGCCGACGGCGGTGCCGATGATGCCGGACTCCGCGAGCGGCGTGTCGAGCACGCGCTGCTCACCGAAGTCCTTCTGCAGGCCGTCGGTGATGCGGAAGACGCCACCGAGCTTGCCGATGTCCTCGCCCATCATGATGACCTTGGGGTTGGCCTCCATGGCCGCCCGCAGGCCCATGTTGAGCGCCTTCGAGATCGTGAGCGTCTGCACCGGGGTCGCCGGGGCAGCTGCGGTCGAACGATCCATCGTCGGAGCAGCCATCAGTGCTCACCTCCAGCAAAACCCGAGACGTAGCCGAGGAACTCATCGCGCTGTGCCTCGAGGTTGGGGTTCCCCTCGGCGTACACGTTGCTGAAGATCCGTTCCGCGGGCGGGTCTGGCATGTTCGTGCAGAACTCCCGCAGCTCCTCGCCCAGCTTGTCGGCGTCCGCCTCGACGCTCTCGAAGAACTCGTGGTCGGCCCACTGCTGGCGGACCAGGTAGACCTTGACCCGCTCGATCGGGTCCTTGAGCTTCCACATCTCCAGCTCGTCCGACAGCCGGTAGCGCGTCGGGTCGTCGGAGGTGGTGTGCGCGTCCATCCGGTACGTGAACGCCTCGATCAGGATCGGGCCGTTGCCGTGACGGCACTCGTCCAGCGCCCACTTCGTCACGGCCAGCGTCGCGAGGACGTCGTTGCCGTCGACCCGGATGCCGGGGAAGCCGTAGCCGCGGGCGCGCTGGTACAGCGGCAGGCGCGACTGGCGCTCGGTGGGCTCGGAGATCGCCCACTGGTTGTTCTGGCAGAAGAAGACCAGCGGCGCGTCGTAGACCGCGGCCCACACGAAGCCCTCGTGCACGTCACCCTGGCTGGTCGCGCCGTCGCCGAAGAAGCACATGGTGGCTTCTCCCTCGTCGTCGCCGACCTTGCCGTCGAACTTCTGGCCCATCGCGTACCCGGCCGCGTTGAGGACCTGGTTGCCGATGACGATCGTGTACGGGTGGAAGCGCTTCTCGACCGGATCCCACGTGCCCTGGTCGGTGCCGCGGAAGATGCCGAGCAGCTCCGTCGGGTTGATCCCGCGGGTCCACGCGATGCCGTGCTCGCGGTAGCTCGGGAACGCCATGTCGGTCTCACGCATCGCGCGGCCGGCACCGATCTGCGCGGCCTCCTGGCCGAGCAGCGGCACCCAGATGCCGAGCTGGCCCTTGCGCTGCAACGCGTTGGCCTCGCGGTCGACCCGGCGGATCAGGACCATGTCGCGGTACAGGCCACGCAGCTCCTCCGCCGTGATGTCGATGTCGAAGTCCGGGTGCGTGACTCGCTCACCCTCGGGGGTGAGGAGCTGCACCAGGTCGGCGCCACCCTCGTCTGTTGCTCGCAAGCCTGCGATCACCTGTTCCGCTGTCGGTTTTGCGGCAGTGGCGGCCGGCGCTGCGTCCGGCTCAGGGTGCGTCCATTGCTCAGGGGACGACATGCGCCTTCTCCTCTGTCTTCTCCGACCGCCTGATCGCTCGTGACGATCTCGTGCGGCGACGTCGGCGGTCGCCGCCAACCCTGTGGGGCCGGAGGCAGCCGTCGACGGTGACGGTGGCTTACGACCACATCCTGACACGGCCTCACCCGAGTTGGTGAGACCCGTCCCACTTCGTAACACACGGGTCAACGTTCTGATCAGGGACAACAGTTGGATGGTCGACCTTTTGCCCTCCGACTAGGCCGTCCGATTACCGGACGTCGTTGTCCCGGTTACCGATCGTTAACTTCTGCCGACGCCTCCACGGACAAGGTTGTCGACGCGAGCAGAGGCGGAGTCGTGACAGGATCGAGAGGTGGACCGTTCAGTTGTGACCAGCACCGTCCGGACGCTTTGGGACCGTGAGATCGTCCCGAGCCTGTCTCAGCTCGTCGCCGTGCCGGCGATCTCACCCGCGTTCGACCCGGCCTGGGAAGAGCACGGCGAACTCGCCGCCGCGATCGCGCACGTGCGCGCGTGGATCGAGTCTCGCTCCTTGCCCGGCGTGACGCTGGACGTCGTCCAACTGGCGGGACGAACGCCTCTCCTGGTGGTCGACGTGCCCGCGTTCGGCAACTCGGGCGACGACACCGTGTTGCTCTACGGACACCTCGACAAGCAGCCGCCGGTGGGTGGCTGGGGCGAGGGGCTCGGTCCGTGGACCCCGGTTCTGCGTGACGGACGTCTCTACGGCCGTGGCGCCGCGGATGACGGTTACTCCGGTTATGCCGCAATTGCCGCGCTGGAGGCGGTGCGCGCAGCTGGTGGTTCGCACTCGCGTTGCGTCGTCCTGCTGGAGACCGGCGAGGAGTCGGGTTCGCCCGATCTGCCCGCTTACCTCTCGCACCTGTCCGAGCGCTTGGGCCAGGTGTCGCTCGTCGTGTGCCTGGACTCCGGCGGCTCGGACTACGACCGCATGTGGCTGACGACGTCGCTGCGCGGGCTGGTGCAGGTCACGATGACCGTGCGGGTGCTGGAGGGCGGTCTGCACTCGGGCATGTCGTCCGGCATGGTGCCGTCGTCGTTCCGCATCGCGCGCGTGCTGCTGGACCGTCTCGAGGACTCGCTGACCGGCGAAATTCTCGTGCCGGAGATGCACGTCGAGATCCCTCCGCACCGGTTGACCGAGGTCCGCGAGGCCGTCGAGGCCGCGCCGGGTGCGTTGTGGGGTCCGGTGCCGCGCGTCGGTGACCTGCAGCCGATGTCGTCCGACGAGGTCGAGCAGGCGCTGGGCATGGGCTGGCGGCCGACGCTGTCCGTGACGGGTGCGGACGGTCTCCCGCTTCCCGACGACGCGGGCAACGTGCTGCGGCCGTTCACGTCGCTGGTGCTGTCGTTCCGCCTGCCGCCGACGGCGTCTTCTGCCGCGGCTTTGGAGGCCGTGAGGGAGCGGCTGACCACCGACGTGCCCTACAACGCGACTGTCGAGCTTTCGCGCGTCGAGTCTGCCGACGGCTGGAACGCTCCGACGCTGGCTCCCTGGTTGTCGGCCGCGCTGGACGACGCCGGCAAGGAGGTCTTCGGCGCGCCGTGGCGGACCGTGTCGCTCGGCGGCTCGATCCCGTTCATGGGGCTGCTGCACGAGGCCTACCCGGACGCTCAGTTCGTGGTGACCGGTGCGGTCGGGCCGGACTCCAACTGCCACGTGCCGGACGAGTGGCTGCACCTGGCGCACGCGGCTCGGGTCACTGAGGCGATTGCTCTGGTGCTGGACGCTCAGGCATCGCAGCGCTGAACTCCTGCAGGAGCGCCAAGCCTGTCACCGGGTTGCTCCCCGCGTACCTGCGTGCTCTCGCGAGTGCGTCTACCTGCGCGGGGACGACCTCGGTCAGGTCGTTCGTGAAGTAGTCCCGGACCACCGCGAGGAACTCGACTCGGGCGGCGGCGAGGTCGCGGAGGTTTTTGATGGCGGCGTCTTCTCCGTCGTAGGCGGCCTGGATCGACTTGCGATAGCCGCGCAAGTCCTCGACCCCGCGGCCGACGAGCACCCGGAGCAGGCCCGTCACGTCCTCCTGGGTCTGCGCGGCGGTGAGCGCGTCCGCTGTCGTCTTGCAGACACGGTCGAACTCGTCCTCGATCAGTGTCGCCGCGACGGTGGCCAGCGGGGTGCCCTGCTCCTGGCGGACGATCGCCCGCGCCGACCTGATCAGCTGACGAGCCACCCCTCCGGAGAAGGCGTACGCCAGCGCCACGAACGACTCGGGGAACTCCTCGACGGACCGGCTGATCAGCGCCCTCGCCAGCTCGTGGTCGAGGTAGTCGACCCGCACGACCTCGTCGAACGAACTGTCGAACACGCTGCGCAGCCCCACGCCCGCCAGCTCGAAGTCGTGCTGGGCTTCCGTGGACACCGAAATCAGGTAGTAGCAGCCCGGGACGTCGAAGACCGCCTTGATCTCGTTCAGGAACCGGCGGGCCTGCTCACCGGCGCCGATGCGGTCCATCTCGTCGATGATGATCACGAGACGTTCGGGGTCAAGCGCCGCCGCCATGGCTGCCACGAACGTCCGGAAGTCGTCCACCAACTCGGGGAACGTGGCAGGACGCCCGGCCAGGCTGAAGCTCTTCTTGTAACCAACCTCCGCCCCGCGGAAGCCGAACTTCCCGCTCGCCTCCCCGGTGTGCGTCCGCACGTAGGCGATCGACTCCAGCCCCCGCAGCGCCGCTCGGACCGCCGTGACGGCCTCGTCGGGGGCCTCGCGCCACCACAGGTCGCGCCGGCCCGCCCTCTTCCGCGCGTATGGATGGACCAACTCCACGTACGACAGCACAGCTCGGCAAGCGCACGCGTACAGGTGGAGCACGAACTCCCTCGGCACGTAGTCCACCGGCGCGGCGACCATCACCACCAGATCGAGCGGTTGCCTCGGTTCGAGGTAGGCGCCCTGCCGGAACGCCTCCAGCAGACTGGTCTTGCCCGCACCACGCGGACCGGCGAGGGCGAAGTTGCCTCCGTCGAGGCGCCGGACCAGGTCGGCCAGCCTCCGACCGGCCGGCACCGGCTGGTGGCCGATCAGCGAACCGCCCTTCTGCAGTCCGGCGGCGTCGCGGTACCTGAGTTCGACGCCCGGCAGCGTCTCCCGGCTGCGCACCTCCGCGCGGAGCACGGGCAGGACCCCCAGTTCCAGAACTGCTGCTCGCCACTCCCGCAACGCCACGTCCGCAGCCTCGATCGCGCGGATGACCTCGCCGGTGGGCAGAACGGTCGCCACTGCGTCGCCCAGTGCCATCGCTCCCAGACAGCCCAGCGCAAAAAGCAGCAGAAAGCCCCACTCGGCCCAGCCGGCGAGAAGGGCGAAGGAGGTTCCCAACGTGAGCATCGACGTGCCAGAACCGATTATCGACCAGCCCCTGGCAACCCACCTGCCCCATGATCCTTTTCCGGACAACCAGAGCGTTGCCAGCGAGAGGCCGAGCGCGGTCAGCGACCACGTGAGGAAGACGGAGATCTCCACCCGCAGCACGAGACCGGCTATCACCATCGGCGCGGTGGGAAGCACCACAACGAACATCCACCGCCAGAACACCGGGTGTTCTGCCGTCCAGCGCACCCTATGGAACTCGACCGACGCCATCTGCTGTGCGTGTTTGCGCTGCTGTTCCTGCGCCTGCGCCATCACCCACGGCCTGGCGACTTCCGCCGCCGTCCGCAACCGCTCACGATCGAACGGTTCGCGATCTCGCATCGAGTCCAGCGCGGCGTCAACGGCCTGCTCGAAGACCTCGTCCTCGGTCACCCGTGCATGGTGCGCTCGTTCGGACACAACCGAAATGGGCCGTTCAGGTCATGCCCGAGCCGAGTTTTAGTGAGGAAAGACTCAGACAACACCTGGGCCCGACCAGCCGTCTGACCTGGTGTCTCACACTGGTGCGATGGGCGAACATGCGGAACGGGCGCGTCTCGCGGAGTCGGACACCCCGACTTCGCCGTGGCGTCTGTGGGGGCCGTATCTGTCGGGTCGCCAGTGGGGCACGGTGCGCGAGGACTACTCGCCCGGCGGCGACGCGTGGGCCTCTTTCCCCTTCGACCACGCCCGTGCGCGCGCTTACCGGTGGGGTGAGGACGGCATCGCGGGCATCTGCGACGTGCACGGGTTCCTCAACTTCGCCGTCGCACTGTGGAACGGCAACGACCCGATTCTCAAGGAGCGGTACTTCGGCCTCACCAACGAAGAGGGCAACCACGGTGAGGACGTCAAGGAGCACTGGTGGGTGACGGACGGGACGCCCACGCACTCGTGGATGCAGGTGGTGTACCGGTATCCGCAGCAGGAATTCCCGTACGGGCTGCTCAGGGAGATGGCACGCAACGCGGGCCGGGAGAACCGCGAACCCGAGCTCGCCGACACCGGGGTGCTGGACGAGAACCGGTTCTTCGACGTCCAGGTCACCTACGCGAAGGCGCACACGGACGACATCTGCATCGAGATCAAGGCGACCAACCACGGGCCTGACGACGCGCCGTTGCACCTCCTCCCGCAGCTGTGGTTCCGCAACACGTGGGCGTGGGGCCGGGACCAGCGGCCGTGCCAGCTCGTCGCCAGCACCGCGGCCGGGCGGAAGGTCACGGCCGACCACGGCAACCTCGGCCGGTACACGCTGCACCTGGACGACTCGCCGTCGATGCTCGTGACGGACAACGAGAGCAACGAGATGTCGCTCTTCGGGGCCGAGCGGAACCCGTCGCCGTGGACGAAGGACGGCATCTGCAACTACGTCGTGCACGGCAGCACGTCGACGTGCCAGGTGGTCGGGCCGGACGACGCCGGGGCGGCGGGCACGAAGTTCGCGGCCTGGTACTCGTTCGACCCGGTCGAGCCGGGCGAGACGGTGACGATCCGGCTGAGGCTCGTCGGTGGCGACGGGCACCTGGACCCGTTCGGGCCGAGTTTCGAAGAGACCATGGCCCAGCGCAGGATCGAGGCCGACGAGTTCCACGACGCCATCGCGCCACAAGCAGCCCCGGCCGAGAAGCACGTGCTGCGGCGCGCGCTCGCGGGTCTCATGTGGACGAAGCAGCACTACCGGTTCCGGACACGCGACTGGCTCGACGGCGACCCGACCAAGCCGGAAGCGCCCAGTTCGCGACGCACTCCCGAGGCGCGCAACGTGCACTGGCGGCACCTCGACGTCGCCGACGTGATCTCCATGCCGGACGAGTGGGAGTACCCGTGGTTCGCGGCGTGGGACCTCGCGTTCCACACCATCCCGTTCACGCTGGTCGACCCGGCGTTCGCGAAGGAGCAGCTGCTGCTGTTCTGCCGTGAGTGGATGATGCACCCGAACGGTCAGATCCCCGCCTACGAGTGGGAGTTCGGCGACGTCAACCCGCCGGTGCACGCGTGGGCGGCGCTGCAGGTCTACCGCGCGGACGGGAGCAGGGACCGGCAGTTCCTCGCCAAGATCTTCCACAAGCTGCTGCTGAACTTCTCGTGGTGGGTGAACCGCAAGGACGCCGGCGGCAGCTACCTGTTCGAGGGCGGATTCCTCGGCATGGACAACATCGGGCCGGTCAACAGGTCTGAGCCGATGCTGGGCGAGTGGCGGCTGGAGCAGTCCGACGCGACGTCCTGGATGGCCGCGTACAGCTTGCACCTCATGCAGATCGCGCTGGAGCTGGCGCGCGACGACGAGTCCTATGAGGACGTTGCGACGAAGTTCGTCGAGCACTTCCTGTCGATCGCCGAGGCGTTCACGCACTTCGGTTCGCACGGCGGCGGCATCTGGCACGACGAGGACGGCTTCTGCTACGACCGGGTCTCGCGCCGTCATCCCGATGGCGGCATCGAGTCCGAGCCGGTGCGCGTGCGGTCGATGGTCGGCCTGATTCCCCTGCTGGCATCGGCGGTTCTCGAACCGTGGGTGCTCAGCGAGCTGCACGGGTTCACGAGCCGGTTGGACCACCTGCTGAAAAGACGCCCCGAGCTGCGGCAGTTCATCACGTTCCACTACGAGCGCGGCGCGTTCGTGTCGTTGCTGGACGAGCACAAGCTGCGCCGCGTGCTGCACCGCATGCTCGACGAGCACGAGTTCCTTTCGCCGCACGGGATCCGCTCTTTGAGCGCCGCCCACCGCGAGGGGCTGGAGGTCAACGTCGCGGGCCAGGACCACCGCATGGGCTACGAGCCCGGCGAGTCGAACTCCCCGATGTTCGGCGGCAACTCCAACTGGCGCGGCCCGGTCTGGCTGCCCACCAACGCGCTGCTCGTCGAGGCGCTCAGGACGGTCTGCGCGTTCCACGACGGCACGTTCCAGGTCGAAATGCCGACCCACTCCGGCCGCTCGGTCACCGCGGGTCAGGTGGCGGACGAGCTGAGCGACCGGCTCGTCGGGCTCTTCCTGCCCGACCACGACGGGCGCCGGCCGTCGGACGGCAAGCGGATCGAGGCGTCCGAGTCACCTCTCTGGCGCAACCACATCACGTTCAGCGAGTACTTCGACGGGGACACCGGTGAGGGGCTCGGCGCGACCCACCAGACCGGCTGGACGGCGCTGGTAGCGGGCTTGTTGACCGAACGTTCCCGGTGAACGGACCCTTCCGTGATCAAATCCTGATCAAGGAACGTTGCGAGTCGTCACCATTCGGGTGCAATACGTGCATACGTTGTGTGATCTAGCCCAATTCGCGCAATGATTTGCGCCAACTGAGGCAGATTCACACAAAATTGTTGCGTTGGAGTAGCCCGTAACAGTGACGTGCTGTCCACCACGTCACCTGGGTGGCAGTATCCCGTTCACTCGTCCGCGACAGTTACGAGGAGTGACGCAGTGGCTCGTCGACCCAGGCACGTGCTCGCCCTACTGCCCGCAGCCGCCCTAGCGCTGACCGCGCTCGCAGGCTGCGCGACGAGCACCAACAGCGGCAGTGGCAACGGTGGCAGCGAGGTGAAGCTCGTCAAGGAGGGCAAGCTCGTCACCTGCACCCACCTGTCCTACAAGCCCTTCCAGTACAGCGAGGGCGACAAGACCATCGGCTTCGACGTCGACCTGGTCGACCTGGTCGCCAAGAAGCTCAACGTCAAGCAGGAGATCCTCGACACCGCGTTCGAGGGCATCCAGAACGGCCAGAGCCTCAACGTCGGTGACTGCGACCTGGCCGCGGCCGCGATGACGATCACCGACGACCGCAAGAAGGCGCTCGACTTCTCGGACTCGTACTTCGACGCCGAGCAGGCCCTGCTGGTCAAGAAGGGCACCGGCACCAAGGACCTGGCCGCGCTGAAGGGCAAGAAGATCGGCGTGCAGCAGGCCACCACCGGTGAGATCTACGCGAACGACAACAAGGCCAAGTACGGCTACGAGGTCGTCCAGTTCGAGGACCTCACGTTGCAGGAGACGGCCGTCCGCACCGGCGCGATCGACGCCGCGATCAACGACAACGGCCCCCTGTACGACTACGCCAAGGAGTTCCCGGACACCGAGGTGACCACGGAGTTCCCCACCGGCGACAAGTACGGCATCGGCGTCAAGAAGGGCAACACCGCCCTGCTCGACACGATCAACGCCGTGCTGAAGGACGCCAAGAGCAGCGGTGAGTACGACAAGATCTACGAGAAGTGGTTCGGCAAGAAGCCGTCGTCGAAGTAGAACGGTTTCCCGCGGGGTCGGCAGGTCTCTGCCGACCCCGTCGTACGTTCGGACCTATCCGCTAGGAGCTACCAATGGCGCTGTCCAAGCGAAAGCGCGCCACGTACTTCAGGTACGCGCAGTACGGCCTGCTGGTTCTCATCGCGCTCGTGGTGGCGTTCACCGGCAACTGGTCGGAGATCGCGCACACGTTCTTCGACCTGAAGACCGTCGGGCAGATGTTCCCCGACCTCGTCACGGTCGCGCTGAAGAACACGATCATCTACACGATCCTGGGCTTCGCGTTCGGCCTGGCGCTCGGCCTGTTGCTGGCGCTGATGAAGCTTTCGTCGGTGGCGCCGTACCGGTGGATCGCCACGACCTACATCGAGTTCTTCCGCGGTGTGCCCGCACTGCTCGTGTTCCTCGCGTTCACGGTCGCGGTGCCGCTCGCGTTCGAGATCAAGTTCGACATCTACTCGACGGCGATGCTGGCGCTCGGTCTCGTCGGTGCCGCGTACATGGCCGAGACGATCCGCGCAGGCATCCAGGCGGTGCCGAAGGGGCAGGTCGAGGCGGCCCGCTCGCTCGGCATGTCGCGGGGCCGTGCGATGGTCACCATCGTGATCCCGCAGGCGTTCCGGATCATCCTGCCGCCGCTCACCAACGAGCTGATCATGCTCACCAAGGACTCGTCGCTGATCTACATCGTGGGTGTGACGCGCGAGCAGTACGAGCTCACCAAGTTCGGCCGCGAGTTCCTCAGCCGCAGCCCCACTCTGACGCCGATCCTGGTCATCGGCCTGTCCTACCTGGTCATCACGCTGCCGCTGGGCTATCTGTCGCGGTATCTGGAGCGCCGCTCCGGCGGGAAGAAGGTGTCCGTCGTATGAGCGAGATCTGTGTCGAGATCGCCGGGCTGAAGAAGTCGTTCGGCCCGCTCGAGGTCCTCAAGAACATCGACCTGACGGTCAACCGCGGTGACGTCGTCTGCATCATCGGCCCGTCCGGTTCCGGCAAGTCGACGTTGCTGCGCTGCGTCAACCTGCTGGAGGAGCCGAACGGCGGCAAGATCGTCGTCAACGACACCGAGCTGACCGATCCGGACGTCGACATCGACCGGGCCCGGACGAAGATCGGCATGGTCTTCCAGTCGTTCAACCTGTTCTCGCATCTGACCGTGCTCAACAACCTCACCGTGGCTCAGCGCAAGGTGCTCAAGCGCGGTGAGAAGGAGGCGCAGGAGATCGGGCTGCGCAACCTCGAACGGGTCGGGCTGAAGGAGAAGGCGAACGCGATGCCCGCGCAGCTCTCGGGTGGCCAGCAGCAGCGCGCGGCGATCGCCCGCGCGCTGTCGATGAACCCCGAGGTGATGCTGTTCGACGAGCCGACCTCGGCACTCGACCCGGAGCTCGTCGGTGACGTGCTCGGCGTCATGCGCCAGCTGGCCGACGAGGGCATGACGATGCTGGTCGTGACGCACGAGATGCAGTTCGCCCGCGAGGTCGCCGACAAGGTGATCTTCATGGACGGCGGCTACATCGTCGAGGAGGGCCCGGCGGCCGAGGTGATCGGCAACCCGCAGGAGGAACGGACCCGGGAGTTCCTGGCCCGCGTGCTCGACCCGACGCACCACGGCCCGAGCGACCCGGTCTAGCCGGATGGCGAGGGGGAAGGTCGCCGCGGCGGACGTGCTGCGGGGACTGTTGGGGGAGAACGACAACTCTGGTGGTGGCGGGTGGAGGTTGCCGCGGCGCAAGCCGAGCACCCCACCCGTCATCCGCGTGGTGGACCGCGTGGTCACCGATGTGCTCGACCTGCGCGCGGTCGAGGTGCCGTACGTGCTGGAGTTCGAGCGCTGCCAGTTCGAGTCGGCACCTGACCTGCGGCAGGCGAACCTCGCCGGCGTCTCGTTCACCGACTGCGAGCTGCCGGGTCTCGAAGCCCGCAACCTCAGCAGCAGCAACGACGTCTCACTGCTGGGCTGCCGGATCTCCGACCTGGTCGACCTGACCGACGCCGAGATCGCGGGCTCGGTCCTGTTGCGCGACAGCAGGTTCAGCGTGCCGGGCGGGCTGTGCGTGCACGGCGACCGGCTGACCGTGGCCGGCGCCTTGCTGGCGTTCGGCATCCACACCGAGGGCGAGATGCGGCTCGCGGGCGCGCGCATCGGCGGCAACGTCAACCTCGGCAGCGCGGTGCTGGAGAACCCCGACGGCTTCACGTTGAACGGCAACGGCATGCAGGTCGGCGGCAACCTGCTCGGGGCGTTCACCTCGCACGGCGTGGTGTTCCTGGCCAACGCGCGGATCAGCTCGGCGCTGTCGTTCCGCGGCGCGATGCTCTCGCGCGGCGACATCCTCGACGAGACCACCGATCCGCACGCCGACCCGTCCGTGACGCTGATCCTCGATCGCACCGACGTGTCCGGAGACCTGGAGCTCGACCGCGGCTTCACCAGCGCGGGCACCGTTCGTGCCGTGAACGCGCGCATCGGCGGCACGTTGTCGCTGGCAGGCGCCGTGCTGGACGCCGTGTCGCCGCCCGTGGTGGGCACCGATCCGACCGGTTCGGGCCGGGCGCTGCACATCGACGGCGCGGAGATCGGCGGCGACATCGTCGGGCGAGGTATCCGGATCAAGGGCCAGCTGCGCATGGTCGACACGCACGTGCGCGGCAGCATCACCATCGAACGGGCCACTGTGGACAATCCGACCGCCGATGCCCTGCTGACCAACCGCTCGCAGATCGGCAGCAACTTCGTGGTGCGCGAGTCGGAGATCTCCGGCGGCCTGGAGCTGCGCGGCATCACCGTCGGCGCGAACCTGGACCTGCGCGGCAGCCGCCTGATCAAGCCCGGCAAGTACCGGCACCAGCCGCGCGAGAAGCCGTCGCTCGACATCGGCGGCGCGACGATCGGCCGCGACCTCATCTGCGCGCGTGGCGAGAAGGAGTTCGTCGCGCACGGCGGCGTGCGGTGCCGGCGCGCCACCATCGGCCGCATGGCGAACTTCAACGGCGCGGTGCTCGGCTACAAGCTCGACAGCCACGCGTTGAACGGCATGGGCATGCAGGTCCAGGAACTGATGCTCAACGTCGTGTCACCGCCGAAGGGCCTGGTGACGCTGCGGCAGGCGCGCTGCACGTCGTTGGACGACAACGAGAACTTCTGGAACGCCACGGGGTTCATGGACCTCGACGACTTCCGCTACGACTCGCTCGCCTACCCGATCGAACTGCGCGACGACGCCCAGGTCGAGCAACGGCTGCGCTGGCTGCGGCACGCGATGCGGCGCAGCTACCACCCGCGCCCGTACGACCAGTTCGCCGAGATGCTGACCGCGGCGGGCAACGAGGAGCACGCCTCGACCGTGCTGATCGAGAAGCAGCGGTTGCGGTACCGCGCGGTCGCCGAGGGCATGCGGTTCTTCGGGCCGTTGGTGCTGGTGTGGAGCTTCCTGCAGCGCTCGATGGTCGGCTACGGCTACCGGCCGGCGCGTGCGCTGGGGTGGTTGATCACGGCGTGGGTCGTGGGCAGCATCTGGTTCTCGGTCAAGGGGCCGCTGATCGAGATCAACGCCGACGACCACCTGCCGTGGAACGCGTGGCTCTACACGATCGACCTGGTGGTGCCGATCGTCGACTTCGGCAACAAGAACCGCTGGCAGACGCCGGGTGCGTCGCAGTGGATCGCGTCGGGGTTGATCGTGACGGGCTGGATCCTGGCGACCACGGTGGCCGCCGGTATCACCCGGATGCTGAAACGCTAGTAG
>NZ_JYJG01000554.1 GCF_000955955.1 Lentzea aerocolonigenes
GTCGCTCGCCGCCTACTGCCAACGAATTAATGACTCAGGACACTAGTGCACCAAACCCGTGTACAGCAAGCGGGGCGGTGAGGCCGCCCGGCTCTCGCACCACGTCCGGCGTCTTGCCGGCCTGGAACCCAGCACCTTGACCGAGGTCCGGTGCGGGCCGCAGATCCGTTCCGGTCATCGGGACGGCACTCCGGGTGAGGTGCTGAACGCCCCGTTCAGCGGACCATTTTCGGCTTCACTCCGATATCGCACGCACACGCGCTGTGAGGATCCGCTGCATGAGATGGATCAGACTGACGATCGCCGTGGCCATGGCGCTCGCCGGCGTGGTCGCGGTCGTGCCGGCGGCTCCTGCCTCCGCCGCGACCGCCGCCCCGACACGGTGTGGCGCGTTCGCCGTGGACGTCCCGATCGCCAAGCGCTGGGCCGCCCTGCGCGGCGAACGCGGCGTGCTCGGCTGCCCGACCGCCAACGCGGTGGACGTGCCGAACCCGCGCGGCAAGCTGCAGACCTTCGAGAACGGCGAGATCGCGTTCTCGCCCACGCACGGCCAGGACATGGTCATCGCCGTCTACCGGCGCGGCGCCGAGGTCACCGTCGACTGGGCGCAGATGGACGGCCCGGAGCACCCGAGCTGGGTGGTGCGGTGGAGCTACAACGGCATCGCGGTGGGTGAGCAGGGCGTCTCGTTCAAGCACCCGCGCGAGGGCATCTTCACGACCACCGTCGCCCAGGGAGCCGGACGGTACGAGTTCACCGTCGAGGGCTACGACAACCAGACGCACTCCGACCGCGGCCAGACCGTCGCCGTCGGCATCACGATCCCCGACTACCACGAGAAGCCGAGCAACTGCTTCGTTGCCGTCGGTACCGCACTGCTGCAGAACTGGCACGAGTTCGGCGGGCGTGACGGTCGGCTCAGCTGCCCGGTCGACTCCGCGGTGGAGACCAACCTCGCGCCGGGCGTGCGTGGTGTGCGGCAGCCGTTCGAGAACGGCGTGCTGACGAGGGTCCTCGACGCGACGCAGCCCGGAGTGATCTCCGCGGTCGCCGCCGGGAACGACGTGCTCGTGCAGTGGGGCCGCAAGAACACGAAGTACCGCGGGTTCCTGGTGAAGGTCACCGACGGCACGATCAAGGGCGAGTACTACACACCGGTCGACACGTTGCACGGCGGGTTGCGGTCGGAGGGCTCGCTGGTCGTGCCCGGAAGCGGTGACTTCAGCGTGTCGGTCTACGGCTGCGGGCTGAGCACTCCCGGTTTGCCGCCGCCAGGCTGCACGACCTATGTCGCCAGCACCTGGGCGCTGATCCGGCCGACCTGGAACACCGAGCTCGACAAGGCCACCACGGCCGACCCCGAGCAGAGCCTGCTCACCCTCGACCGCAGGCGCGCGGCCGCCGTGCAGCACTACGCCTGCTCGCACATGGTCGAGGCCAACGGCCCGTCCTACGGCGACATGTTCGACCTGTACAACGGCTGGCGCGCCGGTGAGGACCTCGGCGCACTGCTCACCGCACATCTGGAGATGGTGCGGATCAAGGGCCCCGACTTCACCTGCCCGCGCCAGAAACCGAGCCTGGACTACGTGAACGAGGTGCTGCGCAACATCATGCCGCACGACGTCGGTACCAGCTGGGACCGCGTGGAGTTCGGCCCGTTCAACTGCGACGCCCGTTTCGGCGACTTCGACTCGTTCCAGAAGTCCCTGCCCGCGGTGATGTTCCGCTACCGGGACCTGCTCAGGCCCGAGACCTTCTGGCACGTCATGGACCGGCTGATGTACGTGCGCGGTCCCGCCGACGACTTCAACGAGAAGCGCGAGCTGTGCCGGGGCATCATCATCCCGGAGTCGGAGAACCACCGGCTGATGATCGAGACCACCAAGTACCTCGCGAACGACCTGTGGCTGCCGGTCGGCAACGACCAGCGCTACAACAACGCCACCAACGGGCAACGCGACTACATCCTCAGAATGCTGCACGAGTTCGCGAAGCACGACTTCATGGAGTACAACGCGCGGGTCTACACGCGGTACTCGTTGCACGCGCTGATGAACCTCTACGACTACGCGCGCGACCCGCTCGTGCGTGACGCCGCCAGAGCGATCCTGGACTACAGCACCACGAAGTTCTCGTTGTCCAGCAACGGACTGCGCCGCGCGGGACCGTTCCGGCGCACGACCAACAACACCGACGAGAACAACAAGACGTGGTTCAAGGGCGGTTCCGACCCGCTGACGGCCTTCTTCCTGATGTGGACCGGCTACCGGCCCTCCGACCAGGACTGGCAGCAGTCGCCGTGGCTGGTCGAGCCGGACGAGCAGGGCAAGGGTGGCTGGCGGGCCCGTGACCTGATCCCCGAGTGGTACTCGGTCGAATCGGTGATCGTCTCCACGACTCGCTACCTGCCGCCGCGCACCGCGATCCGCAAGGCGATGGTCCGCGACGCGACGTTCCAGGCGTCCTTCTACCACGGTGAGGGACGGCCGAAGGTGCCGTTCTCACCGGACTTCGCGTCTCCCGGGGTGGAGATCTACTCGCAGTCGCCGTCGTTCCAGCTCTCGGCCGGTGGCGCGTGGCTCAACAGCGGCTACGGCAACGACGAGATCTACGAGAAGATGGGGAAGAACGAGAACTACGGTGCGCCGCAGTCGACCACGCTGATGCCGACGCGGAACCTGCCCAACACCGGTCCGAACAACGAGATCGGCCAGGCGGTGGTCAGGAACAACCTGATCCGGTTCGACGGCACGCAGATGGGCGACAAGCCGGACAAGCGCGGGATGGTCAACACCTGTGTGGACGGCGGCTTCGCCTGTGGTACGAACTTCGTCGTCCCGGAGATGTACAAGGCGTGCGGGGACAAGGTCGAGAGGGAACGGTGGCTGTTCCTCGACCTCGACACGGCCAAGTGCGGCAAGCTCGGGTTCGTCGTGGCGCTGCGGTTCTCCGACCACGACGGCAAACGCGACGGCTTCCTGTACGCGGTGGAGAAGGCGAAGGTGCCCAACCTCGCCGGGTGGGCGGACAAGATCGTCGCCGACAACGCGTTCCAGCCCGCGGTGTTCGGCATGGGCGAGTTCCACGTGTTCAAGTCGCCCGACAACGGCTCGTACGTCTTCACCGTGCTGCGCAAGGCCCAGGACATGGTCCACCAGCCGATGATCATCCAGGCCGGTGAGCGCAAGATCGAGGACCTGCGGTTCAACGGTCTGGCACGCAGCCCGTGGCTCTACAGCGACATGAACAACGGGTACCTGGAGATCCGCAACCCCGACTGCGACTCGCGCACCGTCTACGACTTCCGCGCCGCGCTGTCGCCGCAGTCCAAGACCTACGAGTGGGGCAGGTGCGACACGGCCGCCGCGAGCCGGCTGGTCACGGAGGCGACGGCGTTGTGGAGCCAGGGCAAGCGGGACGAGGCCGTAGCGAAGTCCGTCCAGGCGGTCGGCATCTGGCGCGAGTACGCGGCCGAGAACCCTGCGAGCGCGCCGGGTCTTTACGAGTACATCCGCTCCACCGTCGCCACCTACCTGCAGCAGACCGGC
>NZ_JYJG01000555.1 GCF_000955955.1 Lentzea aerocolonigenes
CCGGCTTCCGTCACCTGCTGATCTCCGATCCCGGCAACCGCGACCACCGCTACAACCTGGCGATGATCCTGGTGTCGCTGGCCGCCGCGCTGCAGACCGACTACCCGAAGGACGCGGCGGCACAGGCGTGGGAGGCCACCGACCTGCTCCGGCAGCTCGCGGCGGAGGACCAGAAGTACCAGCTGGCCCACGGCAAGATCATCCTGTATCCGACCGCCCCGCTGCTCGCCGCCACCGCGCACGGCGACGACGCGCTGGCGTTGCTGCGAGAGGCAACCGACGTGTTCACCCAGCTCGCCGCCCGCGAGCCGGCCAACCTCGAACACACCTCGAACCGGGCCCAGGCCGTTCTCGGCACGGGCATCCGGCAGTGGGAGCGCGGCGACAAACCGCAGGGCCTCGCGACGGTCCAGGACGCGGTGCGGATGTTGCGGGACCTCTCGGCCCGCGACAAGGCCTACACCCGCCCCCTGGCGTCGTGGCTGCGCTCACCGCTGCAGGGCTATCTCGCAGCGTCGGGCAGGATCGATGACGCGATCACGGTGCTGCGCGAGGCGGTGACGATCTACCAGGACTGGGTCACCCGTGAGCCCGCGAACCTGGAGCACCAGGCCAACCGCGCGGACACGTTGTCCCTGCTCGGCACCCGCCAGTGGGAGAAGGGCGACAAGGAGCCGGCGGTCACGACCGGCAAGCAGGCCGTCGACGCCTACCGGGCCCTGGTCGGCAAGAGCGCGGCCTACCGGCCGTCGCTGGCCTACACGCTGGTCTGGCCGCTCTCCTACCACCTGGAGGGGACCGGCAGGAAGAGCGAGGCGATCGCCGGGGTGAAGGAGGCCGTCACCCTCTACACAGCGCTGGCGAACGAGGACGCCAAGCACCGGGAACGGCTGACCGCGGCCGAGGCACGGCTCGCGGAACTGCAACGTTGATCGCCGCGTGGGGGCGGGCCGCGCTGCCTGCCCCCACGCGTTCCGCTCACCGGTCTCCGCACTGTGGCAGGCGCGCGTGCGCTGCTTGGATGAACGCCATGCGCGCCCTGCTGCTCTCCGTGCTGCTGACCGTGTCGTTCGCGATGCCCGCCCAGGCCACCAGCGGGTTCGTGGTGCTGCGCGACGTCGACCCGACGATCCTGCACGACATCCGCTACTACACGGCCCACAACTTCGTGGGCACCCGCATCGACGGCTACCGCCAGCCGCTGTGCATCCTGACCAAGCCCGCCGCGCTGGCGTTGCGGTCGGTGCAGCGGGAGATGCTCGCGCAGGGCTACTCGCTCAAGGTCTACGACTGCTACCGGCCGGAGCGCGCGGTCGACCACTTCGTGCGGTGGGCCCGCGACCTGGCCGACCAGAGGATGAAGCCCGAGTTCTACCCGCAGGTCGACAAGACGCGGTTGTTCGAGGACGGCTACATCGCGGAGAAGTCCGGGCACAGCCGCGGGTCGACGCTCGACCTGACGATCGTGAAGCTGCCTCCGCGCTACCAGCGGCCGTACGTGGCGGGGGAGAAGCTGGTGAACTGCTACGCGCCGAACCGCTTCCCGGACAACATGATCGAGATGGGCACCGGGTACGACTGCTTCGACACCCTCTCGCACACCGACGACCCGCGGATCACCGGGAAGGCCGGGGAGAACCGGCAGTTGCTGAAGTCGGCGATGGTCGCGGCCGGGTTCCGGAACCTGCCGGAGGAGTGGTGGCACTTCACGCTGAACGGCGAGCCGTACCCGGACACCTACTTCAACTTCCCGGTGTCACGCCGGCTCGGCTGATCACAGGCGCGGCCGGCTCAGCAGCCTGGACAGCACGATCGCGCTCTCGGTCCGCTCGACGGGTTTCGTGGAGCGGACCCGCTGGATGGCCAGTTCCAGGTGCGAGATGTCCTTGGCCAGCATGCAGATCATCGCGTCGGCGGCACCGGAGACCGTGCAGGCGTCGATGACCTCGGGGATGTCCTCCAGCGCCTTGCGCAGGTCGGCCGGGGTGGGGTTGCCGGCGCAGTAGACCTCCACGAACGCCTCGGTGTGCCAGGCGAGGGCCTGCGGGTCGACGATCGCGGTGAAGCCGCGGATCGCTCCGGTGGCGACGAGGCGGTCCAGGCGTCTCTTCGCGGCGGACGGGGACAGTCCCGCCGCCTTGCCGATCTCGGCGTACGTGGCGCGGGCGTTGCGCAGCACGCACTGGATGATCGCCTCGTCGATGGTGTCCATGCGCAAAAAACTGCCACCGATGCCGGAAATCTGCAAAAAAGACGGGTTAGATCGCTAGAAATGACAATTGTTTGCAGCTGAGGACCGAACCTACGCTCACCGCTTGTGACGACGAGCGAGGCGGCGCTGGCCGCGGTGGACGAGGCGGCGATCGGGCGGCAGTTGCTGGAGCTGCTCGAGGTGCCGAGTGTGACGGGCAGTGCGGCGGAGTCGGAGCTGCAGCACGTGCTGGCCCGGCAGCTGGAGCGGCTGGATCTGGACGTCGACCTGTGGTCGATGAACCTGCCGGAGCTCCGCGCGCACGAACACTTCCCTGGTGGCGAGGCTCCGCGCACCGAGGCGTGGGGCCTGGTGGGCGACACGAAGCCGGCCGACGGACCGACGTTGATCCTGCAGGGACACGTCGACGTGGTGCCGCCCGGCGACCTCGCGCAGTGGGACGGCGACCCGTTCCGCCCGCGCGTGGCCGGCGACGTGGTGCACGGACGCGGCGCGTGCGACATGAAGGCCGGCGTGGTGGCGATCCTGGCCGCGCTCACCGCGATCCGCACGGCTGGGGTGCGGTTGCGGGGCCAGGTGTCCGCGCACTTCGTCGTGAGTGAGGAGGACGGCGGCCTCGGGGCGTTCGGGACGCTCGAACGCGGGCACACCGGCGACGCCTGCATCATCACCGAACCGACCAGCGGCGCGCTGATGGTCGCGAACGCCGGCGCGCTGACGTTCCGGATCGAGGTCCCCGGCCGTGCCACCCACGGCAGCACCCGGTACGCCGGGGTCAGCGCGATCGACGCCTACCTGCCGATTCACCGCGCGCTCGCCGAGCTCGAAGCCCGTCGCAACGTGGGCGCCGGTCCGCTCATGTCCGAGTACCCGATCCCGTACCCGCTGTCGGTCGGCACGGTCCAGGCCGGTGACTGGGCCAGCAGCGTGCCCGACCTGCTCGTGGCTGAGGGACGACTGGGTGTGCAGCTCGGCGAGGATCCCGTCGACGCGCGCTTGTCGCTGGAGGAATGCGTGGCGGAGGCCTGCGCGAAGGATCCGTGGCTGCGCGACCACCCCGCTGTCGTGACGTGGCCCGGTGGCCAGTTCGCGAGCGGCCGCCTGGCAGCCGGGCATCCGCTCGCCCAGCTCGTGGGCGATGCGCACGCCGATGTGACCGGTGCCGCGCGTCCGGCCGAGCGCGGGGCGCCGTACGGCAGTGATCTGAGGCTGTACGCGGGGGCGGGTATTCCGACGCTGCAGTACGGGCCCGGCGATGTCCGCCTGGCCCACGGTCCGCGGGAACAGGTTTCCGTCAGCGAGATCGTCACCGTCACCCGTGCCCTGGTGCTCGCCACTCTGCGCGCCGTCGGCTGACCGCCAGTGCAAGTGTCCGTCACCAGGTGAGGCGCCATGTCACCTGGTGACAGAATCTCCCGGAACGATCTACGGGGGATCATGGACATCGTCGAGCAGGAGATCACCGGCGACGCTCTGGAGGGCGTGCTCGTGCGCCCTGCCGCCGGAAGCCGGGCCGGGGTGCTCGTCCTGCACGGTTCTTACGGTTCCGGCACGGTGGAGCGATGCCGGCTCCTGGCGCACGCCGGGTTGCTGGCATTGGGAATCCGCTGGTACGGCGGCGAGGGCCAGGCACCGGGAATCTGCGAGGTCCCGGTGGAGACGTTCAGTCGTGGGCTGGATCTGCTGCACGCCGAAGGTGCCGAACGGCTTTCCGTGCTCGGTCTGTCCAAGGGGGCCGAGGCCGCGCTGTGGTTGTCCATCCTCGATCGACGCACTGCAGCCGTGGTGGCGATGTCGCCGACGTCCGTGACATGGGCGAACCTCGGCTCAGGAACAGACGGGCGGAACCGGCCCTGGCGCTCGTCCTGGACCTGGCAGGGCGAGCCGCTCCCGTTCGTACCGCTCGATGAGACCTGGGAACCGGAACCACGTGAGGACGGACTTGTGTCCCTGCGAGGCTGGTACGAGCGCAGCGGCGATCTCCACGCCGATCGGTACGAGGCCGCGGCCATCCCGGTGGAGCAGACCACGGCCGAACTCGTCCTGGTAGCCGGCGGAGACGACGGGACCTGGCCGTCCGAGTCCTCCGCGCGGGCGCTGAGAGATCGCCGGCTGGCCGCCGGGCTTCCCACCGTGTTGGTCGAGCGGCTCGCTGCCGGCCACCGCCCCCGCCTGCCGGGAGAGGCACCTGCCAGCCTCTCGACGCACCTTCACTACGGCGGGACCGACGCCGACGACTCGGCTTTGGGCGAAGCCGCATGGCCGCACATCCTGGATGCCTTGCACGGCCCTGCCTGCGGCCGCTGACACGCAGCTGCGGGTCACACACAACGCAAGTCCGACAGCGGCCGTTCCTTGCTCCAGTCTGACCGCCGATAACGTTCACTTATCGGCGGTCAGACTTTTCGCACCTAATTGGGTAGCGTTGCGTTGGATAACGTAACTGCACACGTAATTCTGCTACGATATCGCCGTGGAGACGAGTTGCAACTTCCCCGGCTGCGAGCGCCCCGTTTTTCGAGGTGGCGGGCCCGGCAGGCCTTCGGAGTACTGCGACCTGCCCGAGCACACGCGCTGGCGGGCGTGGCGGGAGCGGCAGCGGCTGGCGGAGGCCCCCGCGCAAAACTTGGAGGTCGTCACCGTGACGAATCTCCCCAGAGTCTCCGGTACCGCCAAGATCAGGGCCGAAGAGCTCCTCGACCGCTTCCGGGTGCTCTCGGAGCAGATGACGCAGACGCTGGGACGGGCCGTCGGCGAGTTGAACGCGATGGCGGATCCGAGTGTCGCGGAGAGCCTGGTGCAGGCCGCTGAGGCGGAGGCCGCGCGGCAGGTGGCGGAGGCTCAGGCTTCGGTCGCGTCCGCTGAGCGGCGTCGGCACGAGGCGGAGCAGGCTCGGAAGGCCGCTGAGGAGACGACTGAGCAGGCGGTGCGGGCGGCAGAAGAAGCCGACGATGCCGCGGACACGGCGCTGACCGAGCGGGATGAGGCTCGGGAGGCGGCGCGGGCTGCCGGCGAGCGGGCTGAGGCGGAGATCGCCGAGGTCCGGGTGCAGGCGGCGGCCGTGATCGAGGAGATCCGGGCCGAGGCGGACGCCAAGGTGCGGGAAGCTCTGGAGGCAGCGGAGCAGGCACGGGCTGATGCGGTGAAGCACGCCGAGCAGGCGCGCCGGCAGGCCGCGAAGGAGATCGAACAGGCGAACGCAGCGGCGGCTGCCCAGATCGAGCACGCCCGTGCGGAAGCTCAAGCCCAGGTCGAGCACGTGAAAACGGAGGCAGAAGCGCGGATCGAGCGCGCGAAGGCCGAGGCTGAAGCGGCTTCACAGGCCGCTGAACAGGCACGTTCCGACGCGGCGGACACCGTGAGCCGGGCGGCGAAGGCACGGGATGTGGCTGTGGTGCGGGCGGAACGGGCCGAGCAGGCCGCCACCGACGCCCGCGCGGAGCTGGAGCGGACCCGTGGCGAGTTCGACGTCAGGCTGGCGCAGGTCAGGCAGGAAGGCGTGGATCAGGTCGCGGCGATCAGGCAGGCGATGGCGGCGGTGGAGGACGCGCGGGCGCAGACGTTGACCAGGGCCGAGCGGGCGGAGCGGCAGCTGGACGAGGTGGCGGCGGAACTGCGTGCGTTGCGGGCCGGGGCGGCGAAGTAGGCTGATCGCGATGGACGAGCTGAAAGGCGACTGCGCCAACTGTTTCGGGTTGTGCTGCGTCGCGCTGCCGTTCGCCAAGTCGGCGGACTTCGCGGCCACCAAGGACGCCGGGACGCCGTGCCGCAACCTGCTGGCCGACCACCGGTGCGGGATCCACGACTCGTTGCGGCAGAAGGGTTATCCCGGCTGCACGGTCTACGACTGCTTCGGTGCCGGGCAGCGGGTGTCGCAGACGGTGTTCCGCGGCAACGACTGGCGCGCCGGCGAGCGGGAGAAGATGTTCGCGGTGTTCCCGGTGGTGCGGCAGTTGCACGAGCTGCTCTGGTACCTCGCCGAGGCCCGCCGCCTCGACCCGCACCGGGACCTCGACGACGCCTACGCCGAGGTCGAACAGCACACCGTCGCCGAGCCTGACGACATCCTGCGGCTCGACGTCGCGGAGATCCGCGCGAAGGTCAACGTCCTGCTGCTGCGGACCAGTGAACGGCTGCGGTCGAGCGCGAAGTCCTACCGGGGCGCGGACCTGATCGGCGCGCGGCTGCGGAACAAGAACCTGACCAGCGCGGACTTCCGGGGCGCTTACCTGATCGGTGCGGATCTGACGAACGCCGACCTCTCGCGCGCGGACATGATCGGTGCCGACCTGCGGGGCGCGGAGCTGTCGGGTGCGGACCTGAGCACGTGCCTGTTCCTGACGCAGCCGCAGGTCAACGCCGCGCGCGGGAACGCCCGGACGAAGCTGCCGCCGTCGCTGACCAGGCCGTCCCACTGGAATGCGAGCCCGAGCAAGCGCCGTTGACGGTGTCAGGGCGGTGTCAGCGGCACTTGCCAGAGTGCCGATCATGAAGAAGGCACTACTGATCATCGCGGCCGCCGTGGCCGGCCTGCTCGCGCCCGGTGTCGCGCACGCCGAGACCCCGCCCGGCTGCTCGTCGGCCCAGCAGATCGGCGCCACCGCGTACGTGAAGTTCGCGGACAACACGACGGCGGCGAGCGTGAAGCAGTTCGCCGGCTGCGGCAAGAACTGGGGTTACGTGTTCGTGTGGGCGGACTTCGCCTCGAGGTACGACCAGTTCCACGTCACCACCGCCGTCGCGACCGACGACAACGTCAACCACGGCAAGGTGATCGGCCGGCTCGACCAGCGCGAGGTGTGGTCCAAGCCCGCGGACACCGTCAACCGGTGCACGCGTGCGGTGGGTGTCGTGTCGCTGGGCGAGGACGGCTGGAGCACCTACACGAGCAAGCGATGCTGAGCTGATTGCTCCGTTTGGCGGGCATGGAAAGGGCCGTCTGCCTACGATCGGATGCGCACACCTGATCAACTACTGGGAGGAGTTGGGTGGTGCGTTCCATGATCAAGCAGGTGGCGGCCGCGTCGTTGGTCGTTGCGGCGGCAGTGGGGCTGACGGTCGCGACCAGTGGCACGGCGCTCGCGTGGGGGCCGGCCTGCCGCAACGGTGAGGTCTCGACCGGGTTCAAGTTCACCGGGGACGGCATCAAGATCCGCACCCGGCCGGTCGGCAACGCGACCGTGCTCGGGCTGGGCTACCGCAGCCACAGTCTGGCCGGTGGTGCTCGCAGCGGTGACTTCATCTACATCATCGACTGGACCACGAACGTGCGCGGCTGGGCTCCGGGCGCCTACGTGACGTGGCAGTGTGCTGGGCAGACCCATCCGGCGGGCTGACCAGGCGGAACGGTTTGACTGAAATTCTGTCCGCACGTTCGTGCAGTCGGCGGCGGCCGCGGTCAGTGGTCTGCTCGCCGGCTGCACGGACGACAACAGGTCCTGGGTCATGCCCGAGGAAGGGCGGCCGCACCAGCGGACGTGGATGGCCTTCGCGGCGTCGGAGCGGATCTGGGGGCGTGACCTGGTCCCCCGAGTGCAGCGCGACCTGGCGCGCATCGCGGCCACGATCGCCCGGTTCGAGCCGGTGTCGATGCTCGTGCGGGCTGAAGACCTGACCTTCGCGCGTGATTTGACCAGCGGGAACGTCGAGCTGGTGACCACGGACCTCGACGATCTGTGGGTGCGCGACACCGGTCCGGCGTTCGTGAACGGCGCCGCGGTGGATTTCAACTTCAACGGCTGGGGCGGCAAGCAGGGGCACAGCCGGGACGCGAAGGTCGCACGGTTCGTGGCCGAGCGCGCCGGAGTCGAGGTCGTGAAGACCGATCTGGTGCTCGAAGGCGGGGCGCTGGAGGTCGACGGCGAGGGCACGGCGATCATCACCGAGAGCTGTGTGCTCAACAGCAACCGCAACCCGGGCTGGAAGAAGCGCGACGTCGAGGAGGAGCTGGCACGGTTGCTGGGGATCCGGAAGGTGATCTGGCTGCCGGGTATCGCCGGGCGGGACATCACCGACGGGCACACCGACTTCTACGCGCGGTTCGCCGGGCCTGGCGTGGTGGTGGCCGGGCTGGACAACGACCCCGAGTCGTTCGACTACGACCTCACGCGCCGCCACCTGGAGATCCTTCGCGACGCCACGGACGTGCAGGGGCGAAAGCTGCAGGTGGAGGTACTCGAAGGTCCGTCGCGGACGAGGGTGGGCGCCGAGGACTTCGCGGCCGGGTACGTGAACTTCTACGTGTGCAACGGCGCGGTGGTCGGGCCGGAGTTCGGTGATCCGGAGGCCGACGGGAAGGCGCTGGCGGTGCTCACGCGCTTGTTCCCGGGACGTACGGTGGTGCAGATCAACATCGACGGCATCGCGTCGGGTGGTGGCGGCATCCACTGTGCGACGCAGCAGGAACCCCAAGAAGAACGATGAGGTAGCTCCCGTGTCAGAGCGCAGGACGCAGATGCTCGAGGCGGCTGTGCGCGTGATCGCGCAGGACGGGGTGCGGGGGTTGCGCGTCGAGAAGCTCGCGGCCGAGGCCGGGGTGTCGACGGCGTTGATCTACTACCACTTCAAGGACCGGGCGGGGATCCTTCGCGCGGCGTTGGAGCACGTCAACCACTGTGCGCGCCGCTACACCGAACCCACGGCGGGTGAGCCGAGGGAGCAGCTGGAGCAGATGCTGCTCGGTGAGCTGCAGGACTTGCCGCAGGTGCGTGAGACGAGCGTGGCGTGGGGTGAGCTGCGGGCGAGCGCGGCGTTCCACGAGGAGCTGCGCTCGCCGTTGCGCGAGGCCACCGAGGCGTGGAACGCCGACGTCGCCGCTCTGGTGCGCGAGGTGGATCCGGCGCTCGCTGCCGACGCGGTGGCCGAGCGGCTCACCGCGCTGGTCGAGGGGTTGAGCGAGCGCTGGCACAGCGGGTCGGTGTCCCTGCAGCGGGCACGCGAGCTGCTGGCCGGCGCGGTGCGCGACCTCTAGACGGTTGATTCCAAG
>NZ_JYJG01000556.1 GCF_000955955.1 Lentzea aerocolonigenes
GATGTGATCACACACGCCCAGGTCAGCGCGACCTAACGAAGTACTACTAGAAACCGGTACGGCAAAGCCTTGACCCTGTCCAGTGACCCGGGAATGGTGCCAGACAAGGGAAACTGGGGAGGGTCCATGAAGAAGATCACTGTTCTGCTGTGCGCACTGGCAGGTCTGGCCGTCACGCCCGCGGCTCAGGCGGCCGAGCCGGACTGCACGTTCACCGACGCGTTCTGCGCGTGGGACCAGACCAACTACGAGGGTGCCCGGTTCAACGTCTCGCCGCTCGGGTCCTCGGCGTGCGTCGACCTCGCGGCACACGGGTGGGGCAACAGGATTCGCTCCGCCTACAACAACAGCGCGTTGACCGCGTCGCTGTTCGCGAGCACCGACTGCACGGGCCGGCCCTACCCGATCGACGGCAAGACCGGCCAGCCGAACATCACGTTCCAGGCGAGGAGCGTCTTCGTCCAGCGCTGACGTCACTCGCAGGCGATGCCGTCCTTGTCGTTGTCCAGACCGTAGATGTCACTACCGATGACGCGGATCGGGCCTGCCACGTACGCGGGCCCGTTTCCGCTGCCGCCGGCGCAGTCCACGTCGGACGCGATCGGCACGCACCCGCTGTAGTTCGGGTCGCACTTGGGCTGCGGTGCCGGAGCGGGAACCGGTGCGGGTTGTGGCTGAGGCTGCGGTTTCGGCTGTGGTTGAGGCTGCGGCTGCGGCTGTGGGTTCGGCTGAGGCTGCGGCGCCGCCGGGGGAGTGGTGGTCGTCGTAGTTGTGGTCGTTGTCGTGGTGGTGGTCGTGGTCGACGACGCGATGGACGGGGTCGCCACCGTCGTGGTCGTGGCGGCGGGCGAGACCGTCGTGGTCAGCGCGGCCGCTTTGTCCTGGGGAGAACCACCGATCGCGGCCCCGATGATGCCCATGGTGAAGATGAACCCGAACAGGCTGGCCGCACCGATCGCCACCGGCTTCACCCACGACTTGCGCGCACCCACGACCGGCACCACCGCGCCACGGGGAATCTCGCGCGGCATCCGCAGCACGACCTGCAGCAACCCGTTGGCGCCGCGCTGCACCAGCGCCGCGCACCCCGTCGCCCCGCCGCCGGACTCCACGTGCATCAGCACGGGCGCATACCGCCCCGACATCAGGAAAGTCAGCTCGCCGACGCGGTACCCGTCGAGCCGCACCTCGATCGCGCGCTGACCGCGGTACTTGCCGGTGGCGATCATGCACCACGTCAGGTGCACGGCGACGTGCCGCGTCACCCCGTCCGGCACCGCGTACCGGGCCAGGACGTCCTGGTGGTGCTCCTCGCCGGTGACGGTCACCGTCACCTCGCCGGGCACCATGACCAGTCCGGCGGCCGAGTTCTCGATCACGGTCAAGCTCCCTCAGGTGGGCGTTCGTACGGCAGGACCATCGGGCCACTACGCCAGGCGTTACCGAGAGTGCTGCGATGTTGTGCCGATCGAGTGAAAACGAGCCCAACGCGTCACGCAGCGTCGATGATCACCGATGTAACCCTTTCCGTCGGAACGAGCTGAGACGCGGCACTTCCGAGAGAGCGCTTCCACGCTAGGTTGAGCCAAAGGGTGCAACACCTTGACCACAGGAGAGCAGATGGCGCTCGACACGCCGTGGCGGCGGTAGCCGGAAGAGCAGGACCGGATCCCGCGAGCACCGGGCGGAGCACGATTCGTACCGTGTGCTCATGCTGCAGCCGGACCGCGAGACCAGGGCCGAGTGGACGAAGACGGTGACCGCCTTCGTCGAGGAGTTCATCGAGGGGCTGGAGGCCGCTCCCGCCTCCGCGACAGGCACGGCTCTCCTGCCGCCGCCACCGGCCGAAACACCTGGTGAACTGGCTGACCTGCTGGACCGGTTCGCCGACGCCGCGAGCCAGGCCGTGGAAACCGCGGGCCCGCGTTATCTCGCGTATTTCCCGGCCGGCGGCCTCTACAGCTCGGTCCTCGCCGAGTTCGCCGCCCAAGCGACCAACCGCTACACCGGCGTCGCCTCCACCGCTCCCGCGCTGGTCGCGCTGGAGCACAGCGTCATCCGCTGGTTCTGCACCGAGTTCGGCCTCCCCGCGGGCTCCGGCGGCATCTTCACGACCGGCGCCTCACTCGCCACTCTCTCGGCAGTGCACACGGCCCGTCAGGACCGCCTCGGCAAGCACGACCCCAACGGCACCATCTACGTCACGCCGCACACCCACCACTGCGTGGCCAAAGCCGCCCACATCACGGGCTTCGCACCCGAACGCATCCGCACCGTTCCCACCGACGCACACCTGCGCATGGACGTCGCCGCAGCCCACGCCATGATCGCTGACGACCGCGCACGAGGCCTGCGCCCGTTCCTGATCATCGGCACGGCCGGCGCCACCAGCACGGGCATCGTCGACCCGCTCGACGCCATCGCCGCACTGGCCCAGCGGGAGTCCCTGTGGTTCCACGCCGACGGCGCGTACGGCGGCGCGTTCCAGCTGACCGCGCGGGGCAAGAGCATCCTCAACGGCATCCAGCGCGCCGACTCGATCGCCTGGGACCCGCACAAGAGCCTCTTCCTCCCGTACGGCACCGGCGTGCTGCTCGTCCGCGACGAGGCGAGACTCCGCGCCGCCCACGTGGCCGACGGCGACTACCTGCAGGACCTCGACCACGGCACCGGCGTGCCGGACTACGCCGACCTGGGCCCGGAGCTGACCAGGGAGTTCCGCGGCCTGCGCGTCTGGCTCCCGCTGCACCTGCACGGCGTCAAGGCGTTCCGGGACGCGCTCGACGAGAAGCACGACCTCGCCGACCACCTGCGCACCGAGCTGGCGAAGATCGAGACCATCGAGCTGCTGCCGTCCGGCCTGACCGTCGTGGTCTTCCGGAGCGCGAACAGCGAGCAGCTCCTCAAAGCCGTCAACGACTCCGGCAGGTTCTTCCTGTCCAGCACGCGGCTCGGCGGCGAGTTCACCCTGCGGGTCTGCATCCTCAGCCACCGCACGCATCGCGAACACGTCGACGAGTTCGTCGAGCTGATCAGGCGCTTGTCCGCACCACCAGCGAAGTAGGCAGCAGCACGGAAGGCGGCAGCCCCTCCTCGCCCTCGATCTCGGCGAGGAGGCGCCACGTCAGCATCCGCCCGAACCGCTCCACGTCCTGCTTCACCGTCGTCAACGGCGGCACCGCGGGCACGGAGTCGTCGAACCCGACCACGGCCACGTCGTCAGGCACCCGGTGGCCTCGCGCGTGCAGCACCTGCAACGCGCCCAGAGCCATGATGTCCGCGGCCACGAACACCGCGTCCAGCAACGGTTCGCGCGTCAGCAACGAGGTCATCGCGGACGCACCTCCCTCGGGCGTGAAGTCGCCGTACGCCACCAGATCCGTGCGCTGGCCGGACATCGCGCGCCGCCACCCGGACAGCCGGTCCAGCCCGACGGCCATGTCCGCGGGACCCGCGATGGTGGCGATCCGCTTGCGTCCCAGCGAGATCAGGTGCTGCGTCGCCTCGATCGCCCCGGTGAAGTTGTCCGAGTCGACGTACGGCACCGGGCCGCCCGCGAGTGGCCGTCCGCCGGCCACGACCGGCAACCCGTTGTCGTGCAACAACGTCAGCAGCGGGTCGTGGCCGTGCAGGCTGATCACGAGCGCGCCGTCGACGTGCCCGCCGGTCAGGTACGACCCGACGTCGCCGGGCTGGGCCATCATCAGCACCAGCTGGGTGCGGTGCCCGGCCAGTTCGGCGTGGACCCCGCGCATCACCCCGGCGAAGAACGGGTCCGCCAGCACCCGGCCGCTCGGTTCGGACACCACCAACGCGATCGCATTGGCCCGATGCCCCGCCAACGACCGTGCGGCGTGGTTCGGCGTGTAATCGAGCTGGATGACCGCCCGTCGTACCGCCTCCCGTGCCCGCGTGCTCACGTGCGGTGCTCCGTTGAGCACGCGGGACACGGTGGACTTCGACACCCCGGCCAACCGGGCGACCTCGTCGATGCCGGGGCGCCTGCTCATGACGCGATCGCGTTGCTGCGTGCCACTTCGGAGAACCAGCGGGCACTCATCTTCGGCGTGCGCACCTGCGTCTCGTAGTCCACGTGGACGATGCCGAACCTCTTCGCGTACCCCTCGGCCCACTCGAAGTTGTCCATCAACGACCAGCAGAAGTACCCGCGCAGGTCCACACCGGCGGCGATGGCGGTGTGCGCGGCCCGCAGGTGCGAGGCCAGGTACTCGGTGCGTTCCGCGTCGTCGACACCAGGCTGGTCCGGGTACGCGGCACCGTTCTCCGTGATGTACAAGGGAATCGCCGGGTAGTCCTGGTGCACCCGCAGCAGTACGGACGTGAGCCCGTCCGGCCGCACCTCCCAGTCCATGTCCGTGCGCGGCGCGTCGTCCCTGCGCGGGAACGACACCTGCGGGACCCCGATCCACGGCGACGGGCCCGTCTCACCGGGGGCGGCGCTGACGTAGTGCTCGGAGTAGTAGTTCACGCCGAGCATGTCCAGCGGCGTCGAGATCACCGCGAGGTCGCCGTCCTTGACCAGTTCGGAGAACCCGAGCGGCGCCAGGTCCTCCACCACGTCCGCCGGGTAGCTCCCGTTCAGCAACGGGTCGAGGAAGATCCGCTGCTGCAACCCGTCCAGCCGCCGCGCCACGTCCAGGTCGGCCTCGGACGCAGGGTCGGCCGGGATGATCGGGTACATGTTGAGCGTGATCCCGGCCTGCTTGCCCGCGTCGCGGATCACCTTCGCCGCCAGCCCGTGGCCCAGCAGCAGGTGGTGCACCGCGGCTGCGGCGGCGGACGGCTCGGTCCGGCCGGGAGCGTGGATTCCGGCGGCATAACCGAGAAACGCCGAACACCACGGCTCGTTCAACGTTGTCCAGGTGTCGATTCGATCGCCCAGCGCTTCGACCGTCGTCGCGGCGTAGTCGGCGAACCGGAACGCGGTGTCACGCGACGCCCACCCGCCGAGGTCCTCCAGCTTTTGCGGCAGGTCCCAGTGGTAGAGCGTGGGCCACGGCTTGATCCCGTGCTCCAGCAACGTGTCGATCAGCCGCTGGTAGAAGTCGAGCCCTGCCTGGTTGACCTGGCCGCCGTCCGGCCGCACCCGCGGCCACGCGATCGAGAACCGGTAGGCCTGCAGGCCCAGGTCGGCCATCATCCGCACGTCCTGCTCGACCCGGCGGTAGTGGTCAGCGGCGGGCTCTCCTGTGTGCCCACCGACCACCTTGCCGGGCACGCGGCAGAACGCGTCCCAGATGGAGTCGGTGCGACCGTCCACGTCGGTAGCACCCTCCACTTGGAACGCAGCCGTGGCCGCGCCCCACAGAAACCCTTGCGGGAAAGCGATGTTCTCCACCTTCACCCCTTCACAGCGCCCTGCATGACACCCGCGACGATCTGCCGCCCGAGCACGAGGAAAACAATCAGAACCGGAATCGTCGCCAGAGTCGTTCCGGCGAGCACGAGCGAGTAGTCGACGTAGTAGCCGCTCTGCAGCTTCTCCAGCGCCACCTGGATCGTCGGGTTGTCGGCGTTCAGGACGACCAGCGGCCACAGGAAGTCGTTCCAGGACTGCATGAACGTGAACACGCCGAGCATCGCGGCGGCCGGGCGGGCGGCGGGCAGTGCGACGTGCCAGAACGTCCGCCACAGGCTGCAGCCGTCCATCCGCGCCGCCTCGACCAGCTCGTCCGGGATGGCGTCGACCAGGTACTGCCGCATCCAGAACACCCCGAACGCGGTGACGAGGTTCGGCACGATCACCGCTTCGAGCTCGCCGGCCCAGCCGAACTCCGCCATCGCCATGTACAGCGGGATGATCCCGAGCTGCGTCGGCACCGCGAGCGTCGCGACCACGAACACGAACAGCACGCTGCTGCCCCGGAACCGCAGCTTGGCGAAGGCGAACCCGGCCAGCGTCGACAGCAGGACCACCGACAGCGTCACCGTGCCGGACACGATGAAGCTGTTGGCCAGCGACTTCCAGAACGGGATCGTGTCGAGCACCCTGGCCGCGTTGGAGAAGAAGTTCCCGCCAGGGACCAGGGTGAAGTCCCCGGTCAGCGCCTCGTTGTCCCGGCTCGCCACCAGGAACGAGTAGTACAGCGGGAAAGCCGAGCCGAGCACGAACGCGGCCAGCACTCCGTAGACCACAAAGGATGGACGCCTCATCGCACCGACTTCCTCGTGAGCCAGAAGTTGAGGCCGGCGACCAGGATGACGATCAGGAACAGCATCCAGGCGATCGTGGACGCGTAACCGAGGTCGAACTGCTGGAAGGCCGACTGGTACATGTAGAGCACGACGGTCTGGTACTGGTGCACGGACCCGCCACCGCTGCCGCCGGCGGGCGCGAAGAGCAACGGCTCGGTGAAGATCTGCAGCCCGCCGATCGTCGACGTGACGACCACGAAGATCAGCGTGGGCTTGAGCATCGGCAGCGTGATGCTGAAGAACCGCCGGATCGGACCGGCGCCGTCGACCACGGAGGCCTCGATCACCTCACGCGGGATCGCGAGCATCGCGGCCAGCACGATCAGCGCGTTGTACCCCGTCCACCGCCAGTTGACCATCGAGGCGATGGCGACGTGGCTGCCGAACGTGCTGGCCTGCCAGTCGATGGCCGGCAGGCCGACCGCCGTGAGCACGTCGTTGACGAGGCCGTACTGCGGCCCGAACAGGTTTCCGAAGATGATCGTCAACGCGACCATCGACGCGACGTAGGGCAGCAGCACGCCCATCCGCCACCCCGTCTTGCCCCGCAGGTTGGCGCTGAGCAGAGAGGCGAGCAGCACCGCGATGATCAACTGGGGGGCGGTCGACAGCACGAAGATGCTGAACGTGTTGAACAGCGCGTTCCAGAACTGGCTGTCGCCGAGCAGAGTCATGTAGTTGTCCGCGCCGACGAACTTCGCGTCGTCCGCGCCCAGTTCCCAGTCGAACAGCGACACGTAGGCCGTGTACAGCAAGGGGAACACGCCGATGGCGGCGAACAGCACGAAGAACGGGGCGACGAACAGGTAGGGGGAGACCTTGGCGTCCAGTGTGGACAGACGGTACCGCGGGCGGGTCTCCTCGACCCGCTCGCGGTCCGGCCGTGTGAGCAAAGCCGTCACTTGGCTACCTTCTGTGCCTCCGCGACGGCGGTCTTCCACGCGTCGTCCGCGGTGCTCTTGCCCTGCTCGACGGACAGCAGCGCCGCGCTGACGACGGTGTCCTGGATCTGACCGTCGGTCGGGCCCTTGTACTGCGCGGCCGTGATCTTCTTGGCCTGCGCGGCGAACAGCGCGCCGACCTTGATGTCACCGAAGTACGCGTTCGACGACTCCAGCAGGGCGGGGTCGGTGAGCGCCTTGACCTGGCTCGGGAACGTGGCCTTGGACTTGAACGCCTTGATCTGCTGCTCCGGCGCGGTCAGCCAGGCGGCGAGCTCCGCGGCCTTCTTCGCGTTCTTGCTCTGCTTCGGCACGGTCAGGTACGAACCGCCCCAGTT
>NZ_JYJG01000557.1 GCF_000955955.1 Lentzea aerocolonigenes
GCCGCCGCCGCCGGGGAACGCCTCGGTCACGGCCCACTTGCCCTTGATCTCGGGGCCGCCCAGCTTCTCGATGCCACCGAGCATCCACGACGGGCAGGTCTTCGTGGCGAACGCTCCGGCCTTGACGCCGGCCTCCCACTCCTTGCTCCACGCGGGCAGCTTCGCCGACTGTCCCTTCGCGACAGCGCCGGTGACCGCGGCCCAGTCCGCCTTGACCGCCGGGTTGGTGTCGATGACGAGCTTGTCCTGCTTGTCGAAGTAACCGAGCTCGTGCTGGTTGTGCATGGCGTTGAAGACCTGCGCGGCGCTGTCGAACCACGCGGCGCCGTTGGCCTTCGTCATGAACTTGTCACCCGCGGCGAAGTAGGTGTCCCAGGTGGCGAACATGGCCTTCACGGACTCCGCGTCCGACGGCAGACCGGCGGCGTCGAACAGGTCCTTGCGGTAGCACATCGCCATCGGGCCGATGTCGGTGCCGTAACCGATGAGCTTGCCGTCCTTGACGACGGCGTCGTACTTCCACTTCAGCCAGCGGCCCTCCTCGATCTGAGGACCGATCTCCTTGAGGTCGTTGAACTGGCCGGCCTTGGACATCACCTGGGCGAGGTAGCCCTCTTCGATGGCCTCGATGTCGGCCAGGCCCGATCCCGCCCCGAGCTTGGTGAACAGGTTCTTGTGGTGCGGATCGGCGGTGCCGGTCTTGCGCTGCGTGATCTTGACGTCCGGGTGCGCTGCCTCGTACTCCGGGAGCAGGTCCTCGTACCCGAACTCGTTGAACGTCGCGATGGTCAGCTCGGTCTTGCCGTCCTGAGTGGTTCCGCCCGACGACGACGAACAGGCGGAGGTGGTGGCGGCTAACAGGAGAAGCACGCTGACCCAACTGCGGTGGCGCACGGGAGAACTCCCTTGGTCTCGGCGGTCAGATTCTGGGAGCGCTCCCAGAAGTTTCAGGGAGTGTTAACCGCAGGACATGAGGGTGTCAATGGGTTGCGGGCCAGATTTCTGGGAACGCTCCCAGTTTGTTACGCGCTGACTCGCTTGATCAAGGTCGTCGGCAGCAGGAGTGACGGGGGCAGCCCGTCCTCACCGTTGAGCTCGGCCAGCAGCCGCCACGTCATGGTGCGGCCGAGCTCCTCGACGTCCTGCCGGATGGTGGTGAGCGGCGGGCTCGCGGTCGACGCGAACACCGAGTCGTCGAACCCGATCACCGCGACGTCGTCCGGGATGCGCTTGCCGTGCGCGTGCAGTACCTGCAACGCGCCCAGCGCCATGATGTCCGCCGCGACGAACACCGCGTCAAGGTCGGGAGCCTTGCGCAGCAACTGTTCCATCGCCTGGGCGCCGCTCTCGGGCGTGAAGTCGGCGTGGACGACCGTGCCCGTCATCTTGGCTTCGCTCAGGCCGCGCCTGAACCCGCTCAGCCGGTCGGCGCCGACGGCCATGTCCTTCGGCCCGGCGACGGTGCCGAACTTCTTGCGGCCCAGCGAGAGGAGGTGCCGCGCGGCTTCGAGCCCGCCGGTGAAGTTGTCCGAGTCGACGAACGGCACGGTGGTCGTGCCGAGCGGCCGTCCGCCGGACACCACCGGAAGGCCGATCTCGGCCAGCATCGGCACCAGCGGGTCTTCGCCGTGCAGGCTCACCAGCAACGCGCCGTCGACGTGGCCGCTGCTCAGGTACGCGACCAGGTCACTGGTGTCGGACGGCTGGCTCATCATCAGCAACAACTGCACGTGGCGCCCGGTGAGCTCGGCGTGGACGCCCCGCAGCACGCCCGCGAAGAACGGGTCGGACAGCACTCGTCCGGACGGCTCGGAGACGACCAGCGCGATGGCGTTGGCCCGGTTGCCGGCCAGGGCGCGCGCGGCCTGGTTCGGCGCGTAGCCCAGTTCGGCGATGGCGGCGTGGACGGCCTCGCGGGCCTTCGCGCTGACGTACTGCTCGTCGTTGATCACGCGCGAGACGGTCGACTTCGAGACCCCGGCGACCCTCGCGACTTCTTCGATCCGGGGTCCGGGACGTCGTTTCGCCGTCTCGGTCATGCGCTCATCTTAGAGAACGGGCAGTTTGGTCACGGTGATCGGCTCGCCGGTGTCGAAGTGCTGGGTGATCCAGACCTCTTCGTCGTCCGCGTGCTCGGGTGCCGCGAGGGTGAGCAGAAGCGTCGGCCGGGGGAGTTCCGGCACGTCGTCGGCACGCACGCCCGAACGCTGCGGGCGGCCGTCGAAGTGCCGGTCACGTCGGTCAGCTCAGGCGGCTTGGCCCAGCCATGATCTCGGGTGCATCCCGGGTCTCCCTCTCAGCGGCGAGCCCCAAGTTTCCAAGATCGTGCGCACAAATTCCGCACAGCCCACGCGAGTTCTGGCACCATGCCCCTCGAGGAGGGTCAGTGCGGTATCGGCTTCTTGGGCCACTGCAGATCTGGCGTGGGGGCGTCGAACTGCGGCTGGGCGGGCCCCGGCAACGGGCGCTGCTCGCGGCGTTGGCCCTGCACGTCAACGAGACTGTCAGCTTTGAACACTTGAGTGAAGCGGTGTGGGAATCTCCACCTGCCGCACCGGAATCGAACATCCGCACCTACGTGGCGGCGTTGCGCAAGCTGGTGCTCGACGACCTGGTCACCGTGCCGGGCGGGTATCGGCTCGTGGTGCCCGCAGACGAGGTCGACGTCCACGTCTTCGGGCAGTTGTGCTCGAAGGGCGACGAGGCGTTGCGGCAAGGGGATCACCGCGAAGCCGTAGAACACTACGAGCAAGCGCTCGCGTTGTGGCGAGGCCCGGCGCTGGACGGCCTCACGGTCGGGGCGCGGCTGGTCGCTGAGCTGACGTTGCTGCAGGAGCGCAGGCTGACGGTCGCCGAGCAGCACGCGCGGCTCGCGATCGAGCTGGGTCAGGGCGAGCGGCTGATCGGGGAGCTGCGGAGGCTGACCAAGCAGTTCCCGTTGAGAGAGCAGCTGTGGCTGCAGCTCATGCACGCTCTCCAACGCGCGGGCCGTCCGGCCGAGGCGCTGCAGACGTTCGAGGACCTGAGGGTGCTGCTGGCCGACGAGCTGGGCACGGATCCGGGCTCCGACCTGCGCGAACTGCACGCAAGACTACTGCGGGGCGACGAGCCCAGGCCCGCGCTGAACACCCTGCCGCGCGACGTCGCGGACTTCACCGGGCGAGCCGCCGAGATGGAACGGCTCACCAGGGCCGTCACCGGGCGGTCGGCCGTGGTGATCTCCGCGATCGACGGCATGCCGGGCGTGGGCAAGACGACGCTCGCCATCCACCTGGCGCACCGGCTGGAGTATCCGGACGGTCAGCTGTTCATCGACCTGCACGCGCACACCGCGGGGCGCCAGCCCGTGGAGCCGACGGACGCGCTCGATGTGCTGTTGCGCGCGCTCGGCCTGGAAGAGATCCCGGTCGGCCTCGACGAGCGGGCCGCGTTGTGGCGCCTGGAGCTGTCCAGGAGAAAGCTCCTCGTCGTGCTCGACAACGCGGCGAGCGCGGATCAGGTGCGGCCGCTGCTACCGGGCATGCCGGGGTCGTTGGTGCTGGTCACGTCACGTGCGCGGCTAGTCGAGCTGGAAGGCACCTCGACGCTCACGCTGGACGTGCTGTCCGAGAACGAAGCCCTGCAACTGTTCGCCACGATCGTCGGCGACGAACGCGGCACGGACGAGGCGGCCCTCGAGGTCGTCGAACTGTGCGGCCGGCTGCCGCTGGCCGTGCGACTCGCGGCCGGCCGGTTGCGATCACGGCCCACCTGGACCACCGCCCACCTCGCGATGCGGCTGCGCGAGGGACGATTATCCGAACTGGACCCAGAGATCGCGACCGTCTTCGCGTTGTCGTTCGGCCAGCTGCCGGAAAGCCATCAGCGGCTGTTCGCACTGCTGGGCCTGCACCACGGCACGGACTTCGACGTCCACCAGGCCGCGGCACTCGGCGAGCTCGACCTGCTCGAGTGCGACGGCATGCTCGAGGACCTCGTCGACGTCCACCTGCTCGAAGCCACCACGCTCGGCCGGTACCGGATGCACGACCTGTTGCGGCAGTACGCGCAGTCCAAAGTGGACAGCTCGCGGGAACCGCTGACCCGGCTGCTCGACCACTTCCTCGACACCGCGAACCAGGCGACCCGGCTGATGTCGCCCGCGGCCCGCAAGTACGAGGTCGACATCACCTACCGGCCGGAGTCGCGGCTCGTGCTGCGCGACTACGACCACGCGGTGGAGTGGCTGGAGACCGAACGGCAGACGCTCGTGGCCGCCGTCGCGCTCTCGCTCGACGGCGACTGGCGTACACACACGTGGCAGCTTGCGCGCGCGTTGACGTTCTTCTGCATGGTGCGTGGCCACACGCGTGACTGGGCGACGATCAACGAGCTGGCGCTGGAAGCCGCGAAGGACGACCCGTTCGCGACCGCGATCACGACCAAGAACTACGCGATGGTCTTCTGGCAGACCGCGCGCTACCAGGACGCGATCTTCTACAACGAGCGCGCGATCGAGATGCTCCGCGAGCAGGGCGACCTGCAGGGCGTCGCGGGCACGCTGAACAACCTGTCGCTGGTCTACCGGACGCTCGAACGTCACGCCGAGGCCGCTGACCTGCTGGAACAGGCGATCACGGTCGCGCGGGAGCTGGGCGACCGGCACCTGGAGTCGCAGGCGATGAGCAACGTCAGCAACATCTACCGCGCGCTCGGCCGCTACGACGAGGCGCTGGAGGCGTGCCACGGGGCGCTCGAACTCATGCGCGAGATGGGCAGCCGTCGCGACGAGGCCGACACGCAGAGCGCGCTCGGCATGATCCTGCACGCCATGGGCAGGCACGACGAGGCGCTCGACGCGTTGAACTCGGCCCTGACCGCCGTGCGTGCGATCGGCGACGTCACGACGGAGACGGTGGTGCTCAACTACTTGGGCGAGGTGCTGACCGCCGCCGGACGTCCCGCGGAAGCGCTGACCCCGTTGCGCGAGGCGTTGGAGCTGGCCGAACGGATCGACGACCGGCGCGAGGCCGCCAACGCGCACAAGAACCTCGCGAAAGCGGTCGCGGATCCGGCCGAAGCCGCCCGGCACGAGCGGGAAGCGGCCGAGAGGTTCGCCGCGCTAGGCACCGACTGACCGCGGGCCGGGCCTGCCGCCGGGCAGCAGCGCACCGCGCGGCAGGCCGTCCCGCAGCAGCGGCAACAGCTTGGGGTGCTTGCTCATCAGCACCGCCGCGGTGCCGTTGCGCTGCTGGACCCGGCGGCAGAAGTGCGGCGACAGCGGCACTCCCAGGTACGCCTCCGCCCGCGGCCCGTAGACGACGCGATCTCCAAGGCCGCACCACGCCGCGGCGACGGGCTGGTCGTCCGCCCAGATGTAGCCCTCCACGTACACCGCGCCCTGCAGCCGCCCGGCCTCGGTGAAGGCCACGCTGAACGCGACCTGCGGCGCCAGGCGGGTGCCGGCGTCGGCGAACCACCACGTGCCGGCGTCGAGCACGAGGCCTTCCACGCTCGCGTGCGCCCACTCGGAGTCGTCGACGAGCGTGCGGAACGGTGCTTCCAGCTCGGCGAGAGCCGCGGTGAGCTCCTCCATCCGCTCATGGTGCGTCCAACCGGCCGAACGCGCTGCCCGGCGTGGAGCAACTCACCCGGTGATCGGCTGATCCAGTCCTGGACGAACACCGTCGTCCACATGCGACGGTCGGCTAGTGGCGTGGCCCAGAACGTTGCCAGGCGAATTCGCGGTCAGACGGGTGCATCGTGCCGCGAGGCGCCCTGCTGAGCGTGAATTACCCGGCCCACGTTCTGGGCCACGCCACTAGGAGATGGTGATGTTGATCGTCACCTGCACGGATCCGGCAGTCCCGGTGATCGTCCCGTCGCCCGCCTTCGGACCGGCCTGCAGACGTGCCTTGAACGTGATCGTCTGACCTGGCGCCAGCGTCTGGCCGCCGGTGCACGTCACGGTGCCCTTGCCCGCCGGGCAGCCGACCGACCCCTCAGGCACCTTGCCCGGCCCGACCGTCTTGACCTTGTCCGGCAGGTTCAACGTCAACGTTGGCACCTCGGTCGGCGCGGTGCCGGTGTTGGTGATGCCGATGGTCATCTCGTCGGGCGGGCCGTTGGTGGTCATCGCGATGTTGTTCGGCGCGCTCCCGGACAGCTTCGGTGCTGCGGCCGGACCAGGAACCGTCGTCGTGGGCGCGGCGGACCCGTTGGTCCCGCGCTGTTCGGTGGTGGGCGTGCCGGCACCGGAGGTTCCCGAGGGCGCGACACCGGACGTCGGCGTGGAGCCGGACGACCCGACCGGTGCCTGCCCGCTCGTGGTGATCGTCGTGATCACCGGGGCGGCGCCGGGGGGAGCGGACCCGTTGTTCTCCGAGGTGATGACACCGGAGCCCGCGACGACCACGACCGCGGCGGCCGACGCGGCCACCCCGATCCACGACGAAGCGCTGAGGGAGATCGCCGCGCCCTTGGTCGCCGCGGCGGCGAGGTACCCGGCGGTGCCTGTGCCGAGCACGATGGGCGCGACGAGACCGCGCAGCGCACCGTTCACGTCGGACAGTTCGCTGGCGAGCTTGCGGCATTCGGCGCAGTCGTCCATGTGCGCGTCGAGCTGGACGGCCTCGCGTCCCTTGAGTCCGCCCCGCGTCCAGGCGCCGAGCTTCGTCACGGTCGCGCGGCAGCGTTCGGCCGGCTCCTGGGCGACGTGCGCCTGCAGGAACGCCTTGCGCAACCCTTCGCGCGCACGGAACGCCATCGCGGAGACGCCGTTCGCGGTGAGTCCCAGCAGCGGCGCGATCTCGCCGGGCGACTGGCCCTCGATCGCGGTGTGCCACAGGACCGTCTGCCAGCGTTCGGGCAGTGAGGCGAACGCAGACGCGGCCAGCGCCTGGTCCAGGTCCTCCACGGCCTTGTCGCGGAACGGCACGCTCGTCACCCGTGTCGCGCCGGGGACTTCCTCGACGTTGCCGGCGAGCTCGAGCCGTTTCTCCTTGCGGGTCCGGTCATAGGCCGAATGCCGTACCGCCGTCAGCAGGTACGGCCGGAACGCCGCACCGGGACCACCACCGGTGCGCAGGGCGGCGAGCACCTTGGCGAACGCGTCCGACACCAGGTCGTCCGCGTCCGACGTCGACGACGACAGCTGCATCGCGAGGATGGTGGCGGCCCGCACGTGGCGTTCGTAGAGCTTGCCGTAGGCCTCGACCTTGCCGTCGCGCACGGCATCTATCAGGTCGGCGTCCGACGGCGGTCGCCCACGCTGCCCGATCAAAGAATGCCGCCTTACGTCATGCACACCACTGATACGCGGACCCTATCGAGATGACTCAACACGAACAATCCACGCATCCGAACCTGATGTAATAAAAGAGGTTTAGGGCGGGCCTAAGTCTTGACCAACACAGGTCCGATGGCCCTGGCGCGTACTTACGTTGCCTGCCGTGACGGACTTCCTGACGCCGGTGCGCGTGGCGGTGCCCATCGAGCGGCACAGCCTGCTCTCCGACCGCCGTGCCCTCGCCCTGGTCACGCCCGACGCGGACGTGACGTGGCTGTGCCACCCCTCGCCGGACTCGCCGGCGTTGTTCGCCGCGCTGCTCGGCGGTTCCGGGCATTTCTCGGTGCGGCCCCAGAAGGACCAGCTTCCGTTGGGCCAACGGTATGCACCGGGCACGATGACCGTGCAGACCCGCTGGACGGGCTTGCAGGTGACCGACCATTTGGCCGCCGGACTGGTGCGGACGGTCGAAGGCCGGGTCCCCGCGGCCGTGGAGTTCGCGCCACGCCCCGATTTCGGCCGTGTTCCGGTGGTGCTGGAGCGGGTCGGTGACGGGCTGCGGGTGGCCGGCACGTCGATCTTCCTGCGGTCGCCAGGGGTGGACTGGGAGATCGGCGACGGGGTTGCGACCGCGGTGATCATCCCTCCTCTCGTGCTGGAGCTGGACCTGGGTTCACCGTCCGAAGTGGACTCGGATTGGCCCGATTGGTCAGCGTCGTTGCGACTTCCGTCCGTCTGCCCGGACTTGGTGCTCCGGTCCGCACTTACGTTGCGGGCTTTGTGTCATCGCGACACCGGCGCGGTGCTCGCGGCCGCCACGACGTCGCTGCCCGAGCAGATCGGCGGGGTGCGCAACTGGGACTACCGCTACTGCTGGCTGCGCGATGCGGCCTTGACCGTGCAAGCGCTGGTGTCACTCGGGTCCTTCGCCGAGGCAACCGCTTTCGTGGACTGGTTCTGCGGCGTGCTCGACTCCGTTCCCGGTCCGGAAGTGCTGAGTCCGCTCTACACCGTCCGCGGCACCGCGCTCGGGCCGGAGCAGGTGATCGACAGCCTGCCGGGCTATGCGGGTTCCGGACCGGTCCGCGTCGGCAACCTCGCAGACTCGCAGGTGCAGCTGGACGTGTTCGGCCCGATCGCGGACCTCGTGCACGACCTGGCGCTGGCCCAGGGTTTCCTGTCCGATCGTTCCTGGGACATCGTCGTCTCGATGGTGTCTGCCGTGTCGCGTCGCTGGCACGAGCCGGACCACGGCATCTGGGAGGAACGCCACGTGCCGCGCCACCGCGTGTACTCGCGCGTGATGTGCTGGCAGACCCTGGACCGCGCGATCGGTTTGGCGTCCCGGTTCGGCCGCTCGCTGGATCCGGCCTGGCCGGAGCTGCGCGCGGTGATCGCCGCCGAGGTGCTGGACCGCGGCTGGAACCCGGACGTCGGCGCCTTCACCACGGCCTACGACGGCACCGACCTCGACGCCGCCTCGCTGCACGTGGGCCTCTCGGGCCTCCTCGACCCGGCCGACCCGCGCTTTCACGCCACGGTCGTCGCGGTCGAGGAGACCCTGCGCAGCGGCCCGACCGTCTACCGCTACCTGCGCGACGACGGCCTGCCGGGTGACGAGGGCGGGTTCCACCTGTGCACGGCCTGGCTGATCGAGGCCTATCTGCGCGTCGGCCGCCGTGCCGACGCGCAGGAGCTGTTCGAGAGCTTCGTCCGGCTGGCCGGGCCGACCGGACTGCTGTCCGAGGAGTACGACCCGGTCGCCGAACGATCTCTGGGCAACCACCCGCAGGCCTACTCCCACCTGGGCCTGATCCGCTGCGCCCGATTGCTGGACTAGACGGTTGATTCCAAGGGTCCGCAGCCACGGACCTGCG
>NZ_JYJG01000558.1 GCF_000955955.1 Lentzea aerocolonigenes
GCCCAGGTCAGCGCGACCTGACGAAGTACTACTAGCAGCGACGCGTCACTAGTTCGGGAGCAGGGAGACCTGGTAGTGCGCTATCAGGTCTCCCTTGATCAGCACGCTCAGCTTCACGTTGATCGCCGGCCGGTCCACGAACGAGAAATCGACGCCCAAATAGCCGAGCGTCAGATCGTCGGCGAGCTTCCGCGTTTCCAGCACCTCGTACTCGGCCTTCATGCCGATGGGCTGGGAATCGTAGTACTCGGCGACCGCTTTTCTGCCCACGCCGTACGGGTGCAGGCCCTGGAAAATGGCGTCCTCGGTGAAATTGGCGGCCACGCGCTCGGGTTCGTGCGCGTCCACGGCGTCCTTCCACCGGTTCATGACGGTTTCGATGCTCATGTCAGTGCCCCGCGCTCTGGCCGCCGTCGACGTGCAGGATCTCGCCCGTGACGAAGCCGGCCTGTTCCAGGAAGGTGATCGCGTCCACGACGTCGGAGATCTCGCCGATCCTGCCGACGGGGTGCAGCCCGGCCAGCGTCTTGTGGGTCTCGGGCGCGTGCATCGGCGTGCGGATGATGCCGAGCGCGACCGTGTTGAAGCGGATGTCCTGGGCCGCGTACTCGATCGCCAGCGACTTCGTGACGGCGTTCAGACCGCCCTTGGTCAGCGACGCGAGCGCTGACGGCACGGCGGACAGCGCGTGGTCGACCAGCGTCGTCGACACGTTGACCACGTGCCCGCCGTTCATGGCACCGACCGCGCTGCGCGTGATGTCGAAGAAGCCGACCAGGTTCGTGCCGATCACGTTCGCGAAGTCCTCGTCGGTGTACTCGGCGAACGGCTTCGCGACGAAGATCCCGGCGTTGTTGACGAGCGTGTCGACGCGGCCGAACCGCGCAAGCGCTTCGCTCACGACCCGCGCGCCCTCGCCGGGCTTCGACAGATCGGCCCGGATCGCCAGCACCTCGGGATCGTCCGCGGCTTCGACGGACCGGGACACCGCCACGACCGAATAGCCGAGCTTGCGATAGGCCGGGACGAGTGCCGCACCGATTCCCTGCGACGCACCCGTGACGATGGCCACCTTGTTCGACATTCTCTTGCCTCACTTTCGAAGGAGTGGAACTGACAGCCACAACCCGCCGCGGTCCGGGTTGATTTCCCGGAATTGCGACGCGTTTTCTCCTTCGTGGGAGGCTCAGCCTCGCAGCGCACGCCAGGGGTCGTCCGCGGGCAACCAGACGCCCTCGCGGTGCAGCCCGAGGTCGCCCACCGGCCGCGTGATGGCCTCGGCTGCCGCGAGCACAGCCGTCCTGACCTCGTCGTCGCGGCGGACCAGCGACCACGTCCACAGCACCTCTGGGTCGATCACGGGCCGCTGCACGAGGTCCGGCGGCAACGGGGTGGTCTGCCCCTTCGGCGAGTTGAGCACCGGCGTGGTGCACACCCGCACGTGGTCGAAGAACGCCGGCCCGGTGATGGCACCGTTGTGGATGCGCCGGACGGCGGCGCCGGTGTCCTGGGCGAACTCCTCGGCGTACTCGTTCCACGACTGCCACGACGTGACGTCGTCGTCGACGAGCACCGCGATGTCCTTGGCGCGCACCGGACTCGTGTCGGTGCCGACCGACACCGCGTAGAGCCGGTCGGCGCCGAGCAGCTGCGCGTTCAGACCGAGCTGAGTGATGTCCTTGTTGCGGATCCAGCACACGGCCAGGTCGAGGCTGCCGTCCGCGACCCGTGCGGCCTGCGCGTGCGACGGCACGACCCACGCGTCCACGTAGAGCTGCGCGACACCGGCCGTGCGTGCGGTGAGGTCCGGTGGCAGCCAGTTCACGTACCCGATCCGCACCGGCTGCGACCCGGACAGTTGCTGCGCGTGCCGTTGCAGCTCGTCGGCCCGCTCGAGCAACGCCCGCACCTCGGGGACCAGCGCGGCTCCGGCAGAGGTCAGCGCGACCGTGCGGCGGTCGCGGGCGAACAAAGGCACGCCCAGGTCGCGTTCGAGGGCCTTGATCTGCTGCGACAGCGACGGTCCCGCGATCAGCAGGCGTGCCGCGGCCCGGCCGAAGTGAAGCTCCTCGGCGACCGCGAGGAAGTACCGGAGCTGACGCAGTTCCACGCTGAGCATCCTAGGAGGTTCAGGCTCTCACGCAGGAGAAAGCCGGTCGTGGCGCCCCACACCCACCCGGTCGCACGATGAGTGCATGAGAGAGTTCATCGTCGAGATCACCACCACGATCCCCGACGGCACCAGCCAGTCCGAAGTGGACTCACGCCGCGCGCTGGAAGCCGTCCGGGCCAAGGAACTCGCGGCAAGCGGCAACCTCGTGCGGCTGTGGCGCCCGATCGGCGAGATGCGCAGCATCGGCCTGTGGCAGGCCGACGACGAGGACGACCTGCACGCGAACGTCCTCGGCACGCTCCCGCTGAGCCCGTGGATGGCGTTCAACGTCACCGCCGTGCAGCCTCACCCGAACGACCCGGGACGTTCATGAGCGCCCGCCAGGCCGCCGCGGCACTCGCGGCGTCCATGGGCATCGGTCGGTTCGTCTACACCCCGATCCTGCCCCTGATGACCGCTCAGGCCGGGCTCAGCGCCACCGGAGCCGCGAGCCTGGCCACCGCGAACTACCTGGGCTACTTCGCCGGCGCGCTCGCCACGATCGTTCGGGCACCTTCTCGGACCACGAACCGTGTCGCCCTCGTGCTGCTGGTGGCCACGCTCGCCGGCATGCCGCTCACGCACAGCTTCGCTGCGTGGTTCGTGCTGCGACTGCTGGCCGGGATCGCGAGCGCGCTGGTGTTCGTGGCGGCGGTGAACGCGGGACCCGGCTGGGGACTGTCCGGGGTCGGGGTGGGGATCGCGCTGTCCGGGTCGCTGGTGCTGGCGTGGGGACAGTGGCAGGTCGCCTGGTGGGTGTCGGCGGGTTTGTCCGCGCTGCTGACGCTCGGCGCATGGCCTCTGGAACCGAAGAACGTGAAACCCCAGGCCACCACCTCCAGGAAGCACGGCTTCGGCGCCCTGTTCGCCGCCTACACCCTCGAAGGCGTCGGCTACATCATCGCGGGCACCTTCCTCGTGGCCGCCATCAGCGGCCCCCTCGGCAGCGCCGCGTGGATCCTCGCCGGCATCTCCGCGGCCCTTTCCGTGACGATCCGCGCCCGCAACCTGCCGGTGCTTCTCGCCGTCCAGGCCGTGGGCATCGCCCTGCCCGCATTGATCGGCGGCACCGCGGTGGCCCTGATCGCCGTGATCCTGTTCGGCGGCACGTTCCTCACGATCGCGGGGGTCGCCCTCAAGACCGGTGCGGAGCTCGGCTTCCCCCGCGCGGCGGCCGTGCTGACCACCGGCTACTCAGCGGGCCAGATCATCGGCCCGCTCATCGCCGCTCCCCTGCTCCGCCACGGTTACCAGCACGCCCTCCTGCTGGCCGCCGCAATCGTTCTCACAGCTCTAGTACCACTTTCACGTCGCCCGGCCGCGACTCGAACGCCTCCGCGAAGGACTCCAGCGGAACTCGCCGAGTGATCAGCGACGACACCCAGGCGTCGTCCGCCCGGTCCAGCACCGCGGCGGCCTCCCGGTAGTGGCGCACGTTCGAGTTGACCGTGCCGAACATGATCCCGTTGCGCAGCACCAGATCCCGGTTCGCCTGCCCGAGATCCACCGGCACCTCCTCAGTGGACGGCACCCCGGTCAGGCACACCAGCTCGCGTCCGAGCAGTTGCGCGACCAGCTTCGGTGCGCCCGTCGCCTCGATCACGACCTGGTGATCAGGAAGCTTCCGGTGGTAGGTCGCGCCGAGCGACTCCACCAGGCCGGGCTTCGGACCATCGGAAGCCAGATCGAAGACGTGCACGTCCAGGCCGCGCTGCACCCCGATCAACGCCGCCAGCAACCCGATCGGCCCGGCACCCGTGATCAGCACGCTCTCGAAGGGGAACAGCGCCAGCTGGTCCAGCCGCTCCCACGCCTTGACCACCACCGAGGCCGGTTCGACGAGCACACCTGTCGACGAGCTGACACCGACGGCGTAGATCGACGGGACCGTCCACGTGGTCGAGCCGTACCCGTCGAGCCCGGTGATCCCGCGCTCGGTGTACTGCCCGTTCCGGCACATGTCGAACTCGCCGCGCGCACACGCCACGCACGGCACCGGATCAGGCCGCCGCACCACCCCGGCCACCAGCGAACCGGGCTCGAACCCCGGCCCGCTGATCACCCGGCCCAACGACTCGTGTCCGATCACGAGAGTTCCGCCGACCCCGAACTCGCCGCGCACAATTTCCCGGTCCGTGCCGCAGATCCCGATCGCCAGCCCCTCGACCAGCAGATCCTCGGGACCGGGGACCGGATCGGGAAGTTCGGAGATCGACAAAGAGCCGGCTTGTGCAAGATCAACCGTCAGCGCGCGCATGAAGACCATTCTTGACACATCAACACGTTCACGCTGAGTATTAAGAGACAGGAGTATGAGAGCGCTCTCACTGCCCTGAAGTCAGGCGCAGTCTGTCTCAGTGAGGAGATAGTCGATGCGCAAGCTCCTGCTGCTCGCGGCATCGGCCCTACTTGGGCTGACAACGATGTCTGCACCAGTGCAAGCGGCTCCACCGAACCTGCTCCCGCTCACCGTCACGAACAACTCAGGCCGTGGCGACGCCGTGTTCCTGTACATCACCGGCGAGATGGGCGGCAGGCTCGGCTACGTGAACGCGAACGGCCAGTTCACCGCCTGGTCCGGCGGGGCCATCCCACCCGTGCCCGCACCGGACGTCTCGATCCCGGGTCCTGCCAACGGCGGTAGCAGGACTCTGCAGATCCCGATCAACCTCGCCGGCGGCCGGCTCTACATGTCCTTCCGGGACAAGTTGAAGTTCAGCCTCGTACCCAACGGGTTGGTGCAACCCGCGCCGTGGGCGGGCGGCGACCCCAACCGCGACATCCTGTTCGACTGGAGCGAGTTCACCTACAACGGCGGCGGGCTGTGGCTGAACAGCTCGCAGGTGGACATGTTCAGCGTCCCCCACGCGGTCGAGGCGACGTCGCAGGCCGGCGCCACCAAGAAGACCGGTCAGCTGGTCGCGGGCGGCCGCAACCGCGTCTTCGACCAGCACCAGCAGCTCGGCGGCGACTGGGCGCGGCTGGTCTACACGCGGGGCGACGGCACGCGGCTGCGCGTCCTGAACCCCAGCAAGGGTCTCGACGCGGGCGTGTTCTCGAGCTCGTACTTCTCCAGCTACGTCAGCAGCACGTGGGCGACCTACCAGAACACGCCGCTGACCGTGGTTCCGTTCCAGAACGAGCCGAACCGCAAGTTCACCGGCCGCACCAGCGGCGGGGTCCTGAACTTCACCAACACGGCCGGTCAGCAGGTCGCGTCGTTCCAGCAGCCGTCGACGCGGGACGTCTTCAACTGCGACGGCCGGCTCGCGGCTCCGAACAACGACGTCGGCGCGATCTCGCGTTCGCTGTGCGCGGCCCTGAACCGCTCGACGCTCGGGTTCATCCACACCCAGCCGACGTACAACGCGAGCCAGTTCTACACGCGCTCGATCACCAACCACTACTCGAGGATCGTGCACGCCAACATGGCCGACGGGAAGGCGTACGGGTTCGCGTTCGATGACGTCGGCGCCTTCGAGTCACTTGTCCACGAACCGAACCCGCGTTCGGCAAAAATCACCCTGACAGCATTCTGAACCGAAACGTTCTTGCTTTTGATCGACTTTCACTCCACTGTGTGAGACGCCGTCGCCGCGGCTCTCACACAGTGGAGTCGTTGTGTGCGTAGGGGTCCTGCTGGTCGAAGACGACGAGCGAATCCGGCAGGCGTTGAGCCTCGCCTTGTCCGACGAGGGTTTCACCGTTGACGAGGCTTCTTCGGGTGAAGACGCGTTACGACGTCTGGAGACCGAGTCGTTCGACGTGATGCTGGTCGACCTGACCCTGCCTGGCATCGACGGCCTGGAGGTCGTGCGCACGCTCAGGTCCCGCGGTGACCTGCCGATAATCGTTGTGACAGCCCGAACAGACGCCCGTGACGTGATCGCGGGGTTGGAGGCGGGCGCGGACGACTACGTCACGAAACCGTTGATGGCCAGTGTTCTCGCGGCCCGGATCCGCGCCTTGTTGCGCAGACGCGGACCCGGCCGGGAAGCCGTTCGGATCGGTGATCTGGAAATCCGTCCGCAGGAAGGACTGGTGCACCGAGCGGGCGAACGCGTTCATCTCACCCGCACCGAATTCCGGCTGCTGCTGGAACTCGCTGGTGCGGCCGGGCGAATCGTCACCAGGGAACAGTTGCTGCAAAAGGTGTGGGGATATGACTACTTTGGTGACACTCGACTGCTCGACGTGCACATAAGGAGACTGCGCCGCAAGATCGAGGCCAACCCGGATGATCCAGCGCTGGTGCTCACCGTGCGCGGCACCGGGTACCGGATCCGCTCGTGAAGCTCTCGCTGCGCTGCCGCGTCACCCTCTCGTTCGGTGCGGGCCTGCTGATCGTGACGAGTGTGCTGGCGTTCGCGACCTGGAACCTCGCCTCCGGCTACATGCTGCGGCAACGGGAAGCGAGCGCGGCGCGGCAGGCCGAGGTGAACGTGCGGCTGGTCGAGAAGTCGCTGTCCTCGCCTGGCCTCGACGAGTTGCTGGCCGGGCTCACCACCGGCCCGGACTCGACGATCCTGGTGCTCAGCCCGGGGCGGCTGGTGACGGCGGGCCGCAAGGTCGAGCCGTCCGAGCTGCCTCCCGACCTGGTGGACCACCCGCCGGGCCGGGCTCGGCTGACGGTGGCCGGGCTGGAGGTCATCGCCGTGACGCGGCCGGTGGCGGGCGACTCGGTCTACGTGGAGCTGTTCCCGTTGCAGCAGCTGGATCGGACGTTCGGCTTCCTCAGCGCGGTGCTGATCGCGGGCACGATCGGGTCCGCGCTGCTCGGCGCGGCGCTGGGCTCGTGGGCGTCGAAGCGGGCGCTGAAACCGCTGGCGGAGCTGAACTCCGCCGCCGGGCGGATCGCCGGTGGCGATCTCCGCGCCCGGTTGCCCGACCAGGACGACCCGGACCTGGCCGCGTTGGCGGCGAAGTTCAACTCGACGGCGCACGCCCTGGAGCAACGGGCCTTGCGCGATGCCCGGTTCGCGTCCGACGTGTCGCACGAGCTGCGGTCGCCGTTGACGACGATGGTGAACGCGGGCGCGGTGCTGCGGCGTCGTCGCGAGCATCTGCCGGGCACCGCTGGAACTGCTTTGGAACTGCTCACTTCGGAGGTCGACCGGTTCGCCCGGATGGTCGTGGACCTGCTGGAGATCTCGCGCGCCGACCAGACCGACGACTACGAGCCAGAGGAGCTCGACCTGAGCGCGTTGGTGCGGCACGTGATCGCGTCTCGCTGGCGTGCGGTACCCGTGTCGGCGTCCCCGGTGACGGTGGAAGGCGACCGGCGGCGGCTCGACCGCGTCCTGGCCAACCTGATGGAGAACGCCGAACGGCACGCGGACGGCGCGATCTTCGTGTCGGTGCGGCAGCACGGCTCCGTGGCGCGGATCGAGGTGGAGGACGGCGGGCCGGGCGTGCCGGAAGCGTTGCGGGAGCAGATCTTCGAACGGTTCGCGCGCGGCAGGCCCGGCAGCCGCGGCGACGACACCGGCAGCGGGCTCGGGCTCGCGCTGGTCCGCGAGCACGTGCACCGCCACCGCGGCCGGGTCTGGGTGGAGGACCGCTTCCCGCGTGGCGCGCGGTTCGTCGTCGAGTTGCCGGCCGTGGGCGGACCTGCGTAGGTTCTGTCCACAGAGGAGGGACAGAACGTGATGAAGCAGGTCATTTCGGGGTGCGCTGCGGCGGCTCTGCTGTTCGCAGTGCCGGTCCCGGCGAGCGCGGCCGATCTCTGGGTCACCTACGCGCCGGTGATCCACCTGACCAAGGGCGAGTCGAAGCGGCCCGCGAACGCCGGCGAGTTCCTGCAGAACTCGTCGCTGCGCTGGTCGCACAGCGGCTGCCCCGACCACGAGATCGCCGGGCGGGGCAGCGTCAACGCCAAGACGCTCGGCTCCGGCGGCTACCAGCACAACTCCACCGGCAAGCTCTGCTCGCACAGCGGCAAGAAGTACTCGAGCAACCAGAACGTGCGCCCGCACGGCGAGCTGGGTGCGAAGGAGGGCATGTTCCTCGACCTCGACAACGACAAACGCGGCATCGGCAGCGTCCAGGCGGAGGTCTACTTCGACTACGCCAAGGGTTCGCACGTCACGTACTGGCTGTTCTACGCCTACAACGACGGTGCGTCCGTGCAGAACCACGAGGGCGACTGGGAGCGCGTCTCGGTCCGGCTCGACGCGGGCAACAAGCCGATCACCGTGGCGTACTTCCACCACGGCAAGTACTGCGTGCAGAGCTACGCCTCCGCCGCGAAGGTCGGCACGCATCCCGTCGGGTACTCCGCGCTGGGCACACACGCCACCTACCAGAAGGCAGGCACGTTCCCGACCGGGTTCCCCGGTGTGAACGACAACGCGAACGGCGGCGGCGAGCTCTGGGAGACCTACAAACGGCCTGTGCAGAACGTGAAGTCGCAGCCCTGGTACGGCTATGGCGGCGGATGGGGCGAGGTCGGCGAGCTGAGCGACACCAGCGGGCCGAACGGCCCGAGTGCGTTCAAGAGCCCGGTGCCGCCCAACTGGTCGTCACCTGCCTGCTAGCCGGCTCCAAGGGGACGCCCGCCTGGTGACCATCGCGTCTGCAAGTACCA
>NZ_JYJG01000559.1 GCF_000955955.1 Lentzea aerocolonigenes
GCGGCGGACCTCTCGGCGCTGCCGGTCGCCTGTGCCGACGCCGTGGCGATCTCGCTGTCCTGGGTGGCTGGGATTGGCGTTGCGGGCACCACGACATCCGTGCCTGTTGTGCCCGGCGCGGTGAGGGGTTCGTGTGGTGCGGTGGGCGTCTGGGTATTGCCGGTCGTCGCCTGTGTCGGCGCCGTGGCGATCTCGTCGTCCTGGGTGGCTGGGACCGGCGCAACGGGCACCTGGACCTTCGTGCCTGTCGCGCCAACCGCCGCGAGGGTCTCGCCTAGTGCGGTGGGAGTTTCGGTGTCGCCGGTTGCTTCTGCAGGCGGCGCGGCGATCTCGCTGTCCTGGGTGGCTGGGACCGGTGTCGCGGCAACCTGGACCTCCGTGCTTGTCGTGTCCGGTGCGGCGGGGGGCTCGAGTGGTGCGGTGGGAGTTTCGGCGTTGCCGGTCACCTCAGCCGACGCCGTAGCGACCTCGCCGTCCCGGACGGCTGGGACCGGCACCACGGGCAACAGGACCGGCGCGAGTTCCGCGGGCACGTGCGCGGGATTGCGGGTCAGCGCCAGGTGGTCGGCTGTGCCGGTGCCGCGTTGTCGCGGCAGTGGCAGGCCGCGACTTGTCATGGTGTGCAGCAGGTGCCGGTAGATGGTGCCGAACGTCAGCAGTTCGGGACCCTCCGGCACGCCGGTTCGCAGCAGTTCGAGGAGTTCGCCGGTGAAGGCCGTGTGCCGGGCACCCGGTGGGGCGAGGGCGACGGCGTTGGCGGAGGTCGCCGCCAGGACGTAGGTGCCTTCGATGCCCATCTGGCCCTGGATCGCGCCCTCTCCGGCCATGTCACCGGCGGCACGGCCGCTGAAGCAGCAGTCGAGGATCACCACCCGGTTGCGGGCCGGGCTGTCGCGGATGACGTCGCGGACCAGGTCGTAGGCGAGAGCGCTGACCGGGAGTTCGCACGTGTCGGTGTCGGTCAGGCTCAGGAAGAGGTCGTTGCGGGGGCCGGTGAGGCCGTGACCGGCGAAGTAGACGATCAGGGTGTCCGTGGCACGGGCCGCGTGCCGCTGGAGTTCGCGGTAGACCGTGCGGATGCCTGCTGGATCGGGCACCACGACGCAGTGGTCGGCTGACAGGCCGCCCAGGCCGGGGTCGGTGAGGACCGCGGCCAGGTCGTCGAGGTTGTGCCGCACGGCGGGCAGCCCGGCCAGGTTGCGGTACGTGCTGGTGCCGATGAGCACCGCGTAGGAGCTCGAGGGAACGGGCAGGCGCACGTCAGCCCGTCCCGAGCAGGTCGCGCAGGGGCTGTGCGGGGTCGATGTCCTGAGTGGCGGTGACCGACCGTCCATCAGGTGCCTTGATCGTCACCGTGGCGCCGGACTCCCGCTGGGCGAGCCACACCGGTATCGACCGGGCGAGTACGTCCAGGGCCGGGGCGGAGGCCACGACCACCAGTTCCACGCCGGAGCCCATCGCGCCGTCCGGTGCGGCCGGGGTGACCGCTCTCAGCCTGCCGCGCAGCTCCGGTTCGTGCCGCAGCCAGTCCCACAACGACTCCAAGCCGGTGCGGTGGCCGTCGACGGTGATCGTGACCGTCTCGGGTGACTCGCCGGGCATGGGGCATCTCCGTTCGCGCTGGATGCCGGAGTTGTCGCCGGTCGGCCACGGTCCGTTACGACCATCCGTAGAGGTCTGGACCATTTCGTGCTTCAATGACAACGGGTCGCCGCCTGCATGCGAAAGGTGAGCGAATGTCTGCCCGCTTGGTACTGAAGGCGCTGACAGCCCTGCTTCTGCTCATGAGCACCGTGCTCGTCCCGTCCACCGCGCAGGCGGCCGACACGTGTGCGCTCAAGTCCCGTCCCGCCGGCAAGGTGCTGCACGGCTACTGGGAGAACTGGGACGGCGCGTCGAACGGGGTGCATCCGCCGTTCGGCTGGACGCCCATCACCGACGCCCGCATCAAGCAGCACGGCTACAACGTCATCAACGCGGCGTTCCCCGTGATCCGCTCCGACGGCACCGTGCTGTGGGAGGACGGCATGGACGCGGGCGTCAAGGTCGCCACGCCTGCCGAGATGTGCGCCGCGAAGGCGGCGGGCGCCACGATTCTGATGTCGATCGGTGGCGCGGCGGCGGGCATCGACCTCAGCTCGACCGCGGTGGCCAACCGGTTCGTCGCGACCGTGGTGCCGATCCTCAAGAAGTTCAACTTCGACGGCATCGACATCGACATCGAGACCGGGCTGGTCGGCAGCGGCAACATCAGCCAGCTCTCACCCTCACAAGCCAACCTCATCCGCATCATCGACGGCGTGCTCGCGCAGATGCCCGCGGGGTTCGGTCTGACGATGGCGCCCGAGACCGCGTATGTGACGGGCGGCAGCATCACCTACGGGTCGATCTGGGGTGCGTATCTGCCGATCATCAAGAAGTACGCGGACAACGGGCGTCTGTGGTGGCTGAACATGCAGTACTACAACGGATCCATGTACGGGTGCTCCGGCGACAGCTACCAGGCCGGTACGGTGCAGGGCTTCGTCGCGCAGACCCAGTGCCTCAACAAGGGGCTGGTCGTGCAGGGCACGACGATCAAGGTGCCCTACGACAAGCAGGTGCCGGGCCTGCCCGCTCAGCCCGGCGCAGGCGGTGGCTACCTGAGCCCGAGCCTGGTCGGGCAGGCGTGGAACAGCTTCAACGGCCAGCTCAAGGGGCTCATGACCTGGTCGATCAACTGGGACGGCTCGAAGAACTGGACCTTCGGCGACAAGGTGAAGTCGTTGCAGGGCAGGTGAAGCAGCGCGAAGCCCGGCGGCACAGCGTGTTCTGGAGGCACTGTGCGGCCGGGCTTCGCCTTCAACGGGTCACTTGCGGGGCGCGACCCTGGACTCGTAGGACTTCGGGCGGTACCACGGGTCGAAGAAGCAACCGGTGCCGTACTGCTCGTCGTGGCCGGGACAGGCGGCCGCGATCAGGAACGGGTTGGACCGCAGCCCGAACTTCTCCCACGCCGCCAGCGACTGGATGGCCGCCGCGTACTCGGAGTCGCTGAACGCCGAGTGCGTCGCCTCGGTCGTGAAGGTCTGCACCAGGTTGTACCAGCGCCCGGCCTTCAGGACCTGGTCCCGGTAGGCCGACTCGTGCTCCACGAACGCGGTGGGGTCGCCGATCGCGTGCACCGACAGCACCGGGATGTCGATCTTGCCGGTGAGGTCGCTGTCGTAGGCCAGCTCGGCGCGGGCGGCGGGATCGGCGGCGAAGCGCTCGACGCCCGCGTTCAGGGCCGCGTCGTCGTGCGAGCCCTGGTAGACGACACCCGTGTTGCTCCAGGGGTTCCGGTCGCCCAGCCGGTTGTGCACGATGTCGCGGAACGTGAACGTCGCGAAGTTGAGGTGCGAGTTCAGCGTCTCCTCGGGGATCTTCGTGACCGCGAGGACGTCGTCGAGCTTCTGCTGCTGCGCGGGCGTGCGACTTCCTGCCACGCCAAGGCATTCCTCGATCCGGGAGCGCAGACCGGCCGTCGTCATCGTGGAACCCGGACGCAGGCCCTGCCACAGCGGGTACTGCACCTCGGACGGGCGCGGGTGGTTGCCGCAGTAGTACTGGTAGACCACGCGCAGGTCGACGCGGTAGTCGTAGCCGCGCGTGCCGCCGGCCATCACCCCGCTGGTGAGCAGCGCCGCGTCGTAGCCCTTGTACAGCTCGATGGTCTTCGCCGCGACGTTGCCGCCCCACGACTGACCGTGGAGGTAGACCTTGTGCGGCTTCAGCATCGCGCTGACCATCTTGCGCAGGTTGTCGGTGTCCTCGGCGGCCATCCGCGTGCCGTAGCCGCCGCGCCGGTACGAGGTGCCCGCCCAGGCGTAGCCCTCCTTGACCATGACGGCCCAGCGGTTCAGGTCGTCACGGGTGCGTTCGGGCGTGGGGTCGCCCAGGTCCGGACCGCCGTGCGAGTGGACGACCAGCGTCTTGTTCCACTTCTTCGGCACGGCGATCGTGTAGTAGGCGCCGTTGGCGTCCCGGCCCTCGTAGCACGTGGCGTCGGCGGGAACCCTCTCCGGGCACGCTGCCGTGGGCGGCAGCGGCGGCGCGGGCGTCACGACGCTCGCGGCTAGTGCGAATGCCAGCAGGACGTTCATGGCGGAATCGTGAGCCCGGCTCGATTAGTGGTCCAGCTCACTCGCGCAAACTTGGGATTTCCCTGACGTTACGATCGTCCACGGCCTCGCGCAACGCCCGCAGCACCTCGCTGAAGTCCAGCCGGACCGACCAGCAGTGGACGCTCGTGAGCGACTGATGGCGGTACGGTCGGCGGCGTGAGTTTTCCACCTGAGCCGTGGTACCTGCGCGGAACTCTCGTGCTCTCCGTGTTCCGCGTGCCGAGGCGGCTGGTCCGAGACGAGCACCTGCCCGCGGGGACTCGGCTGATCACGCTGGCGGGCAACGCTTTCGTGGCTGTCGCGTTCGTGTCGTACGAACCGGGCGGCGTGCTCACCTACGAGGAGCTCCTGGTGGCGACTCCGGTGTGGGACCGGGGTGCGGTGGCCGTGTCGGTGCCGCAGATCTGGGTCGACAGCGAGGCCTCCCGGCTGGGCGGGCGTGAGCTGTGGGCCATCCCGAAGCAGCTCGCCCGGTTCGGTGAGGGCTCGTCGATCGCGGGTGTCGCGGTGACGGGCGGCGTGCCGTTGCCGGGCCGGTGGAAGGTCGCCGGCCGTGTCGTACAACGCCTCGACGGCCGGGACGTGCGCGCGCACGCCGCCATGTCCGGGCGGGTCAGGCTCGTGCGGGCGGGGTGGATGTTTCCCGTCGGCGGGCCGTTGGGCTACTTGACCGGCCGGACGCCGCTCGTCAGCCTCGCGATGGACGACATGCGGCTGACGTTCGGTCAGGCCCCGTAGCTGGTCAGCACGTGTCGATCCGCCCGCCGGCGGTCACGACTCGCCGATGTACTGGACGCTGTTCAGCACGTGCTGCGCCCACGCCCGGTCGGCGGGAAAGCGGTGGACCACCCGCACGGACAGCATGGTGCCGGGACGCACGACGTGCCCGTGGAACACCTGCTCCTCGTTGCCGTCGATCACCTCGCTGAGCCAGAACGCGTGCCGCAGCTCCGGCCCGATGTGCTCGACCGAGTGGTCCTCCGACGGGTAGCCCTCGATCACGGCCGCGAGGAAGTCGCTGGGCGTGCGCTGGGCCCTGTCGTTGTAGACGTCGAGCCCCACCCACCGGCCGGGGCTGGAGAACCACACCGTCCGGTCCTCCACGACGCAGCGCATGCCCGCGGTCCGCTCGACGGTCCAGACCTCGCCCAGCGTCTCCCGGACCGGGACCGGCAACGGGTGCCGGATGCAGCTCAGCACCTCGTCGCGGTCCCATTCGCGCTCCAGCAACGGGTGCGCGGTGTAGTACGGCAGCTCGTCGGCGTTCAGCACGGCCGCTTCGACCGGGACACCGAGCAGGTCCCACGGCAGGATGAGGTTCGCGAACGTGCCGGACACGCGGAAGTTCGCGTACTCGGAGTCGTTGTCCCAGACCGCGTGCGCGTACATCGCGTCGACTTTGCTGATCTTCATCCATGCGCCGAAGACCAGCTCCACTCCTCCGGTCAGCCGAACCGGCAGGAGACAACGGAGGTACGTGTCGCCGTCCGGTCCGGCGAGCAGCCCGCCTGTCGGCGCGGTGAGCTGCTCCGAGGGCACGCCGATCAACGGCTCCGGGCGGTTCAGCCGAAAGTCGATGCGGTCCGTAGACGTGATCTCGGCTCCGCAGCATCCGCATTGGACGGTCATGGATGCAGATGCTAGAGCTCCTCGGAGTTCAGCAAACGTGAACGCACCAGAAACCGCATTCCAAGTGGAGCCTCAAGAGAGAACCCGCTCCCACGACCGGGCACCACGTCGATCGTCAGGTGCGTGTGCGACCAGTACTCGAACTGCGCCGCGGACATCCACACGGGAACGACGAACGAGTCGACCTCCAAATCCCCGAGGTGCACGTCCGCCGCGCCGGTGCGGAACTCCCCGGCTGGGTAGCACATCGGGGCCGAGCCGTCGCAGCAGCCGCCGGACTGGTGGAACATCAGGTCGCCGTGCGACGCCCGGAGGCGGCGGAGCAGATCCGCCGCCTCCGGGGTCAGGGCCACGCGGGGCATCAGAAGAAGCCCAGGGCGTTCGGGGAGTAGCTGACGAGCAGGTTCTTGGTCTGCTGGTAGTGGTCGAGCATCACGCGGTGGTTCTCGCGGCCGATGCCGGACTGCTTGTAGCCGCCGAACGCCGCGTGCGCCGGGTAGGCGTGGTAGTTGTTCACCCACACGCGGCCCGCCTGGATGTCGCGGCCCGCGCGGTAGGCGACCGAGCCGTCGCGCGACCAGACGCCCGCGCCCAGGCCGTACAACGTGTCGTTGGCGGTCTTCAGGGCGTCGTCGTAGTCGGAGAACGACGTCACGGCGACTACCGGGCCGAAGATCTCCTCCTGGAAGATCCGCATCTTGTTGTCGCCCTCGAACACCGTCGGCTGCACGTAGTAGCCGCCGGACAGCTCGCCGCCGAGGTCCGCGCGCTCACCGCCGGTCAGCACGCGGGCGCCTTCCTGCTTGCCGATGTCGATGTACGACAGGATCTTCTCGAGCTGGTCGTTGGACGCCTGCGCGCCGATCATCGTCTCGGTGTCGAGCGGGTGGCCCTGCCTCACCGCCTGAGTCCGCGAAACTGCGTCACCGAGGAAGTCCGAGTAGATCGACGACTGGATCAGGGCGCGCGACGGGCACGTGCAGACCTCGCCCTGGTTCAGCGCGAACATCGTGAAGCCTTCAAGAGCCTTGTCGTAGAACGCATCCCGCTCCGCAGCGACGTCGGAGAAGAACACGTTCGGCGACTTCCCGCCGAGCTCCAGAGTCACCGGGATGATGTTCTCGCTGGCGTACTGCATGATCAACCGGCCGGTGGTCGTCTCGCCGGTGAACGCCACCTTCGCCACCCGCCGCGACGACGCCAGCGGCTTGCCCGCCTCGACGCCGAAACCGTTGACCACGTTCACCACGCCGGGCGGCAACAGGTCCGCGATCAGTTCCATCAGCACGTGGATCGAGGCCGGAGTCTGCTCGGCGGGCTTCAGCACGACCGCGTTGCCGGCGGCCAGCGCCGGTGCGAGTTTCCACACCGCCATCAGCAGAGGGAAGTTCCACGGGATGATCTGGGCGACGACGCCGAGCGGCTCCTGGAAGTGGTACGCGACCAGGTCCTCGTCGATCTGCGAGATGCCGCCTTCCTGTGCCCGGATCACGCCCGCGAAGTAGCGGAAGTGGTCGACCGCGAGCGGCAGGTCGGCGGCCAGCGTCTCGCGGATGGGCTTGCCGTTCTCCCACGTCTCCGCGACGGCCAGCATCTCCAGGTTGGCCTCGATGCGGTCGGCGATCTTGTTCAGCACGTTGGCGCGGTCCGCCACCGACGTCTTGCCCCACCCACGAGCCGCTCCGTGGGCCGCGTCCAGAGCGCGGTCGACGTCCTCGGCCGTGCCGCGGGCGATCTCGGTGAACTCCTCACCGGTGACCGGGGTCGGGTTGGCGAAGTACTCGCCCTTGGCGGGCGGTACGTACTCGCCTCCGATGAAGTGGTCGTACCGGTCGCGGTACGTCACCACGCTGCCGGACTGCCCCGGAGCCGCGTACTTCGTCATCTCGCCTCCCGCATCGTTGCGAACTGAACCGCGACGCTAGGTAGTGGAACGTTTCACGCACGTTGCATCCGAAAGGAGTAACGAATTGCGGCAGGAGGCCCTTCATCCTGGAGAGGTGATGGACCGAGGCGTTGCAACACGGCCGGTGATCGCCGAGTCGTGGCGGCGGTCCCTCGCCGCGCGCGTCGACCCGGACCGGCACGAGGCGCCGGTCGTCTACGCCCCGGACGAGATCGCCGACCTGCGCGGCACGCACCCGCTCGCGACCACGGTGCCGCTGCTCAAGCACACGCTGTCGATGGACGACACGATCATGATCGTCACCGACACGCGCGGTCACATCCTGTGGTGCGAAGGCGACAACGGAGTCCGGCACAGCGCCGAACGCGTCCACCTCACCGAGGGCTCGCGATGGAGCGAGGACGTCATCGGCACCAACGCGATGGGCACGGCGCTGGCGACCGGCAAAGCCGTCACCGTGCACTCGCGCGAGCACCTCGTGCGGACCTACCACGGCTGGACGTGCACGGCGAGCCCGATCCACGACCCCCACAGCGGACTGCTGCTGGGCGTGGTCGACGTGAGCGGGCCGCTCAAGACGATGCACCCGGCCGTCGTGCAGCTCGTGTCGGCCGCGGCGAAGCTGGCCGAGCACCACCTGCAGCAGCATTTCGTGCCACAGCAGCACGTCCTGACGTTGAACTTCCTCGGCGGGCCGCACGCGGACCTCGACGGGCGGCCGCTGGCGCTGACCTTGCGCAACGCGGAGGTGCTGACCGCGCTCGCGTTGCATCCCAAGGGACTCACCGCCGAACAGCTTGCATTGTTGCTCTATGGTGAACGTGGGAACCCGACGACGGTCCGGGCTGAGCTGCACAGGTTGCGGGCACAGCTCGGTGGAGTGCTGCTCACCAGGCCGTACCGGCTGGACGCGGTGGTGCAGGGCGATTTCCTGGACGTGCGCACGGCAC
>NZ_JYJG01000560.1 GCF_000955955.1 Lentzea aerocolonigenes
CCCGGACTTCGATACAGGCCCTAGTTGTCCTTCTTCGCGCTGATGGTCGTATTCAGCTGACTGCCGTCCTTTTTGCTCGCAACGCAGTAGATGCGGCGCTGCGCGTTGTCGTTCTTGTCCTTCTTCCACGCGGTGTCCGTGGGGACGAGCGTCGACAGCTTGAGCTTGGCGCCGTCCTTGATCCACGCCGACTTCAGCGTCAGCTCGCAGCGGGAGACGCCGAACGTCTTCAGCACCTCGACGCCGGGATAGGTCGCGTCGGGCAGGCTCGACTGCACCGGCAGCGTCTCGGTCACGTCGAACACCTCGAAGTCGTGCGGCTTGTCGCACTCCTCGCGGGTGTCCGAGTCGAGCTGTTTGGTGGGAGCGACCTGGCCGTTGCCGCACACGTTCTCGGAGAGGCCGAAGACCGGGATCTCGCCGCCTTCGCCGTACGTCAGCGCGGCGCTGCTGCTGCCGGTGGGCGACGTGAACCAGCTGTGCGTGTAGATACCGCCCGTGAACGCCAACGCGGCGATAGCAACCGCGCCGACCAACGCGATGATGCGATTGCGCTTCTTCTTCGCCGGGTCGACGGCAGGCGCCTGCTGGTACTGCTGGGTCTGAGCCGGTGGAATTCCGGTGGGCGGCGTCGGCTGGTTGCCGATGCTGCCGAGCATGGCGCGGGCCTGCGGACCGGACAGCCGCGCGTTCGGGTCGGCGATGAGCAGACCGGTGATCACGGCACCGAGCACGCCCGTCGCACGCGTCAGCCGCGGCGTCTCGCTCATGATCGCGTGCAGCGTCGAGGCCGTGGAGGAGCGCTCGAACGGGCTCCAGCCCTCGACGGCGTAGCAGAGGGTCGCGCCCAACGCCCACAGGTCGGACGCCGGGCCCGCCTCGTGGCCGTGGATGCGTTCCGGCGCCATGTACGCGGGCGAGCCGATGAGGCTGCCGCTGGTCGTGAGGCGCGGGTCGTCGACGGCCTGGGCGATGCCGAAGTCGGTGAGCTTGAGCTTGCCGTCCGGGCGGACCATCAGGTTGCCGGGCTTGACGTCGCGGTGCACGATCCCGGCCTGGTGCGCGCTCTCCAGCGCCGTCAACGCCTGCAGTGCGATCGAGACGACCTGGTTCGGCGGCATCGGGCCGTGGGCGCTGATCAACGTCGACAGCGTCGCCGCCTCGACCAGCTCCATGATGATGTACGTCGTGCCGTTCTCGTTGATGGCGTCGTACACCGTCACGATGGACGGGTCGTTGAGCTTGCCGGCGGTGCGCGCCTCACGCAGAGCGCGCTCTTCGAGCACACGGCGTTCCTCGTGAGCGATGCCGTCCGGCAGGTGCAGTTCCTTGATCGCGACGAAGCGTCCGATGTGGCGGTCCTGCGCACGCCACACGATGCCCATGCCACCGCGGCCGAGCTCCGCTACCAGGGCGTACCTGCCCGCGATGACGCGCGGTTCGACTGCCTGTCCGTGCAACGTGCGCTCCTACGACCGATGAACCGGGGCGTTGAACGGTACTTCAGACCGTGCAACTGGGGGATCGGTTCCTAGACTTCCGGCGCTACAACCAGTTCGTGACCTGCGGCACGCAACGCCAGCACAGCGCGACCGAGGTCCGTGTGCTTCACGAGCAGGTGGTCCGTGTCGTATGTGGACAGCGCGAACAGCGAGACGCCGGCCGCAGCCAACTCCCCTGCCAGCGCGGCCATGATGCCGGTGAGGGTGAACTCCAGCGGCCCGCGCACGGTGAGCAGCCGCCAGCCCTTCTCGGCGTTGTCCGCCGGCAGGTCGAACGACGAGGGCGCGATGATCGACATCTCGTCCGGCGTCCTGGTCACCGACACCAGCGCGTCGGTCAGGTCGAGCAGCCCCGAGGGGACCGGAGCGTCCGGCGCCAGGCGCGTGACGGCGTACTCGCCAGGGCGGACGTCCACGATGAGCCGCTTCATGGGCGTCAGCCTTCAACCACCAGTGGGCTTGAAGCAACTTCTGTGCCGTCCGGGAGTGTCGAGATGACGAAGTCCGCGAACGCGTTGGGCGCCGCCTTGGTCAGCTCGCGCAGGCACGCCACGGCCAGCTCGCGCAGTTCGACGTTGATGTGCTCGGTCGCGCGCATCGCGATGAAGTGCCGCCACGACCGGTAGTTGCCCGTGACGACGATCTCGGTGCCCGTGGCGTTGGGCAGCACGGACCGCGCGACCTCACGCGCGCGCCGCCCGTTGACGGTCTTCTCCAGGCTCTGCACCAGGTCCTCGTACACCTTGAGACTCGCCTCGGTGGCCGCGACGAACCGCGCGTGCAGCTCGGGGTCCTGGGCGATCAGCGACGGCTCGACGACATCGGTCGGGTCGGTGCGCTGGGACAGCTGCGAGTACGAGAAGTGCCGGTGCCGGATCAGCTCGTGGGTGAGCGACCGGGGCAGCTCGGTCAGGTACAGCGTCGCGCTGCCGTGCTCGAACGCGGCGAGGTGGCCCACGTCGAGCAGGTGGTGCAGGAACGTCGCGTTGGTGTTCGTCATGGGGTTCGAGCGGTCCCACGACTGGTAGCAGGCCCGGCCGGCGAACTCGACGAGCGCGGCGCCGCCGTCCGCGTCGGTCGTCCACGGCACGTCGTCCGGCGGGATGAACTCGGTCTTAGCCACCAAACGCACTCTCGGCATGCCTCGAGACACTATCTGACAGTTGCGCGACGCCAGATGTGACGTCATAGTGGTGTCATGGATCTGTCGCCGTACATCGCGTCACTGCGCGAGGACCTGGCGACGGCCGCCTCAGCGGGGGACGACAACACCCGTCGAACGGCCGCCGCGTTGTCCGCAGCGCTCGAGCCAGCCGCGCGACTGGCAATCATGAACGCACTGTCGGACCTGGCCGCGGAGGTCACCGCCTCCCTGGAAGGCCAGGTCGTGGAGGTTCGCCTGGCCGGCCGGGACGTCCAGGTGGTCGTCACGGGCTCCGCCGAGCCGGAGCCGGAACCCGCTCCGCATCAGGAGGTGCCGCTCGGTGACGCCACAGGTGACATCAGCCGCATCACCCTGCGCATGATCAACGAGCTCAAGTCGAAGGCCGAGGCCGCCGCGGCCGCTCAGGGCGTGTCGCTGAACTCGTTCATCCAGCAGGCCGTCGGGGGCGCGGTGCACGGCAAGCACAAGCATCACGGACACAAGGGGTGGCAGGGCAACACGGGCTCCGGCTCGCGTGTCCGCGGATGGGTGCAGGGGTGACTGGGATGACCGAGGAAACCGGACCGGCAGGCGTCGTGCGGCAGCAGAGCTTCGAGTTCGCGGGCATCGCCGAGATCGACATCTCGCTGGTCAGCGGCCGCGTGCAGGTGCACCTGGTCGACGATCCGGGCGTGCACGTCGAGGTGCGGCACGACCCGACCGCTGGCAACTCGTGGACCGAGGGCTTGTCCAGCGTGCTGAGCTGGGTCAGCGGCCAGTTCGGCCCGGACAAGACGAACGCTCCGGCAGGCCCCGAGGAGGCCGTGCGCGAGGCCCGCGTCGAACTGCTGGGCAACCGTTTGCGCATCGAGTCGTCGAAGGCGCTGCCATTGCGCGCGATGCCGCTCTCCGTCGTCGTGACGGCACCCGTGGGGTCACACGTGACGTCACGGACCGGCGCGGCTGACGTCATCGTCACGGGCGGTGCGGGCCGGCTCGACCTGAACACCGGCACGGGCACCGTCTCCGCGGACCGCGCGACCGGCGAGGCCAAGGTCAACTCGGGCGCGGGCACGGTCCGCCTCGGCACGATGCTCGCCTCGCTCAAGGCCAAGACCGGCAGCGGTGACGTCGAGGTGTCGTCGGTCGGCGGCACGTCCACGCTGATCACCGGCACGGGTGACGTGTGGCTGGGTGCCGTGCACGGCAACGTCCAGGTGCGCACCGGCAGCGGCGACCTGACCGTGGCCGACGCCGCGTCCGGCGAGATCCAGCTGGGCACCGGGTCCGGCAACATCCGCGTCGGCATCCGTCAGGGCACACTCGCCCGCATCGACCTGGTGTCGACGTCCGGCAACGCCCGCAGCGACTTCGACGTCTCGTCCGAGCCGCTCGGCGACGCCACGTTGAACGTCACGGGCCGCACGGGCAGCGGCAACGCACTGGTGACCGCCGCCGCAAGCTGACCGGGGGGTCGGAGGAGGGACGGCGTCCCCGGCTAGGGCTCCTGGAACGGTTTGGAGCCGCCGGGGACGTCGTCCGGAAACAGCGGCACGCGGATCTCGCCGGTCAGGAACTTCCTGGTGAAACTCGAGAAGCTGCCGTCGAACGACCAGCTCTGCCGCAGATCGGTGATCACGACGGTCCACTCGTCCGGCTCGCCGCGGGTGTACCAGAGGCAGTGGTCGCCGTTCACGGTCATGCCCCAGGGCAGCAGACCGGGCGAGTCCGGGTGCACCCGCAGACCTGGCTGACGGCGCAGCGCACGCAGCATCTTGGGCGCCTGCGTCATCCAGTTCATGAACGCGGCCCGCGCCGTCGGGTGCAGGATCCGCACGTAACCGCCGACGATCAGCGGCGGATAGGCCTCGGCGAGATGCACGAAGTCGCTGGGCAACGCCGTGCCCGCACGTGCTTTGACCGCGTCCCAGTCGACTGGGTCAGGACGCCGTTCTGGCGCTCCCAGCAGATCGATCCACTCGTCAGGCGGCACCGCTCACCTCCGTGACCCTCAAGCATCGCCTGCGGCACTCGGGATTCGGTTGTACCGCAGTCCGGCGACGAGCAGTGAGACGACGGCGTCGAAAGCGTCCTGAATGTGAGGATCCCCCCACTCCTGGGCGTGGGCCGGGTGGTGGAACATGTCGGTCGCGTCCCACACCGCCTTCGCCGTCGCGTTCACGTCATCGGTCACGAACTCCTGGGTATCCACTCCCGCGCGGATGATGCGCGCGACCTGACCCACCAGATGTTCGACGTGGTAGTCGGGGATGGTGCAGCTCTCGCTCACCAGCACGCGGAACGTCGCGAACAGCTCCGGTTCCTCGGTGTGGGAGCGCCGTTTCCTGTCGAACAGGTGCTGCAACCAGGCCCGCAGGTTGTCGGCGGCGCTCGCGTTCTCGTCGAGCACCGACTCCATCTCGACGTGAATCGCGTCGAGCCAGCGCCGCGTCACGGCCTCGCGCAACGCGGCCTTCGTCGGGAAGTGGCGGTAGACGCTGCCGTGGCTGACCCCGAGCGCCTTCGCGACGTCGACCACCGTCGCCTTGGCGGGCCCGTACCTGCGCAGCACCTCTTCGGTCGCCGCGAGGATCGCCTCCCCGGTCAACGCCTCCGCCACGTCGCTCACCTCTCGCTGTCCAGCATGGCCATCTGCTCCGCGGCGTACCGCGTGCCCGCAGCGGCCCCAACAGGAACAACGGCCTCGATCTCCTGCAATTCCCGCTCGGTGAACGTCACGTCGACGGCACCGATGGCCTCGCTCAGCCTCGCACGCTTGGTCGTGCCGACGAGAGGCACCACGTCCTCGCCGCGCGCCGCGACCCACGCGATCGCGAGCTGAGCGACCGTCACGCCCTTGTTCTTCGCGATCTCGCCGAGCTTCTCGACCAGCGCGCGGTTCTGGGCGAGGTTGTCGCCCTGGAACCTCGGCGTGTGGCCGCGCCAGTCGTTCTTGCCGATCTCCACCGGTGTGGAGGAGATCAGGCCGCGCGACAGCACCCCGTACGCCGTGATGCTGATGCCGAGCTCACGGGTGACCTGCAGGATCTCCCGCTCCACACCGCGCTCCAGCAGGCCGTACTCGATCTGCAGGTCGGCGATCGGGTGGACGGCGTGGGCGCGGCGGATGGTCTCCGCACCCACCTCGCTCAGGCCGATGTGGCCCACGAGGCCCTTCTCGATCTGGTCGGCGATGGCGCCGATGGTGTCCTCGATCGGCACGTTCGGGTCGAGCCGCGCGGGCCGGTAGACGTCGATGTGGTCGGTGCCCAGCCGCTGCAACGAGTAGGCCAGGAAGTTGGCCACGGCGGCGGGCCGTCCGTCGAACCCGAGGAACGCGCCTGCGTGGTCGCGCATGCCGCCGAACTTGACGCTGAGCTGCACCTCGTCGCGGCGACCCCTGATGGCCTCGCCGATGAGCATCTCGTTGTGCCCCATGCCGTAGAAGTCACCGGTGTCGAGCAACGTGACGCCGGCGTCCATCGCCGCGCGGATGGTCGCGATGCTCTCGTCGCGGTCGGCCGGGCCGTACGCGTTGGACATGCCCATGCAGCCCAAGCCGATCGCGGACACAACAGGGCCGGTGGCTCCGAGCTGACGCTTCTGCATTTCGAACCCCTTCGTCTTCGGTGACTTCCACCTTGCCCGATGGACTGACAGATTTCAATATCTGTCAGTCCATAGTTGTCCGCGCGATTGACAAAATAGTTTTGAACGTTCAAAGTTGTTTTTGCGATGAGAGACGTGATCTATCTGGACCGGATGGAGCAGGCCGAGACCCTGCTCAAGCCGCAGCGCGTGGAGGTGCTGCGGCAGCTCGCCGCGCCGCGCTCGTGCACCGAGGTCGCCGAGGTGCTCGACCAGACGCCGCAACGCGTGCACTACCACGTGAAACAGCTGGTCAAGGCCGGTCTGGCCACTCAGGTCGCCGAACGCAAGGTGCGCGGCGTCCAGGAAGGCCTCTACCAGGCCGTGGCGCGGTCGTACTGGCTGTCGCCGCGACTGGTCGGCCGGATCGGGTCGCGCGACGAACTGGCGCTGGGGCACCTCGTCGACCTGGCCGAGCAGATCCAGGTCGACGTGGCGGCGCTGAACCGCGACTCCGAACTGCCGTCGGTGGGCGTGTCCGGCGAGATCCGCGTCCGGCCGGAAGACCGTGCGCAGTTCCTCAGCGAGCTGCAGACGACGTTGCAGGACCTCTTCACCCGATACGGCGGCGCGGAAGGGGATGCGTTCCGCATCGCGCTCGCCTGCTACCCGAAGGGAGACAACCGATGAGCACCGGAGTTGTCCGCGTTCGCACGACCGCGCCCACGGCTCGGATCTACGAGGCCCTGACTTCTGCGGAGGGCCTGCGGACGTGGCTGGCCGAGCACGCCGCGGTCGACCTCGACCAGGGGACGTTCGAGTTCTGGGGCCGCTACACGCCGGACGGTGAGCGTGGCCGGCAGAAGCTTCTGAGCGCCGACGACACGTCGGTGAGCTTCTCGTGGTTCCTGTTCGACGAGGAGTACACGGTCACGCTGGGGATCGAGCAACGCGACGGCGAGACGCTGATCGCGATGACGCAGTCCCCGTACCCGTCGTGGGGCGAGGCCATGGGCGACGAGCGCAAGGAGATCGTGCAGACGTTCTGGGCGCTGACGCTGGCGAACCTGGTCGAGCACCTCGAAGGCAGGCCGGTGTTCGGGTTCTGCGACTTCACGACGCCAGAGCAGCGGTTCGAGACCGACATCGCGGCGACCCCCCAGGCCATCATCGACGCACTCACGGATCCCGACGCGTTCGCGCGGTGGTTCGGGACCCGGATGGAGATCGAGCCGTACGTCGGCGGCCGGTGGACGATGGGAAGCCTCGAGACCGACGAGTCCCCGGCGAAGATCGTCGCGCTCGACTCCGAGCACTTCAAGCTGGAGTTCCCGCACGGGATGGTGGCGTCCTGGGAGCTCAAGGGCTCGGAGGGCAAGACGCGGCTGACGTTCGTGCAGAGCGGGTTCGACGCCGGCAACCCGTCCTACGGGTCGTGGATGGGTTGGCTCAGCGGGTTCGCCGACCTGAAGCGGATGCTGGAGCTGCCCGACTGGCGTCCGATGTGGCATTCGTTCGACGTCCCCGGTTTGCCCGATGGCGTTCTCACTCTTGAATAATCGGGCGTGAAACAGGCGGGTGAGAGTCAGATCATTCGGCCCTCACCCGTTTGCGCCTGGCTTTCATCGGCGAAGGCTCGATAACTTCGGACACGTGCCTGCTTCAGCCCGAGTCACCGTCGCTGCTCTGCTGATCGCCTTCTCGGTGACGGCGTCGATCCTGTTCAGCTAGAACCAGGCCATGACCATGGCCGGTGAGGCCGCGAGGAAGCTGAACCTCGCGAAGCGGCCCACCAGACCGGTCGCCACGAACATCACCGTGGACATGCCCGCGAGCCCGGCCAGCACGCTCGTCGCCATGAACGGCGGCACACCCACCAACGCGCTGACGGCGTGCGTGCCGGCCATCCAGTTCGGATGCGCCTTGCACTTCACGTGGATCCAGTCGCCCCAGCGGTGCATGCGGGTGCCGGGCCCGAACCAGCGGGCGAGCTTGGAC
>NZ_JYJG01000561.1 GCF_000955955.1 Lentzea aerocolonigenes
GTGTATAAGAGACAGAGCTTGGACGGCTTGGTCTTCTCCTTGCGGCGCAACCAGTTGGGCAGCTTGATATCGCCTCGCGCCGCGTAGAAGTACAGCAGCTTGCCGAGCACCTGGGCCACGGCCACCACGAGGCCGACGAGCCAGCACGAGACACCGGGCCACCGCGCGCCGACACCCACCACCCAGGCTTCCACGCTGATGAAGGGGATGAGTGCCGAGCCGAGCGCGACCCCGAAGGTGAGGCCAACCAAGCCGAACACCCGGCCGAGGCTACACAGTTCTCAGGAGTCGAGTCGGACCGCCAGCGGGCCGGACATCCGGATTTCGCGCAACGGACGCCCGCCTGCGTCCAATGTGCGTACCGTGCCGTCACCCGACCAGCCGAGCCGTTCGTAGAAGTTCCGCGACGCCTTGTCGGCTTCCGGCACCCACGCGATGCCCCTCGTCGCACCGGCTTCCGCGAGTCGCTTGGTCGCTTCCGCCACGAGCCGCGTGCCGTGTCCCCTTCGCCCCCACCGCGGTTCGACGAGAACGCTGAGGAGCGCGGTGGTGTCGGCGTCCTCCGGCAACGAACCGTCCGCTTTGGCCACCTCGTCGTCCGGAGCTCTGCTCGCCACGGCGAACCCGACGGTCCACTCTCCTTCGACGGCTTTGAGGACGGCTCCCTGCTGGACGGCCATCGCCCACGCCTCTTCGGTGTCGAGCGTGTCCAGCACTTCCTGCGGCAGGAGCTGCGCATAAGCGAGCCGCCACGTCTCGCGGTGGATGCGGATGATCTCCGCGAGGTCTGCAGCGGTGGCGAGGTGCACGCCGGCGTCGGCCATAACCGCACCTTATCGATGGGGTGTCCGAGAATTGTCAGGGGTGCGTGGCAGCATCGAGTCCGTGCAGAGGATGAGTGCGGACGTGGCCCGTCGAATCGCCCTGGGTGCCCAGGGCTTCACCGACCTGCGCCCTGCCGCGGCCACGCGCAGGCACCTGCAACGGGTGCTGTCGCGCGTGCAGCTGCTGCAGATCGACTCGGTGAACGTGGCGGTGCGCGCCCACTACATGCCGCTGTTCTCCCGCCTGGGTTCCTACGAGGCTTCGTTGCTGGACGACGCCGCGTGGACGCACTCGGCCCGCAAGCCCCGCATGCTGGTCGAGACCTGGGCGCACGAGGCCTCGCTGGTGCCGGTGGGCGACTGGCCGTTGTTCCACTCCGGTGCGAAGAAGCGCGGCTGGTGGCAGAACTACCAGACGATCCTCGAACGCTCGCCCCAGCTGGTGGACGAGGTCCTGGCCGCTGTGAAAGACCTGGGCCCGATCGGCGCCGGAGCCCTGGAGAAGGCTTTGCTGGGCGACTCGGGCCGCTCCAAGGGCCCGTGGTGGGACTGGTCCGAGGTCAAGCGCGTGTGCGAGGTGCTGTTCGGCGTGGGTGTGCTGACGACGGGCACGCGTCGCAGCTTCGAGCGGTTGTACGACCTGACCGAGCGCGTCATCCCGTCCGACGTGCTGGCCCAGAAGTGGACGCCGGAGTCCGGCGCACGCGAGCTCGTCCTGCGCTCGGCCGTGGCCCTGGGCGTGGCGACAGAGCCCGACCTGCGCGACTACTACCGCCTGGACCCGCGCCGCTCGCAGGCAGCAGTCGCGTCGCTGGTGGAGGACGGCGTGCTGGAGCCGGTGTCGGTCGACGGCTGGCGCGGCGTCGCCTACCGGCACGTAGAGGCCAAGGCCCCGCGCCGGGTGGCCGGCCGCGCGTTGCTCTGCCCGTTCGACCCGTTGATCTGGGAGCGGGCGCGCACCGAGCGGATCTTCGGCTTCCGGTACCGCATCGAGATCTACGTGCCGGAGCCGCGGCGAGTGCACGGCTACTACGTGTTCCCGTTCCTGCTGGACGGCGAACTGGTCGGCCGCGTGGACATCAAGGCCGACCGGGCAGCCGGCGTCCTGCGCGTGCAGTCGGCGTGGGCGGAGGACGGCGTCGACCGGCCGCGAGTCGCAGCGGAACTGGCCGCGGAGCTGAAGCACATGGCCGAGTGGCTGGGGCTGGAGGACGTTCTCGTGGTGCAGAAGGGAGATCTGGCGGCCGAACTGATCGCCGCTAGCTGATCCGCTCCCCCGCGCGCTTCCTCGTACGCGAGGAATTGGTAACAACGTTTCAGGACATTGTTCACCCGGTCGGGCGACTCTAAGCGCGAAGCAGCCTGTCGGCCAGGTCCTGCGCGACCCCAGCCAGCTGCTCCGCGGGCAAGCCGCTGCGTCCCATGTAGACCAAGCCCTGCTGCGCTGTCTGCAACGTGCGCGCGAACGCCGTCGGCTCGATCCCGCCCGGCAGGTCGCCCTCCCGCTGGGCCCGTTCCACCGTGGCCGCGATCAGCTCCACGATGTCCTCGTACGCCTTCCGCGCCCGCTCGGCCACTTCGGAATCGGTAGCCGCCAGCTCGGTGGTGCTGTTGGCCAGGTAGCAGCCCTGGCGCAGCGACGCGGCACCGGCAAGCAGGAACCCCCGCAGTCCGTCGACAGCGCGCTCGGACTCGTCCAGGCTCTGCCGCAGCCCGGCGCACGAGTCGGTCACGTAGTCGTCGAGCGTGCGCATGAAGAGCTTGTGCTTGTCCCCGAAGGCTCCGTACAAGCTGCCCTTGCCGAGCCCGGACGCTCGCACGAGGTCGTCCAGCGAGGTGGCCTCGTAGCCGACCGCCCAGAACTGGTCGCGAACATCGCGCAGGACTTGCTGCTCCTCGAACTTCCGCGGTCGCGCCACGCCTTCGACGGTACCAGTTGTTGACTGATCGGTCCATAACTGGTTAGTTATGGACCGATCGGTCAACAACTAACCTCACGGAGGACAAGATGGGTACACTCGAAGCGAAGACCGTGCTGGTCACCGGTGGCACGTCGGGCATCGGCCTCGCCATCGCCGAGCGGTTCGCCGCCGAAGGAGCCGATGTCTTCATCACCGGCAGGCGACAGCCGGAACTGGACGCCGCCGTGGCGCGGCTCGGGCCGAAAGCGGTCGGCGTGCGCGGTGACGTGTCCGATCTGGACGACCTGGACAGGCTGTTCGCACGCATCGCCGAGCACGGCAAGGGACTCGACGTGGTCGTGGCGAACGCCGGTGGATCCGCGGGCATGGAGAGCATCGAGACGCTGACCCCGGAGGCGTTCGACTCGGACTTCCGGATCAACGTGCGCGGCACGGCGTTCACCGTGCAGAAGTCCTTGCCGCTGCTCAACTCCGAGGCGTCGATCATCACGCTCGGCTCGACGTCGGCGTCCCGGGCGACAAAGGCGTTCGGCACCTACTCGGCGACGAAGGCCGCGATCCGCCAGTACAGCAGGGTGTGGGCGCTCGAACTGGCGCCGCGCGGCATCCGCGTCAACACGCTGGTGCCCGGCCCGACCGAGACACCCGGCATCAAGGGGCTGGCGAACACCCCCGAGGAGGTCGAGGCCGTGCTCGAACAAGAAGCGAGCCGGGTGGCGTTCGACCGCATGGGACAGCCCGAGGAGATCGCCGCGGCGGCCCTGTTCCTGGCGACGAACCAGTCGAGCTTCGTCACCGGCAGCGAACTGTTCGCGGACGGCGGTGAGGGCCAGATCCTGATCTAGGAGTGCAGCTCGATGGCCTTGCGCATGGTCTCGCGCGCCCGGCCGCGGTCCCCCGCGATGTCGTAGGCGTACGCGAGCCGGAACCAGACGCGCCAGTCCTCCGGCGACGCCTCGACCTCGGCCCGGCGCTCCTCGAACCACTCGTCGGCCGCGTCCCGGTCGACCCGGCCGGACGGCCGGCGCGGCAGGTGCGAGACGTCCGGCAGGAGCCCGTCCGCGTCGAGCTCGCGGGCCATCTTCTCGGTCTCCCAACCGAAACGCAGGTTGGAGTACACGAGCCACACGCCCAGCAACGGCAGGATCAGCACACCCACGCCGAGCAGGATCCCGACCAGCTCACCGGTCTGCAGCAGAGCCACTGCACGACCGGTGAGCAGGACGAAGTAAAGACCGAGGGCCGCGATCAGCACCCCGACGGTGATGCGGACCTTCACAGGTCGAGGTACTTGTCGAGACCGACGGCCAACCCAGGCCTGCCAACGATTTCCCGAACGCCGAGAACCACACCGGGCATGAACGACGTCCGGTGCAACGAGTCCTGACGGATCGTCAAAGTCTCGCTCTCACCACCGAACACGACCTCCTGGTGGGCGATCATCCCGGAGATCCGCAGCGAGTGGACGCGAACCCCGTCGACGACGGCACCGCGCGCACCCGGTTCCTCCTGCGTGGTCGCGTCGGGCATCGGGTCCATGCCCTCCCGCGCCGCCGCGATCAGCCGAGCGGTGTGCGCCGCCGTACCCGAAGGCGCGTCGGCCTTGCGCGGGTGGTGCAGCTCGATGATCTCGGCCGACTCGTAGTAGCGGGCCGCGATCTCCGAGAAGCGCATCAGCAGCACGGCACCGATGCCGAAGTTCGGCGCCACGAGCACGCCGACGGAAGGCTGCGACGCCAACAGCGCCTCGACCGCGGCGAGCTTGGCGTTGTCGAACCCGGAAGTGCCGACGACGCAATGGATTCCGGCCGCGATGCAGAACTCCAGGTTCCCCATCACGACGTCGGGGTGCGTGAAGTCGACTACGACCTGCGCACCCGAATCCACGAGCGAGGACAACGGGTCGTCGGCGTCGATCGCCGCCACGACCTCCATGTCCTTCGCGGCCTCGACCGCGCGGACCACCTCGGAACCCATGCGGCCCCGCGCGCCGAGAACTCCGACGCGAATCATGCAATCACCTCGTGTACCTGGTCCGGCAGATCGTCTGCGTGATCGTAAGGCCCGACCACGGCAGCGGCGACGGGGCGGCGCAGCAGATCACGTGCGAGCAACGCCACTTCCTCGGTGGAAACGGCATCGATGCGCGCCAGCGTGTCCTCAACGCTCAGGTGGTCGCCGTAGTTCAGTTCGGACTTGCCGATGCGCGACATCCGGGAACTGGTGTCCTCCAGTCCCAGCACGAGAGCACCGCGCAGCTGTCCCTTGCCACGAGCCACTTCCGCGTCGGACAGGCCACCCTTCGCGACATCCACGAGCACCTCGCGGATCACGCCCGCGGTCTCCCCCAGGCGGTCCGGCTGGCAGCCCGCGTAGACGGCGAACGTGCCGGTGTCCGCGTACAGGCCGACGGACGAATACACCTGGTACGCGAGGCCACGGCGTTCGCGGACTTCCTGGAACAGCCGGGAGCTCATGCCGCCACCGATGGCCGCGTTCAGCACGTTCAACGCGAACCGGCGCTCGTCGTGGCGGTCCAGGCCCCTCATGCCGAGCATCATGTGCGCCTGCTCGGTGTCGTCGGTGTGCAGCACCAGCTTGCGGGCGTCGGCGATGCGCGCCCGGCCCGCGCGAGGTGCGACCGCGCTGCCCTCCCGCGACAGCCGGTCACCGATCGCCTTGCGCACCAGTCGCATCACGTGCGCGTGCTCGATGTTGCCCGCGACGGAGAACACCATGCGCGGCAACGTGTAGCGCTTCTTGTAGAACGAGTAGAGGTTGTCCCTCTGCATGTCCTGAATGGACTTCTCGGTGCCGAGAACCGGGCGCCCCAAAGCATGTCCGCCGAACATCGCCTCGATGAACGCGTCGTGCAGCAGGTCCTCGGGGTCGTCGTCGCGCATCGCGATCTCCTCGAGCACGACACCACGTTCGGTCTCGAAGTCACGTGGGCCGCAGATCGCCTCGAACACCACGTCGGACACCAGATCGACCGCGAGCGGCAGGTCCTCGTCCAACACGTGCGCGTAGTAGCAGGTGTGCTCCTTGGCGGTGAACGCGTTCAGCTCGCCACCGACCGCGTCGATCTCCTCGGCGATGGCCGCTGCCGAGCGCCGCGACGTTCCCTTGAACAGCAGGTGTTCCAGGTAGTGCGCGGCACCCGCCACCTCTGGCCGTTCGTCACGGGACCCGACCTGCACCCACAGACCGACCGACGCGGACCGCACGCTCGGGATGCGCTCGGTGATGACCCGCAGGCCCGAGGGCAGCATGCTGCGCCGCACCTCGATCCCCGCGGACGCTTCGAGCACGCGCGTGCTGCCGGGCTTCTGCAGGTGCCCCAGTGTGTGAGTACGCGGACGGCCGCGGGTGGATGCACCCGCGGCCGTCACGTTGTTGTCTGTCGCACTCACTGCGCGGGAGCCGCCTCAGCAGCAGCTTCCTCGACAGCGGGAGCCTCGTCGGACGCGGGCGCCTCGGCGGCGTCCTCGTTCACGACGACCAGGCTGATCTTGCCGCGCTGGTCGATGTCGGCGATCTCGACGCGGAGCTTGTCGCCGACCTTGACGACGTCCTCCACCTTCGCGATGCGCTTGCCGTTGCCCAGCTTCGAGATGTGGACGAGGCCGTCCTTGCCGGGCAGCAGCGAGACGAACGCGCCGAACGCGGCCGTCTTCACCACGGTGCCCAGGAAGCGCTCGCCGACCTTCGGCAGCTGCGGGTTCGCGATCGCGTTGATCATGCCGATCGCGGCCTCGGCCGAGGGGCCGTCCGCCGCACCGACGTAGATCGTGCCGTCGTCCTCGATGGAGATGTCGGCACCGGTCTGCTCGGTGATCGAGTTGATCATCTTGCCCTTCGGGCCGATGACCTCGCCGATCTTGTCGGTCGGGATCTTGACCGACGTCACGCGCGGCGCGAAGGCGCTCATCTCGTCCGGGTCGGAGATGGCCTCGGCCATGACCTCGAGGATGGTGTAGCGCGCGTCGCGGGCCTGGCCCAGCGCCGCCGCCAGCACCTCGGACGGGATGCCGTCGAGCTTCGTGTCGAGCTGCAGCGCCGTCACGAACTCCTTGGTGCCCGCGACCTTGAAGTCCATGTCGCCGAACGCGTCCTCGGCACCGAGGATGTCGGTCAGCGCCACGTACTCGGTCTTGCCGTCGACCTCGTCGGAGACGAGACCCATCGCGATGCCGGAGACCGGCGCCTTCAGCGGGACACCCGCGTTGAGCAGCGACAGGGTCGAGGCGCACACCGAGCCCATCGACGTCGAGCCGTTGGAGCTCAGCGCCTCGGACACCTGGCGGATCGCGTACGGGAACTCGTCGCGCTTGGGCAGCACGGGCATGATCGCCCGCTCGGCCAGCGCGCCGTGGCCGATCTCGCGGCGCTTCGGCGAACCCACGCGGCCGGTCTCACCGGTCGAGTAGGGCGGGAAGTTGTAGTGGTGCAGGTAGCGCTTGTGCGTCTCGGGAGACAGCGAGTCGATCTGCTGCTCCATGCGCAGCATGTTCAGCGTGGTGACACCCAGGATCTGGGTCTCGCCGCGCTCGAACAGCGCCGAGCCGTGCGTCCTCGGGATCACGGCCACCTCGGCGCCGAGGTCGCGGATGTCCGTGAGGCCGCGGCCGTCGATGCGGACCTTGTCGCGCAGGATCCGCTGGCGCACGAGCTTCTTGGTCAGCGAGCGGAACGCCGCGCCGATCTCCTTCTCGCGACCCTCGAACTGCTCGGCCAGCTTGTCCAGCGTGGCGGCCTTGATCTCGTCGAGCTTGGACTCGCGCTCGGCCTTGCCCGCGATGGTCAGCGCCTGCGCGAGCTCGCCCGTGGCGGACGACTCGACGGCCTCGAACGCGTCGGCCTGGTAGGCCGGGAACGTCGGGTACTCACCGGTCTCCTTGGCGGCGACCTGCGCGAGCTGCGCCTGCGCCTCGCAGAGGACCTTGATGAACGGCTTGGCAGCCTCGAGACCGGCGGCCACGACCTCCTCGGTGGGGGCGACGGCGCCCTCGCCGATCAGGTCGATCACGTTGTCGGTGGCCTCTGCCTCGACCATCATGATCGCGACGTCGCCGGAGGGGACCACGCGGCCCGCGACGACCATGTCGAACACGGCCTTCTCGAGCTGCTCGTAGTTCGGGAACGCCACCCACTGGCCCTCGATGAGCGCCACGCGGACGCCACCGATCGGGCCGGAGAACGGCAGGCCGGCGAGCTGCGTGGACGCGGACGCGGCGTTGATCGCCACGACGTCGTACAGGTCGGCCGGGTTCAGGCTCATCACCGTGATGACGACCTGGATCTCGTTGCGCAGGCCGTCCACGAAGGACGGGCGCAGCGGCCGGTCGATCAGGCGGCAGGTGAGGATGGCGTCCGTGCTCGGACGGCCCTCACGCCGGAAGAACGAGCCGGGGATGCGGCCCGCCGCGTACATGCGCTCCTCGACGTCCACCGTGAGGGGGAAGAAGTCGAAGTGGTCCTTGGGGTGCTTCGACGCCGTCGTGGCGCTCAGCAGCATCGTCTCGTCGTCCAGGTACGCGACCACGCTTCCGGCCGCCTGCTTCGCCAGGCGCCCCGTCTCGAAGCGGATCGTGCGCGAGCCGAACTTGCCGTTGTCGATAACGGCAGTCGCCTCGTGGACCTCGATGTCCGTCATTTACTTGTTACTCCTCGTCTTTTGGACACCGCAACACGCTTCTGGAGACGAGGCCGGTCTTCGATCGAAGTCCTCTGGGGCGTTTCCACCAGAGGGCCACTACCGAGGACCGGCGATAACTGCTTCGCGCGATGCGGGTCCTGTTTTGTTCCTCTTTGCAACCAGGGGTCTGTATACACCCGGCTGTGC
>NZ_JYJG01000562.1 GCF_000955955.1 Lentzea aerocolonigenes
ACTCCTCGGAATCCCGGCCTAACAAGCCAAAACGACTTTGCCGGGGCCGTGCCCTGGCCGGGGGACCCCTGCGTCAGCGTGGCGATCAGAGCAGCGGCAGCTGGCCCTTCAGCTCACGCACCAGCTCAGGCAGATCGGCGCGGTCCTTGGCGAACCCGAACACGTAGTAGTCCGGCCGCACCAGCGCCGCCACCTTCCTGTGCCCGGCGAGCCAAGGCAGATAGAGCCGCTCCACGTCCACGACCTCGTGCGCCCGAGCGATCTTCGGTGGAATCCCGGCCGGCATCACCCGCACCAGCTGCGCGCCCAAAGTCTTCAGGAACTCCAGCTCGTCCTCACCCAACGCCTCATACGGATCCAGCGTGGTGATCAGCTGCCACCCGCGCCCGGCCACCTCGTCGAACCGGTCCCGGACAGTCCCGCGAGCCACCACACCCTGCGGCGACAGCTCACCGTCCGGTGACGAGATCCCGTCAGCACCCCTCCGGACGATCCCGTCCTCCAGCGCATAAGCAGAAGGAGCCAGGTCGACACCTTCCGGCTTGGCCCGCATCGCGAGCAGGAACGCGTCACGGCGGGCAGCGGCCACGGGATCGAGCTCCGACACGATCTTGCCCACCTCGATGGACATCTCGATCGTGTGCCGCACCTGCAAGGCCCGCTCGGCGGGGTAGGCGTCCAGCAACTCCGAAGACGCGAGGTCGCGCAGCACGAGGTCGAGCTTCCACGCCAGGTTCGCGGCGTCGCGGATGCCGGAACACATGCCCTGCCCGGCGAACGGCGGCATCAGGTGCGCCGAGTCACCGGCCAGGAGCAGACGCCCGTCGCGCCACTTGTCCGCCATCGCCGCCTGGAAGGTGTAGACGATGTTGCGCGTCAGGTCGGCGTTCGCGGGTGTCACGTCATAAGGAGCCAGCAACTCCCACATGCGTTCCACAGTGGACAGCTCTTCGATCGACTCGCCGGGCAGCCGCATGAACTCCCACCGCCGGTGCCCGCGCCCGGACGCGACGATCGTGGTCGGGCGGGCCGGGTCGCACACCTGCACGTCGTTGGGGCGGAAGGCGCGCTTCTCGTGGAAGACGACGTCGACCAGCAGCCAGTCGTGCTTGAAGTTCAGGTCGAGCATGCGGGAGCCCATGACGTCGCGCACGAAGCTGTTCGCGCCGTCGCACCCGATGACCCACGAAGCCGTGACGTCACCTTCGTGATCCGGCCCCGGAGCCGTCAGGGAGACGTGCGAGCCGTGGTCGGCGATCGCCTCCACCTTGTGCCCGAACAAGGTGGTGATGTTCGGCAACGTCAACACGTGCTCGCGCAGGGCGCGTTCGAACGTCGGCTGGTGCATCACGGTCGCGATCGGCCACCCGTCACGGCCCGGCTCGTACGGCGCTTCGAACGAGAACAGCTCACGGCCCTCGGCGTTCTGGAACATGTACTGCCCCAGCGGTTCGCCGAGCTCCATCAACTGGGCGCCGATGCCGGCCGAGGCGAACGAGCGGGCGGTCTCACCGTCGAACGCGACCACGCGCGGGAACGGGTACTGGCCGCGGTACTTCTCCAGGATGACGACCCGCCATCCCTTGTGCGCCAGCAGGATGGACAGAACGAGGCCGACCGGGCCGCACCCGACGACCGCCACATCAGCGGTGAGGGCAGCGGTCCGGCCGGCCGGGGAAGGAGACGCCATCGGTGTTTCCCTGTCTGCGAGAGATCAGAAAAACGAGTCGATCACTCCGAGCGCCTGTTCGGGGTTCAACCGCGGGTCGCAGAGGGTCTCGTAGCGCTCGGAGAGAGCCTTCTCGTCGGGGACAGGCCCGCCGACGCACTCCGTCACGTCAGTCGCGGCCGCTTCCAGGTGCAGGCCCGCCGCGTGTGCGCCCTCGGTCTCGAGGATGTGCCGGAACGCCGTGGCCTCCTCGATGATATGGGAGACAAGTCGAGTCTTTCGCCCAGATTCGGTGCTGATCGTGTTGCCGTGCATGGGGTCCGAGATCCAGACGACGGGGTGACCGGCGCGCCGCACGGCCCGCACGATCGGCGCCAGGGCGACGTGGATGTCCTCGCGGCCCATGCGGACGATCAACGTCAGGCGGCCCGGCGTGTGGTGCGGGTCGAGCAGCTGGCACAGCCGCACGACGGTCTCCGGGTCCGCGGTCGGGCCGACCTTCACGCCGATCGGGTTCGAGATCGCGGAGAACATCGAGACGTGCGCGTGGTCCAGTTGCCGGGTGCGCTCGCCGATCCACGGGAAGTGCGTCGAGGTGAGGAACTGCTCGCCGGTGCGCTCGTCGGTGCGAATGAGCGCGTTCTCGTAATCCAGCACCAATGCCTCGTGGGCTACCCACGGGCCACCGGACAGTTCCTCGGCGCTTCCCGCCCAATGGGCGCGCACTTCTCGGACAACGGCGGAGGAAGCGTCGTAGGCCTGAAGCATTCGCTCGGGGTCGTGCCGGCGGGAAAGATTGTCGGCCTCAAACGAATTGACCAGCTCGCCCCGGAACGACGGCAGGTCGATCCCGCTGACAGTTTCGAAGTTGCTCGAACGAGGCTTCGCGTACTGGCCCGCCATCCGTCCGAAACGTGCCACCTGCTGACCCGATCGTTCCGCCATGCGGGCGGCGATCTTCTGGATGTTGCGCACCTTTCGGGAAGTTGTCACCGGGTCGGCGTCCGAAAACGATTCCGCGCAGTCGCCGAGCTGCAGAACGCGCGCCTCACCGAGCGCGGCGAGCCCGAGCGCGCGCCGAGCCTCGCGAATCTCGGAATGTGCGACCAGGGGGAGCGCGCCGGACAGTTCGGCCTCGATCAGGTCGTACTCGGGGTGGTGGTGCCAGTGGGGCTGCTGCGTCGCCGGCAACGTCATCCACGGGGCCGCGGTCCGCGTGTACGTGAACTCCGTCAGCTTCACCGTCTGAGGCATTGTTCTCGCTCCTGTTCTGGTTCTGCTGGACGTTTCAGGCGACGATGCCCTCGATCTCCACGAGGAGATCGGCGCGGCAGACGTCGACGTTCAGGTACTGGACGCGGGCGTTCGGGGAGAAACGCTCCTCGCACATCCGGCGCACCACCGGGATGTCGGAACGGTGACGGACGTAGACCTTGATGTTGTCGAGGTTCAGCAAGGAATTGCCCTGCGTGATCTCGTAGTCCGCCAGGTTCTCGTCGGAAATGAGGTGCTCGATGTTGTCGAGTGACAACTTCACCTGAGCCACGATGTCGCCGTCGTGCAGGGTCTCGTGCCCGCGGATGCTGGCCGTGCCGGCCACGTAGACCTGCCCTGACCTGCGGTCGGTGTGCGTGGAGGCGAGGTAGGTGGCCCGCGCGAACTTGGGCGGGCGCGGGCCGTACTGCCTCGGGTAGTGGTAGGCGGCCATCTGCTTGGAGTTCTCCACCGACGTCAGCGCGGCGGAGCGGGAGGCCAGGAAGTAGAACGCGATCCCGCCGCCCTGCGACCCGATTCCGGTCGCGCTCGGCACCTCCTTGTCGCCGAAGTGGAAGAGTTCGAACGCCTCCGCGCGGCCCTTGCAGAAGTCCCGGTAGATCTCGAGGCCCTCGGTGTTGTCCGCGTTGATGTCGTTGATGAAGTTCCACATGCGGAAGCAGTTCTTGTAACCGAGGGTGTCCATCAGGTCCAGCGCCGCGACGTACGCCGCGCGGGTGTCCTCGGTGTAGCGGCCGGTCGGGGCGATGCGGCCGGCGACGAGCAGGTACTCGCCGTCGTGGGCGTAAACGACACCGTGGTGCTCGCCGGTCTCGGCCGGGCGCGAGGTCGTCCACACCTCCGCGAATGCCTCACCGAGGTCGGACGCCATGTGCAGGTCGAGGGTCAGAAGGCCATTCTCGACGCGCGGGCCGGTGCACTCGGTCGTGTAGTTGATGACGCCGAGAACGTTTCCGGTGGCCGCGACATCGCTGACTTCGGTCAGGCCGGTGAACACCGAGCTGGGCAGGTTCACCGTCTGCTGCGCCTGCGTCATGGGAATGCCCCTCCGAGGAGTAGGTAAAACATTTTGCGGAGTGAAACCAGGTCTTTGTTTCGAGCATCTCTTCCGGGCCGGTGATCAAAGATTAGCCACCGGCCGGGCTCCGCAAAACAGCTCGGCCGGGGAAAGCACTTTCGGGCGGGATGATAGGGGGGTCCTAGGGGGGTGCTAGGGGATTTCCTACTTACCCGCCTGGTGAGCCCGACGTTAGCATCGCTCGAGGTGCACGCCACGTCGCCAGTAAATAGGGAGCGCCGTCGGGATGTTTCGAACCGAACTGATCCGGCCGTTGTCCGACCTGCTGCGATACCACGCGGCGAACGCCCCGGAGAAGGTCGCGTTCGCGGACTCGCGGCGCGCGGTCACGTACGCGGAGCTGGAGAAGCGGACCTGGCGGCTCGGCGGGCACCTCGCCGGCCTGCGGCTGCAGCCGGGTGACCGGGCGCTCATCTTCCTGGGCAACGGCGTCGACATCATCGAGAGCTACCTCGGGGTCACGCGCGCGAACGCGGTCGCGGTGCCGTTCAACCCGCACTCCGCCGACGCCGAGCTCGCCTACGTGCTGGACGACAGCGGCGCCCGCGTCGTGATCACCGACTTCGCGCACCTCGACCAGGTCCGCAAGCTGCTCCCCGGACGTCCTTACCTGCGCGTCGTCGTGAGTGGTGACGAGCCGCTGCCGCGCGGTGGTTCCGTTGTCTCGTACCAGGATCTGATGTCGCGCGACCCGTCCGTGCCGGCGCGCGACGACCAGGGCCTCGACGACGTCGCGTTCATGCTCTACACCTCCGGCACCACCGGGAAACCGAAGGGCGTGCTGTCGTCGCAGCGCGCCTGCCTGTGGTCGGTCGCCGCCTGCTACGCCCCGGTGATCGGGCTGAACCACGACGACAAGGTGTTGTGGCCCTTGCCGTTGCACCACTCACTCGCGCACGTGCTGTGCGTCGTCGGTGTCACCGCGGTCGGTGCCACGGCACGCATCCTCGACGGGTTCGCGGCCGATGAAGTGCTGACCGCGCTGGAGGGCGACGACTACACGTTCATGTGCGGTGTTCCCGCCATGTACCACCATCTTCTGCAGGTCGCGCGCACCCGCGAGGTGCCGTCGAGCGCGCTGACCCGTTGTCTCACCGCGGGTTCGGCGTGCCCGCCGGCGTTGCGCGTCGAGTTCGAGGCGCTGTTCGGTGTCGCGCTGCTCGACGGCTACGGCAGCACCGAGACGTGCGGCCTGATCGCGGTGAACTGGGCGCACGGCACCAGGGTTCCCGGTTCGTGCGGCCTGCCGGTGCCGGGTCTCGCGGTGCGGCTGGTCGACCCGGACACCGGCGTCGACGTCGACGCGGAAGCGGAGGGCGAGGTGTGGGTGCGCGGCCCGAGTCTCATGGCCGGCTACCACAACCAGCCGGAGGCGACCGCGCAGGCGATGCCTCATGGCTGGTATCGCACCGGTGACCTGGCGCGCCGCGACCTCTACGGCTACCTGACGATCACCGGCCGCGTCAAGGAGCTGATCATCCGCGGCGGCGAGAACATCCACCCCGGCGAGGTGGAGGAGGTGCTGCTGCGCGTGCCGGGGGTCGCGGACGCCGCGGTGGTCGGCAAGCCGCACGACATCCTCGGTGAGGTGCCGATCGCGTTCGTCGTGCCCGGCAAGCAGGGCCTCGATCCCGTGCGCCTGTACGACGCGTGCCGCGAACAGCTGTCGAACTTCAAGGTCCCCGAAGAGCTGTACGAGATCGACCACATCCCGCGCACGACCTCGGGCAAGATCACCCGGCACGTGCTGCTCGACCGCCCGGCCCGGTTGCGGGCCGCGAGCGGCGGGCAGCACGAGTCGTTGCTGCGCATGGACTGGGCGCCGATGCCCTCGGTCCGCACGACGTCGCTCGAACTGGCCAAACGCTGGGCAGTCGTGGGTCCGGACATGTTCGGCTTGACCGCTTCCCTCGTGTCGGCCGGTGTGCACGTGGCCACTCACCCTGATGCGGCATCGCTGCATGTGTCTGTTGTGGACGGTGAGCCCGCGCCGGACGTGGCGGTGCTGTGCTGCCCGGACGACATGGACACCGGTGGCAAGCTGACCACGGCCGCGCAGGAGGCGTTGCGCAGGGTCGGCGGCGTGCTGCGGACGTGGGTGAACGACGACTGGTTCGCGCATTCGCGGTTGGTCGTGCTGACTCGCGGCGCGGTCGCTGCCGGTGTCGAGGACGTGCGCGACCTCGTGCACGCGCCGGTGTGGGGTTTGCTGCGGTCGTTGCAGGTCGAGTTCCCGAACCGGTTCACGCTGATCGACATCGACGACCTGCCGCCGTCGGCTGGTGTGCTGCCGTTGGCGGTCGCCGCCGGCGAACCGCAGCTCGCGATCCGGTCCGGCATCGCGTTGACGCCACGGCTCAAGCGCGTGTCGGCGTCGATCGACAGCGACGAGGTGCTGCGCATCGACCCCAAACGCACGGTGGTCGTGACCGGCGCGGACGGCACGATGGGCGCCGCGCTGACCAGGCACCTCGTCGCGGCTTACGGCGCAAGGCATCTGCTGCTGATCAGCCCGCGCGGCCGGGCCGACGAGGCGACCGCGCGGCTGGAGTCGGAGCTGTCCGAGCTGGGCGCACGGGTCGCGGTGGCGGCCTGCGACGTGGCGGATCGTGCCGCGCTGGCCGAGGTGCTGGGCAAGCTGAAGCGGCCGATCACCGCCGTCGTCCACAGCGAGGGCGAGCACCCGGCGAAGCCGGCCGCGCCACGCGCCGACGTGTTCCGGTCCGTTGTGGACGGTGCGGTGAACCTGCACCAGCTCACGAAGAGCGGCGACGTCACCGCGTTCGTGATGCTCTGCACGGTCGCGGGTGCGCTGGGCCTGGTGGGGTCGGGGGAGCAGGCGGCGGCGAACTCGTTCCTGGACGCGCTGGCCCGCTACCGCCGCAAACGCGAGCTGTCCGCGACGTTCCTCGCGGTGGGCTCTACCGATGCGCCGACGACGGCGTCGCGCGTGGGTGAGCTGTCGACGCACGAGTTCGCGGCGATGTTCGACGTGGCGACGTCCGCGGGGCTGGCACAGGCCGTGATCATGCGGATCAACAGCGCGGCTTTGCGCGAGCAGACGTCGTCGACAGAGGTGCCCGCGTTGCTGCGCGGGCTGATCGACGTGTCCGCGCGGCTCGCGACGCCGGACGAGCGCGACCTCTCGGCGTTGCGGCAACGGCTGGTCGCGATGTCCCCGGAAGAGCAGGACATCTTCCTGCTCAACCTGGTGCGCACCGAGGTCGCGGGCGTGCTGGGGCTGACCGGGACCGAGCGGGCTGAGTCGAAGAAGACGTTCCGCGAGCTGGGGCTGACCTCGGTGACCGCGGTCGACCTGCGGAACCGGCTGACCGCCGCGACCGGTCTGCACCTGTCCGCGCCGGTCGCGTTCGACTATCCGACACCGGTGGTCCTGGCACGGCATTTACGGGCGGAGCTGCTCGGTGAGCGCGCGGCCGTCGTTCCCTCGGAGATCGTGCGGGCGCAGCCGGACGAGCCGATCGCGATCGTCGGCATGGCCTGCCGCTATCCCGGCGGCGTCTCGTCGCCGGAGGACCTGTGGCGGCTGGTGATGTCGGGTGCGGACGTCGTGTCGCCGTTCCCGGCGGATCGCAACTGGGATCTGGAGAAGCTGTTCGACGGCGCGTCGCACACGCGCTCGGGCGGCTTCCTGCACGACGCGGCCGACTTCGACGCCGAGTTCTTCGGGATCTCGCCGCGGGAGGCTCTGGCGATGGATCCGCAGCAGCGTTTGCTGCTGGAGGTGTCCTGGGAGGCTTTGGAACGGGCGGGCATCGACCCGGCTTCGTTGCGCGGCACCAACGGCGGCGTCTTCGCGGGTGTGATGTACCACGACTACGGTGCTGGGCTGCTGGACGCGCCCGCCGGCACCGAGGGGTACTGGACGACCGGTACGGCCGGCAGCGTGGTGTCCGGCCGCGTCGCCTACACGCTGGGCCTGCAGGGTCCGGCGGTCACCGTCGACACCGCTTGTTCTTCGTCGTTGGTCGCATTGCACTGGGCCGCGCAGTCGTTGCGGTCAGGTGAGTCGTCGATCGCGTTGGCCGGTGGCGTGACGATCATGTCGACACCGCAGACGTTCGTGGAGTTCTCGCGTCAGGGCGGGCTGTCGGCTGACGGTCGCTGCAAGGCCTTCTCCGATTCCGCTGACGGCACGGGCTGGTCCGAAGGCGCGGGTCTGGTCGTTCTGGAGCGGTTGTCGGACGCTCGCCGCAACGGGCACACGGTTCTCGCCGTGCTGCGCGGCTCGGCGATCAACCAGGACGGCGCGTCGAACGGCCTGACCGCGCCGAATGGTCCGTCCCAGCAGCGAGTGATTCGGCAAGCGCTTGCGGCGGCTGGCCTGTCCACTTCGGACGTCGACGCGGTCGAGGCGCACGGCACCGGTACGACGCTGGGCGACCCGATCGAGGCGCAGGCGTTGCTCGCGACCTACGGCCAGGACCGGACTGTTCCGCTGTGGCTGGGGTCGGTGAAGTCGAATC
>NZ_JYJG01000563.1 GCF_000955955.1 Lentzea aerocolonigenes
GGGTGTCGCGGGCGTGATCAAGATGGTGATGGCCCTGCGGCACGGCGTTCTGCCGCGCACGCTGCACGTGACCTCGCCGTCCTCGCACGTCGAATGGGGGGCGGGCCGGGTCGAGCTGTTGACGTCGAATCAGCCTTGGCCCTCGGTGTCGCGGGAACGGCGTGCGGCGGTGTCCGGGTTCGGTGTCTCGGGCACGAACGCCCACGTGATCATCGAGGCGCCTCCGACGCCGCCGGAATTGTCAGACCTGCCTGAGATGATTGG
>NZ_JYJG01000564.1 GCF_000955955.1 Lentzea aerocolonigenes
GGGGGGTGGATCCCCCCAGGGGGCCGGCCAATCGGGATCGATTCCGTGGGTCGTGTCGGCGAAGTCCGCGGCGGCGTTGGAAGCGCAGATCGGCCGGATCCGGGCGGTCGAGGCTCCGGCTCTCGACATCGCCGCGTCGCTGGTGTCGACGCGGGCACAGCTGGAGCACCGCGCGGTGCTCCTCGACGGTGTCGAGGTCGCGCGCGGGGTGGCGTCGGAGCGGCCGCTGGCGGTGCTGTTCAGCGGTCAGGGTTCGCAGCGGCTCGGCATGGGACGGGAGCTGTACGAGCGGTTCCCGGTGTTCGCCGCCGCGTTCGACGCGGTGCTGGAGCACCTGGACGTCGCGTTGCGGGACGTGATGTGGGGCCACGACGTCGACGCGTTGAACGACACCCGGTATACGCAGCCGGCGTTGTTCGCGATCGAGGTGGCGCTGTTCCGGCTGGCCGCGTCGTTCGGGGTGCGGCCGGACTTCGTGGGCGGGCACTCGATCGGCGAGATCGTCGCCGCGCACGTGGCCGGGGTCTTCTCGTTGGAGGACGCGTGCCGGTTGGTGGACGCGCGCTCACGGCTCATGCAAGCGCTACCGCCGGGTGGCGCGATGGTGGCCGTGCAGGCCACCGAGGAAGAAGTGCTGCCGTTGCTGGGCCCGGACGTGTCGGTGGCGGCGGTGAACGGGCCTCGGTCGGTGGTGGTCGCGGGAACCGAGGAGGCGGTCTCGGCGGTCGTGGATCGGTTCGCGGACCGGAAGACTAAGCGTCTCACGGTGAGCCATGCGTTTCACTCGCCATTGATGAACCCGATGCTGGACGACTTCCGCGCGGTCGTCGAGGGCCTGTCGTTCTCCGAGCCGCAGATCCCGGTCGTGTCGAACGTGACCGGGCAGCTCGCCGTGCGCGAGCAGCTGACGTCGCCGGAGTACTGGGTGCGGCACGTGCGCGAGGCCGTGCGGTTCTCTGACGGCGTGCGGGCGTTGGGGCGCCAGGCCGTGTCGGCGTTCCTGGAGCTCGGGCCTGATGGCGTGCTGTCGGCGCTGGTGGCGGAGATGACCGAAACCGGTGCTGTCCCGCCGGACACCGCTGTCGTCCCGGTGCTGCGTCGCGAACGGCCGGAGGAGGCCTCCTTCGTGTCGGCGTTGGCGCGCCTGCATGTCACGGGTGTGTCGGTCTCCTGGGCGCGGCTGTTCGAAGGCACCGGCGCGGTTCGGGTCGACCTCCCGACGTATGCGTTCCAGCGGTCGCGGTTCTGGCCGGAGCCCGAGGTCGCGGTCGGCAAGGCCGATCCGCTCGACGCGGCGTTCTGGCAGCTGGTGGAGAACGACGAGCTGGCTTCGGTGTTGGATCTCGACCCCGAGGTGGCCGCGGCCGTCGTGCCGGCGTTGTCGTCGTGGCGGACCCGGCAGCGATCACAGTCCATTGTGGACTCCTGGCGGTTCCGCGAGTCGTGGAACCGGTTGTCGCTCTCCGGTGCTTTTGGGGGATCTTGGCTGGTCGTCGTGCCGCCAGAGGAGGACGCCTGGACGCGTGACGTCGTGGAGATCCTCGGCGGGGTCGCGGTGCCGCTCGACAAGGTCGCCTCGTTGTCCGGTCGCGAGTTCACGGGTGTCGTGTCGCTGCTCGGTGTCGCGGACGACTCGGGCGACGTGCCGTACCCGTTGTCCGGCACGTTGGAGTTGTTGCGCGCTCTGGAGGGCGTCGAGGCTCCGTTGTGGACGGTGACGCGAGGTGCCGTGTCGACCGGCCACGGCGACATCGTGACGTCTCCGGTGCAGGCGGCGTTGTGGGGCTTGGGCCGGGTGGCGGCGCTGGAGCTGCCGCGCCGATGGGGTGGGTTGATCGACCTGCCGGGCAGCGTGGACACCCAGGTCGCGCAGGGCCTGCAGGCGGCGTTGACGAACTCGCTGGGCGAGGACCAGATCGCCGTGCGCGGCAACGGTGTCTTCGCGCGTCGTCTTGTTCCGGCGCCACGTGGTGAGCACGGCGAGGACTGGGAACCGTCGGGCACGGTGCTGATCACCGGCGGTACTGGCGCTTTGGGCGGCTTCGTGGCACGTTCCGTTGCCGCTCGGGGCGCCTCGCACATCGTGCTGACTTCGCGCCGGGGTCCGTTGACGCCTGGTGCCGAGCACCTCGTGGCGCAGCTGGAGGGGTTCGGTGCCGAGGTGTCGGTCGAGGCTTGCGACGTCGCCGATCGTGCCGCTCTCTCAGAACTTCTGGGCCGATTCCCCGATCTGACGGCCGTTGTGCACTGCGCCGGAATCGACTCGGGTGACGCGCCTTTGAGCGATCTTTCGGTTGATCAACTCGGAGGTTTGTTGCGCGCCAAGATGGTGTCCGCGCGGAACCTGCACGAGCTGACCGGGAACCTCGACGCGTTCGTGCTGTTCTCGTCGGGCGCGGCGGCGTGGGGCAGTGGTGGCCAGCCTGCCTACTCGACCGCGAACGCCTACCTGGACGGCTTGGCGCAGTTCCGTCGTGGCCAGGGCCAGGTGGCGACGTCCGTGCAGTGGGGTGCGTGGGCCGAGGCCGGCATGGCGGCCGATCCCGAGGCCTACGACCAGCTGCGCCGGCACGGTGTGCTGCCGATGGATCCCGAGCTGGCGCTGACCGCGATGGTGCAGGCGGTGTCGGACGGCGAGACGGTGCTGACCGTCACGAACACCGACTGGGCTCGCTTCGCGCCGGGCTTCACCGCGTCGCGTCCGTCGCCGTTGTTCTCCTCGATCCCCGAGGTGGTCGCCGCTCTCTCGGTGGAGGCCTCCGAGGGCGTCGAGGTGGCGTTGCGGGAGAAGCTCGCCGGACTGTCCGAAGCGGACCGGTCGCGTGTGCTGCTGGACCTGGTGCGTTCGGAGGCCGCGGCGGTGCTGGGCCACTCCGGTGTCGAGTCGATCCACGCGGAGAAGGCGTTCCGCGACCAGGGTTTCGACTCGCTGACGGCGGTGGAGATGCGCGATCGGTTGAAGGCCGCGACGGGTCTGCCGGTGCCGTCCGCGCTGGTCTTCGACTACCCGACGCCGCGGCTGGTCGCCGAGCACCTGCTGTCCGGCCTGTCGTCGCCGGTCGAGGGCTCGGTTCTCGCCGAACTGGCGCGGTTCGAGGCTGCTGTGGCTTCTTCGGACGACGACCACGACGTGATCCGCGAACGCCTGGAGAAGCTGCTCGGCCGGTTGAAGAAGCCCGTGTCCACTTCGGACGACGATATTCGCAACGTCTCCGTCGAGGACCTGCTGAACATCATCGACGACGAGTTGCTCGACCTCTCGTAGTAGCAGTGTATGCCCGCACGAAATGAGGACGGACCAGTGCAGGAAGAGCAGCAGGACAAGGTTGCCGACTACCTGAGGCGAGTCACGGTCGAGTTGCGCCGGGCTCGTGAACGCGTCCTCGAGCTGGAGCAGAAGCACAGCGAGCCCATCGCGATCGTGGGCATGTCGTGCCGCTTCCCCGGCGGGGTGGTCACGCCGGAGCAGCTGTGGGAAGCCGTTGCCGCCGAACGGGATCTGGTCACCCCGTTCCCCGCCGACCGCGGCTGGGACCTGTCGTCGTTGCGTTCGGAGTCACTGGCGCAGGAGGGCGGGTTCCTAGCTGATCTGGCCTCTTTCGACGCGGACTTCTTCGGCATCTCGCCGCGCGAGGCCCTGGGCATGGACCCGCAGCAGCGCATGATGCTGGAGCTCACCTGGGAGGCTCTGGAGCGCGCGGGCCTGGACCCTGCTTCGCTGCGGGGTTCCGCCACCGGTGTTTTCGTGGGCACGAACGGCCAGGACTACGCGGACCTGGTGTCGGTGGACGGCGACGGGCACGCCTCCACCGGCCTCATCGCGTCCGTGCTTTCCGGCCGTCTCTCTTACACGTTCGGCTTCGAGGGCCCCGCGGTTTCCGTTGACACGGCTTGCTCTTCGTCGTCGGTCGCGATGCACCTGGCCATGCAAGCTCTCCGCGGTGGCGAGTGCTCCCTGGCTCTTGCCGGTGGCGTGACGATCATGGCGACGCCGAACTCCTTCGTGGAGTTCACTCTGCAACGCGGTCTCGCCGCTGACGGCCGGTGCAAGGCCTTCTCGGACTCGGCCGACGGGGTGGGCTGGTCCGAGGGCGCGGGCATGCTGGTTCTGGAGCGTCTGTCCGACGCTGTCGCCAACGGCCATCACGTGCTGGGGCTGCTGCGCGGTTCGGCCGTCAACCAGGACGGCGCCTCCAACGGCCTGACCGCGCCGAACGGCCCGTCCCAGCAACGCGTGATTCGCGCAGCCCTGGCCTCCGCGGGCTTGTCTCCTGCCGACGTCGACGCGGTGGAGGCGCACGGCACCGGCACGACGTTGGGCGACCCGATCGAGGCCGCCGCTCTGATCGCCACGTACGGCCAGGACCGCTCGGTTCCGCTCTACATCGGCTCGATCAAGTCGAACATCGGTCACACGCAGGCGGCGGCGGGCGTCGCCTCGGTGATCAAGGTCGTGCAGGCGATGCAGCACGGCGTCCTGCCGCGCACCCTGCACATCACCTCGCCCTCTTCCCACGTCGACTGGTCCGCGGGCTCGGTATCACTCTTGACCTCCGCGACTCCCTGGCCGGCCGCCGACCGCCCGCGCCGCATCGGCATCTCGTCGTTCGGCGTCTCCGGCACCAACTCGCACCTGATCGTCGAGGCACCTGCCCCTACCTCCGACGGCC
>NZ_JYJG01000565.1 GCF_000955955.1 Lentzea aerocolonigenes
ATTGGGATGGGGGGTGGCTCCCCCCAGGGGGCCCGCGAATCGGGATCGATCCAGGTCAGCGGCGTGCCGTGGCTCGTGTCGGCGAAGACCGAGGCGGCGCTGGACGGGCAGATCGCGCGGCTCGGCGGCGTCACGGCGGATGCGAGGGACGTCGGGTGCTCGCTGGCCGCGCGCACGCTGTTCGACCACCGCGCGGTGCTCCTCGACGGTGCCGAGATCGCGCGCGGAACGGCCACCGAGAAGCAGCTGGCGATGCTGTTCACCGGCCAGGGCTCGCAGCGCCCCGGCATGGGTCGCGAGCTGTACGAGGCGTTCCCGGCGTTCCGCGAGGCGTTCGACGAGGTCGCGCAACACCTGGACGTGAACGCGTGGGGTGCCGACGCCGACGCGTTGAACCAGACCGGCACCGCGCAGCCCGCGATCTTCGCGCTCCAGGTCGCCCTCTACCGCCTGGTCGAGTCGTTCGGCGTCAAGGCCGACCACCTCGCCGGCCACTCCATCGGCGAGATCGCCGCCGCGCACATCGCCGGGGTGTTCGACCTCGAAGACGCAGCCAAGCTCGTCAACGCACGCGCGCGACTCATGCAGGCGTTGCCCACCGGCGGCGTGATGATCGCGCTCCAAGCCACCGAAGCCGAGGTCACCCCGCACCTCACCGCGGGCGTCTCGATCGCCGCGATCAACGGACCCGACGCCCTCGTCATCGCGGGCGTCGAGGAGGAAACCCGCGCGATCGTCGCGCGGTTCGAGGGGCGCAAATCCAAGCAACTCCAGGTCAGCCACGCGTTCCACTCGCCGCTGATGGACCCGGTGCTCGACGACTTCCGTGCCGCCATCAGCGGCCTCACCTTCACCCCACCGACGATTCCCGGCCTGGGCGACGTCGCGAACGCCGAGTACTGGGTCCGCCACGTCCGCGACACGGTCCGCTTCCACGACGCCGTGACGGCCCTGGGCGACAAGAGGTTCCTGGAGATCGGCCCGGACGGCGTGCTGTCGGCGCTGGTCGACGGTATCCCGGCGCTGCGCAAGGACCGTCCTGAGCCCCAGGCCCTGATCACCGCGCTCGCCCGCCTGCACGTCGAAGGCACCACTGTCGACTGGACGCCGTTCCACGACGGTGGCCAGAGGGTGCCGCTGCCGACTTATGCGTTCCAGCGGCAGCGTTTCTGGCCGTCGACCGCGAAGAACGCCGACGCGTCCGGTCTCGGTCTCACGGCCGTCAGCCACCCGCTCCTCGGCGCGGCCGTCGAGCTCGCCGACGGACAGGGTGTGCTGTTCACCAGCAGGCTGTCGGTCGCGACCCGGCCGTGGCTCGCGGACCACGTCGTCGGCGGCAGGATCCTGTTCCCCGGTACGGCTTTCGTCGAACTCGCGTTGCGCGCGGGCGACGAGCTCAGCCTCGACCGCCTCGACGAGCTGACGCTGTCGGCGCCGCTCGTCCTCGGCGACCCGGTGCAGATCCAGGTCGCGGTCGGCGCGCTCGACGGGACCGGGCGCCGTTCGATCGCGGTCTACTCACGCCTCGACCCCGACACGCCGTGGCTCGAGCACTGCACCGGCTTCCTCTCGTCCGGCACCGCCTCGACCTTCGACGCCACGACCTGGCCGCCCGCCGGAGCGGAAGCGGTTGCGCTGGAAGGGTTCTACGAGCGGTTCGCGGACAACGGATTCGCGTACGGGCCGTCGTTCCAGGGCTTGCGCGCGGCCTGGAAGCTCGGCGACGACGTCTACGCCGAGGTGGCTGTCGACGACGAGAACGACCGCTACGGCCTGCACCCGGCGTTGCTGGACGCCGCCCTGCACGCCGCGGACCTCACCGCGTCCAACGGTGGCATGCCTTTCGCCTGGGAGGGTGTGTCGCTGCACGCGAACGGTGCGTCCGCGCTGCGTGTGCGCATCCGTCCGCAGGGCGAGTCGTTCTCCGTCGTGGCAACGGATCCCAACGGCACTCCGGTCGTGTCGGTCGACTCTCTCGTCACCCGCCCGATCGCGGCCGGCTCCGGAATCGCGCGCGAGGCGTTGTTCCACGTCGACTGGACGCCGGTCGCGCTGCCCACCGAGACCGCCGAGGTCGAGGTCGAGCACGTCGTTTCCCAAGGCTCCCCAGTCGAATCCGCGCACGCCCTGACGTCGCAGGTCCTCGCACGCCTGCAGCAGTGGATCGCGGACGAGCGCCAGGACCGTCTCGCGTTCGTCACGCGTCCCGGCGACCTGGGTGCGGCCGCGGTGTGGGGACTCGTGCGGTCGGCGCAGACCGAGCACCCCGGCCGTTTCGTGCTGGTCGAGTCGGATGCCGACGTGCCGGCGCAGGTCTTCGCCCTGGATGAGCCGCAGATCCGTTGGCGTGACGGCGAAGCGTTCGTGCCGCGCCTGGCTCGCATGGCTCCTGCTGATCGCTTCTCCTGGCAGGGCAAGGTACTCATCACCGGCACCGGCGGCCTCGGATTGGTGATCGCCCGTCATTTGGTGACGTCGCACGGCGTCCGTGACCTGCTGCTCGTCTCGCGGCGTGGCGAGGCCGACGTCGCGGAGCTGGAGGCAATGGGCACTAACGTGATCGTCGAGGCGTGCGACGTCTCCGATCGCGCAGCCGTCGCAGATCTCCTGGCACGCCACGAGGTTCGCGCTGTCGTCCACACCGCGGGCGTTCTCGACGACGGCATGGTCGAGTCGCTGACGCCCGACCGCGTCGACACCGTGTTGCGCCCCAAGGTCGACGCAGCCTGGCACCTCCACGAGCTGACCGCGGACCTCGACGCGTTCGTGGTGTTCTCGTCCGTCGCGGGCACGATCGGCACCGCCGGCCAGGGCAACTACGCCGCCGCGAACGCGTTCCTCGACGCTCTCGTGGAACACCGCCGTGCTGCGGGCCTTGCCGGCACATCGCTGGCGTGGGGCCCGTGGATCGCGGGCATGCTGTCCGGTGCCGACGCGGAACGCCTGGCGCGCACCGGAATTCCCGGCCTCACCGTCGAGCAGGGCGTCGAGCTCTTCGACGCGGCTGCCGGAAACGCCGTGCCGGTGCGCCTCGACCTGGCGGTGCTGCGCAGCCGTGGTGACATCCCGCCGATGCTGCGCGGCCTGATCAAGACCCGCACGCGCCGGGTGGCCGCCGGTTCCGCCTCCGCCGCCTCGCTGACCAGCCGCCTCGCTGGACTCGATGAGACCGGTCGGCTGGAAGCGTTGCTGGACCTCGTGCGCGGCCAGGTGGCGACGGTCCTCGGCCACGCGGGCACCGGCGAGATCGACCCGGGCCGCGCGTTCCAGTCACTCGGCTTCGACTCGCTGACCGCAGTCGAGCTCCGCAACCAGCTGACCGCCGTCACGGGCCTGCGGCTGCCCGCCACCCTGATCTTCGACTACCCCAACGCGGGCGTGCTGGCCTCGTATCTGCGCGATGAGCTCTTCGGCTCCGACACGGTCGTGCCTGAGGCCTCGGCTTCCGCGGTTGCCGACGATCCGATCGTGATCGTCGGCATGGCCTGCCGCTATCCCGGAGGCGTGTCGTCGCCGGAAGACCTGTGGCGCCTGGTGGTCGACGGTGTCGACGCCGTGACGGACTTCCCGTCCAACCGAGGCTGGGACGTCGACGCGCTCTACCACCCGGACCCCGACCACATCGGCACCTCCTACACGCGTTCCGGCGGCTTCCTGCACGACGCCCCGCTGTTCGACCCGGCGTTCTTCGGCATGTCACCGCGTGAAGCTCTTTCCACCGACTCGCAGCAGCGTTTGCTGCTGGAAACCGCCTGGGAGTCCCTGGAGCGAGCGGGCATCGACCCGGTTTCCTTGCGTGGCAGTGCGACGGGCGTGTTCGCCGGCGTCATGTACACCGACTACTCGGTCGTGATCAGCGGCAGCGAGTTCGAGGGCTACCAGAGCATGGGCAGCGCCGGCACGTTCGCGTCCGGCCGCGTCTCCTACACCTTCGGCTTCGAGGGCCCGGCCGTCACCGTCGACACCGCGTGCTCTTCTTCGCTTGTCGCCCTGCACCTCGCCTCCCAAGCCCTGCGCAACGGCGAATGCTCCCTGGCCCTGGCCGGCGGTGTGACCGTGATGTCCACCCCGTCCACGTTCGTCGAGTTCTCCCGCCAGCGCGGTCTCTCCGCGGACGGCCGCTGCAAGTCGTTCTCCGACACGGCGGACGGCGTGGGCTGGGGCGAGGGCGCCGGCCTGCTGGTGCTCGAACGCCAGTCCGACGCCCTCCGCAACGGCCACACCGTTCTGGCCGTCGTGCGCGGTTCCGCGATCAACCAGGACGGCGCCTCCAACGGCCTCACCGCCCCGAACGGCCCGTCCCAGCAACGCGTGATCCGCTCGGCGCTCGCCTCCGCTGGACTGTCCACTTCGGACGTGGACGTCGTCGAAGCCCACGGCACCGGCACGACTCTGGGCGACCCGATCGAGGCCCAGGCGTTGCTGGCCACCTACGGTCAGGACCGCTCCGAGCCCCTCCTGCTGGGCTCCATCAAGTCGAACATCGGCCACTCCCAAGCCGCCGCGGGCGTCGCCGGGGTGATCAAGATGGTCCACGCCATGCGGCACGGCCTGGTCCCCGCCACACTCCACGCCGACGAGCCCTCCACCCACGTGGACTGGGAAGCGGGCGGCATCACCCTCGTCACCTCGGCCACCTCCTGGCCGTCCGTGTCCCGCCCGCGCCGCGCGGGCGTGTCGTCCTTCGGCGTCTCGGGCACCAACGC
>NZ_JYJG01000566.1 GCF_000955955.1 Lentzea aerocolonigenes
TGTCAGACCTGCCTGAGATGATTGGGATGGGGGGTATCTCCCCCCAGGGGGCCAGCCAACCCGAATCGATCCAGGCCCGGGGCAGGGTGCCGTGGGTGGTGTCGGCCAAGTCGGCGAGCTCGCTCAACGCTCAGGTCGAGCGGGTGCTGCGGCTGGACGGCGACGCGCGGGACATCGGGTACTCGCTCGCGTTGAAGACCCAGTTCGACCACCGGGCGGTGGTGCTCGACGGCCAGGTCGTCGCGCAGGGAGCGGTGAGCGGGAAGCCGCTCGCGTATGTCTTCTCCGGGCAGGGATCGCAGCGGCTCGGCATGGGGCGTGAGCTGTACGAGGCGTTCCCGGTGTTCGCGTCGGCGCTGGACGAGGTGTTGGAGCACCTCCAAGGCGTGCGCGAGGTCATGTGGGGCGATGACGCCGGCGCGCTGAACCGGACCGGGAACACGCAACCCGCGATCTTCGCTGTTCAGGTCGCGCTGTACCGGTTGCTCGAGTCGTTCGGGGTGAAGCCCGCGAAGGTCGCCGGGCACTCGATCGGCGAGATCGCCGCCGCGCATGTTGCCGGTGTGTTGAGCCTGGAGGACGCCTGTCGGCTGGTGCAGGCGCGCGCGTCGTTGATGCAGGCGTTGCCGTCCGGTGGCGCGATGGTGTCGGTCATCGCTTCCGAAGAAGAGGTCCGCGCGCACCTGACTGATGGCGTGTCCATTGCCGCCGTCAACGGGCCTCGGTCCGTGGTGATCGCGGGCGTCGAGGACGAAGTGCTCGCGATCGCGGAGAAGTGGAAGAACAAGCGGCTCAAGGTCAGCCACGCGTTCCACTCGCCGCAGCCGATGCTGGACGACTTCCGCGCGGCGATCGCCGGCATCGAGTTCCGCGAGCCGGTTGTAGGAATGTCGACATCCGGCGATGTCACCACCGTCGACTACTGGGTCGACCACGTGCGTGACGTGGTGCGGTTCCATGACAACGTCACTCGGC
>NZ_JYJG01000567.1 GCF_000955955.1 Lentzea aerocolonigenes
TCAATGTTGACTGCACTCAGTCAAGTACATGTTGACGGAATCAATGTTGACTGGATGCAGCTGTATACCGGCGGTCGACGGGTCGACGTGCCCACGTATGCGTTCGACCACCAGTCGTTCTGGCCGGAGAACACCGCGAAGTCGGACGTCCGGTCGGCGGGCCTCGGCGCGGTGGAGCACCCGTTGCTCGGGGCGGCCGTCGAACTCGCCGGGGGAGCGGGGCACCTGTTCACGGCGCGGCTGTCGCGGCGGTCGTGGCTGGCGGACCACGCGGTGCACGGCGCGGTGCTCGTGCCGGGTGCGGCGCTCGTCGAGCTGGCGCTGCGGGCGGCGGACGAGGTCGGGCTCGATCGCGTCGAGGAGCTGACGCTCGCGGCGCCGCTCGTGCTGCCGGAGAGCGGTGGCATCCAGGTTCAGCTGATCGTGGGAGTCCCAGAAGACGACTCGGAGAACAGCCGCCGGTCGATCGCCATCTACTCCCGGCCTGAGACCGCGGTCGACGAGCCGTGGACCGAGCACGCCACCGGTGTGCTCGGAACCGGTGGAGTGACAGCCGAGGTCGGCGAGTGGCCACCACGCGCGGAGGCGATCGACGTCTCGGACGCGTACGAGCGGTTCGCGGAGGGCGGGTTCGAGTACGGGCCCTCGTTCCAGGGGCTGCGGGCGGCGTGGCGGGACGGCGGCACGGTGTTCGCCGAGGTCGCGCTGCCTGAGGGGGTGGCTGCCAGCGGGTTCGGTCTGCACCCGGCGCTGCTCGACTCGGCGCTGCACGCCGCGCTGCTCGTGGACGGCGGTGCCGGGTTGCCGTTCTCGTGGGAAGGCGTCTCGCTGCACGCGACCGGGGTCACGGCGTTGCGCGTGAAGCTGACCCGGAACGGCAGCAGCATCGCGATCGCGTTGGCCGACACCGCCGGCGCGCCGGTCGCGTCGGTGGACGCGCTGGTGGTGCGTGCGGTGTCCGCCGACCAACTGACCACTGTGGACCGTGACTCGCTGTTCCAGCTCGACTGGGCAGAGGTCGACGTGCCCGCCGAGGCGGCAGCGGACGTCGTGGTGGAGCACGTCGTTGCGGAGGGTGAGGTCGTTGAGGCGACGCACACCCTTGTCGCACAGGCGTTGGCGCGGCTGCAGGAGTGGATCGCCGGGGAGCGGTCCGAGAAGCTGGTGTTCGTCACCGGCACGGGTTGCCTGGCGGGTGCGGCCGTGCGGGGTCTGGTGCGGGCGGCGCAGACCGAGCATCCCGGCCGGTTCGGCATCATCGACACCGACTCCGGCGAGCTCGTGCCGCGGGCGCTGGGCATCGACGAACCTGAGCTGATCATCCGCGACGGCGTGGTGAAGGCCGCCCGCCTCGCGCGCGCGACAGCGACCCGGCGCGAGGTCACGTGGCAGGGGCCGGTGCTGATCACCGGCGGCACCGGCGGCCTTGGCGGCGTCATCGCGAAACACCTTGTCGCGCAGGGCGTTGACGAGTTGGTGCTGGTCAGCAGGCGCGGCGAGAAGCCGGCCTGGGTTGCAGAGCTGGACGCGCGGGTCACCGTCGCGAAATGCGATGTGAGCGACCGCAAAGCCGTGCAGAGGTTGCTGAAGAAACATCCGGTCCGGTCGATCGTGCACGCCGCGGGTGTGCTGGACGACGGCGTGATCGAGTCGCTGACTCCCGAGCGTCTGTCGGCCGTGTTGCGCCCCAAGGTCGACGCCGCCTGGAACCTGCACGAGCTGGCCGGCGAGCTCGACCGGTTCGTGCTGTTCTCGTCCGTCGCCGGCACGCTCGGCAGCGCGGGCCAGGGCAACTACGCGGCGGCCAACGCGTTCCTCGACGCCCTCGCCCAGCACCGCCCGAACACCGTGTCGCTGGCCTGGGGTGCCTGGGAAGGCGGCATGGCCGGACATCTGTCCGAAGTGGACGTCGAACGCATGCGCCGCGCCGGTATGCCGCCGATCTCGGTGGAGCAGGGCGTGGAGCTGTTCGACGCGGCCGTCGCACATGGTGGTGCCGCGCTGGCGCCGTTCCGGCTCGACCTGGCGGTGCTGCGGGCCAAGGGCGACGTTCCAGCCGTGTTGCGCGGCCTGGTCCGGACGCGCTCGAAGCGTTCCGTGGCGGGCTCCGACACCGCGGTGACGTTGGTGTCGCGGCTTTCGGCGTTGTCGGAGGTCGCTCGGCTGGAGGCACTGCTCGACGTTGTTCGTGTTGAAGTGGCCGGAGTTCTCGGCCACGGCGGTGCGGGCGCGGTTGACCCCGCGCAGCAGTTCCGGGACCTCGGATTCGACTCGCTGACGGCCGTCGAGCTGCGCAACCGGCTGACCGCCGCCACCGGCATCCGCCTGCCCGCGACGCTGATCTTCGACTACCCGACGTCCGGTGCGCTCGCCTCCTACCTGCGTGACGAGCTGTTCGGTGGCGTGGTGGCGATTCCGGATCCTGCACTTGTGTCCACTTCAGACGATCCGATTGTGATCGTCGGCATGGCTTGTCGTTATCCCGGCGGCGTCACGACGCCGGAAGAGCTGTGGCAGCTCGTGATCGACGAGGTCGACGCCGTCACCGGGTTCCCGTCCGACCGCGGCTGGGACCTCGACGGCCTCTACCACCCGGATCCCGACCACATCGGCACCTCCTACACGCGGTCGGGTGGCTTCCTGCACGACGCGGCGGAGTTCGACCCGTCGTTCTTCGGCATGTCGCCGCGGGAGGCGCTGGCGACCGACACGCAGCAACGTCTCCTGCTGGAGACCGCGTGGGAAGCGCTGGAGCGGGCGGGTATCGACCCGACTTCGTTGCGGGGCAGTGCGACCGGTGTGTTCACCGGCCTGATGTACAACGACTACCAGTCCGTCGTCGGTGGCGGCGACATGGAAGGACATCAGGGTCAGGGCAGCGCGGGCAGTGTCGCCTCGGGCCGTGTGTCCTATGTGTTCGGTTTCGAGGGCCCGGCGGTCACCGTCGACACGGCGTGCTCGTCGTCGCTGGTCGCGATGCACTGGGCGATCCAGTCGCTGCGGTCGGGGGAGTGTTCGCTCGCTCTCGCCGGTGGTGTGACGGTGATGTCCACGCCGTCGACGTTCATCGAGTTCTCCCGGCAGCGCGGCGTTTCCGAGGACGGCCGCTCGAAGGCGTTCTCCGACTCCGCCGACGGTGTGGGCTGGGCAGAGGGCATCGGCCAGGTCGTGCTGGAACGGCGGTCGGACGCGCTGCGCAACGGCCACCGGATCCTCGCGGTCGTTCGCGGTTCCGCGGTCAACCAGGACGGTGCCTCGAACGGCCTCACCGCGCCCAACGGCCCATCGCAGCAGCGGGTGATCCGCGCCGCGCTCGCCTCGGCGGGCTTGTCGGTGTCCGATGTGGACGCGGTGGAGGCGCACGGCACCGGAACCCCGCTGGGCGACCCGATCGAGGCGCAGGCCCTGCTGGCGACCTACGGCCAGGACCGCTCCACGCCTCTGCTCTTGGGTTCCATCAAGTCGAACATCGGCCACTCGCAAGCCGCCGCCGGTGTCGCGTCGGTGATCAAGATGGTGCAGGCGCTGCACCACGGCGTGCTGCCGCGCACGCTCCACATCACCGAGCCGTCGTCGCACGTCGACTGGGAGGCGGGCGACGTCGAACTGCTGACCGCGACGCGCTCCTGGCCTTCCGTGGATCGCCCGCGCCGCGCGGGCGTGTCGTCCTTCGGCGTCTCGGGCAC
>NZ_JYJG01000568.1 GCF_000955955.1 Lentzea aerocolonigenes
GGTCATGACTGTGCAGCGGAGCTTGTTCCTGGTGGAGTACGGCATCGGTGGCCTGTGCCGGGTGCCGCTTGCGCTGGTGCGGTCATGACGGCCGAACTGGTGCCGTTGCGGGCCGGCTTCGACGTCGCCTGGCTCGGCTTCCGGCGTGACCAGGTCCGCTACTTCGTCAACACCGCCGAACGCGATTTCGCGCTGCTGGAGGCGGACCGCGACGCCGCCGAGGCCAGAGCGCTGTCCCTGGCGCGGAACCTGGAAACCGCCCGCGAGGAGAACCGCGAGCTCCGCGACCGGCTCGAGAACTTGTGCCGCAGGCCGTTGTCCGCGGAGTCCGTGGGCGAACAGCTCCGGCACGCGGTGGACACCGCACTCGCCCACGCGGCCTCGATCGCCGAACGAGCCGGTGCCGTTCAAGCGGAACACCGCGAGCTGCTCACGACGAGCCGCACGCAGCTGGCCGACCTGGCGCGTGAAGGCGAGGCCCGGCGGCGCGCCCTCGACGACGCGGCGGACCGGCGTCGAGCCGAGGTCGCGGAGGACTTCGAGCTGGCGCTGGCGTTGCGGCGCAAGGAAGCCCTGCGCGACATCCACCTGATGGAGGAGACCGCGCGCCAACGGGTGGAGGTGCTGCGGGAGCACCGCGATCGGGTGGCCGGCGTGCTGCGGACGGTCCACGCGCTGCTGGGCAAAGCGGCCGAGCACCTGCGCGCCGGTGACGCCCGGTGAAGATCCTTCCCTTGGCGCTGGCCCAGTTCATCGCGAGCTACGCGGCCACGAACATGAACGTGGCGATCAGCACGATCGCGGACGACCTCGGCACCACGATCACCGGTGTTCAAACGACTATCACCCTGTTCACGCTCGTCATGGCCGCGCTGATGGTGCCGGGCAGCAAGCTCACCGACAGCTGGGGCCGCCGCCGCTGTTTCGTGCTGGGCCTGGCGTTCTACGGCACGGGCGCGCTGCTCGCCGCTCTCGCACCTGGAATCGTCCTGCTCACCACGGGTTATGCGTTCCTCGAAGGCATCGGATCCGCGCTGATGATCCCGCCGATCTACATCCTGGCCACCGCGCTCGCCACTGACAGGACCCAGCGGGCGCGGTGGTTCGGGATCGTCAGCGGCGCGGGCGGGCTGGGCGCGGCGGCCGGACCGCTGCTCGGCGGACTGGTGACGAGCGCGTTCAGCTGGCGTGCTTCGTTCCTGCTGCAGGTCGTGGTCGTCGCCGTGATCATCTTGCTGGCGCGCGACCTTCCCGCACCACAGCGGAATCACCGGAGGTTCGACCTCCTGGGCGCGGTGTTGTCCGGCGCGGGCATGGTTCTCGTGGTGTTCGGCGCACTCCGCACCACCTGGTGGTCCGCTGTCGCGGGCGTCGCGGTGCTCGCGCTGTTCGGGTGGCACATCCGCCGAATCCCGGAGCCGTTGTGCGAGCCGAAGTTGTTCCGCGACAGGACGTCCAACTTCGGCCTGGGCACTCAGCTGATCCAGTGGCTCGTGCTGCAGGGCACGTTCTTCGTGTTGTCCGTGCACCTTCAGCAGGTTGAGGGGCTCAGCGCGATCGAGACCGGCCTGGCACTGCTGCCCGCCACGATCGGCATGCTCGTCACGTCGGCCCTCGCCGGCAGACTCGCACGCAAGCACCCCCAGAACAGGTTGATCCGCGCGGGTTTCCTGCTCACCATCGCCGGCACGCTGCTGGTGCCGAACGGGTTGTTCCTGATCGGCGCGGGCATCGGGATCATGCTCACCGCGTCGGTGAACGTGGTTCAGTCCCGATGGCCCGACGCGGACCAGGCGGACGTGTCCGGGGTGTCGCGCGCGGTCTCCAACCTCGGCTCGTCGCTGGGCGTCGCGCTGGTCGGCTCCATCGTCGATCATCGCGCGGCGCTCACCCTGCTCATCCTGTTCGGGGCAACGGGACTCGTGCTCGCGCTGTTCATCCGGAACGACGCCGCACAGCCAGCAGAACGACCTTGAGAGCCACACCCAGCACGAGCAGGTCACCCACCATCTGCACGGTCACGACGATTCGCGCCAACGGGGAAACCGCCACGATGTCACCGAATCCGACCGTGGCGAACACCGTGACGACGAAGTAGAGCGCGTCCGTGCGGCTCAACGAACAGTTGAAACTGTCCGGCTGATGCCGTGCCAGCAGGAAACAGGCGTTGGCGAACATCAGCAGGAACAACGGAATCACCATTGCCAGCGTCTGCACGCCCTGCCACACCGGCCGGGTGGACCGTGCGATCAGCCGCACCTGTCACCACAGCACCACGATGACCAGGGACAGACCGGAGACCAGCAGCAGCACCCCGACTGTCGCCACGGGTCGCACCACCGCCGCGATCATCGCGCGGCTCAAGCCGTGAACGTCTCCTTGAGCAGCTTCTCCTGCTCCGCCGAGAGGTTCGTGGTGATCAGCTGAGCCCCGGTCTGCTTGAACTCATGAGCGACACGATCGACCACCGCGTGCTCGGACATGACGAACAGCGCGGACGTGCCGGGCGTGACGCTCTCCCGGACGTCCTGCACGAAGTCGTCGTCGATGCCCGCCCGCGACAACGATCCCGCCAAAGCGCCGACCCCGGCACCGATCGCCGCGCCCAGCACCGGGATGAAGAAGATGAGCCCGAACAGCAGGCCCCAGAACGCGCCACCGAGCGCGCCCGCGCCGGTGAGCTTGCCGAGCTCCTTGGTCTTCGGTCGTTTCGCGTCGTCCTCCCAGTAGACGTAGGCCGTGTCGCGGATCGTGATCAGCTGTTGTTCCTGGAGTTTTCGCAACAGGTCGAGCGCGGTGCGCGCCCCGTCGGAGGTGTCGAACTTCCACACGGTCAAAGTGGCCATGCCCGGAACTCTGCGAGAGACCGCACACGCGAGTCCTCACCCGCGACGGGTGAAGATCGGTGCACGACGCCGGTGCCACGGTTGCCGCACATACCCGAGACAACGGAGGCACCATGCGGGAAACAGGCTGGCTCGGCTGGATCTGGTTCGCGGGCATCATGATGATCGTCATGGGGTCCTTCAACGCCATCGAGGGACTGGTGGCGTTGTTCCGCGGCGAGTACTACGTCGTGACGGAACAGCAGGTGCTCGTCTTCGACATCACCGGGTGGGGCTGGATCACCCTGCTGCTCGGTGTGCTGGTGGCGCTGTCGGGCGCCGCGCTGCTGTCCGGTGCCGCGTGGGCCAGGGTGGTCGCCGTGGTGCTGGCGGTCGTGAACGCGGTGGCGCAACTGGGTTTTGTGTCGGTGCACCCGCTGTGGTCCACGATCGTCATCGCCTTGTGTGTCACGGTGATCTGGGCGGTGGTCGTGCACGGCCCAGAGGCGGATGTCATGTCCGACCGGCTTGAGCAGACACATCACCGTTGATGCCACGCGCACTCACGATCCTGCTCGGTGGCGCGGCCGCGGTCGTCGTGGTCGCCGGTGTGCGGGCGGTCGCGTGGCTGGTGGCGCCGGCGATGCTGGCGTTGCTGGTCGTGATCGCGGTCAGCCCGGCGCACCGGTGGCTGCGCGGCCGCGGCGCGCCGCCGTGGCTGGCGACGGCGGCAGTGGTCCTTCTGGTCTACGGTGTGCTCGCGGTCGTCGCCGTCACAGTTGTCGGGTCAGGCGCACGTCTGGTCGCGACGATGCCGGAGTTCGCACACCACGACCTCATCCGAAGAGCCGAGCACGCACTGAACGACATCGATCGCGGCCGGCTCGTCGGGGTGATCGGCGGGCTGCTGACGGATCTGACGAGCCTCACCACGAGTCTGGTGTTCCTGTTGGCGCTGCTGCTGTTCCTCGGTGTCGAGGTGGGCGCGTCGCACGGCAGGCTGGCCGAGATCGCGATGGACCGTCCGCAGCTGTGTGAGGCGCTCACGGAGTTCGTGCGCCGAACGCGTCGGTACATCCTGGTGACGACGGTGTTCGGGCTCATCGTGGCGGCACTGGACACGGTCGCGCTGGCGTTGCTGGGCATTCCGCTGGCGGTGCTGTGGGGTGTGTTGTCGTTCGTCACCAACTACATCCCCAACATCGGGTTCGTCCTCGGGGTGGCACCACCAGCCGTGCTCGCACTGCTGCAGCACGGCCCGCGCAAGGCGCTGGCCGTGCTGGCGTTCTACGGAGTGCTGAACTTCGTGGTGCAGTCGCTGATCCAGCCTCGTTTCACCGGTGACGCCGCCGGGCTGTCGACCACCTTCACGTTCCTCGCCCTGGTGTTCTGGGCCTGGGTGCTCGGCCCGCTCGGCGCGTTGCTGGCGGTGCCGCTCACCGTGCTGGTGAAGGTGCTGCTGGTCGACCTGGACCCGGCGGCGGGCTGGGCGGCGGCGTTGCTCAGGCCGTCACGAACAGATGACATCCCCATGGCCCCAGCTCCACGTACAGCTGACTGACGGGCTCGTGGACGGCTCCACCGTCCAACAGGTCAGTGAACTTCTCCGGCCAGCCCACGGGCAACACCCCCTGAGCCGGCTGGTCGGAGAAGTTGACTACCACGACATGCCGTGCGCCGTCGGCGGCTTCCCATTCCCACGCCAGAAGCCGTTGGCACGACTGGTTGTCCGGCCATCCCTCGGCTTCGAGCAGTGACCAGTCGCCGCGCCGCACACCGTGGTCCGCGACGACCGCGAGCAGCCGCCGGTACCAGGCCGCGAGGTCGTGGTCGAGCGATTCGACCGGGCGCCGGGCCAGGAAAACGGGTGGTCGCACGCGCCTGCCCTCGAACTGGCCCTCGTGCCACAGCGTCGCGCCGGGCAGCGTGGCGATCACGACCGCGGCTGCTCGTGCGGCACCAGCGTCGAGCTCGCTCAGGATCCGCGGTTCGTCCTGGTTCTCCAGGAACCGCAGCAACCGCGCTTGATAACCGGGATCGGCGCGCAGATGCTCACGCACGCCTTCAACATCGCCTGAAACGAGCCGGTCGTAGAGCCGTTTGTCGTAGCAGAAGTTGAAACCCTGCTGCTGCAACGCCCACTCCATGTCCCAGTAGGCCTCGGCGATCAGCACGGTCTCGGGGTGCAGCGCCCGCAGCCCGCCGATGATCTCCGGCCAGAAGTCCCGCTCCGGCGCGGGAAGGCCCCACGTCCGGGAGAAGACCTCGTTCGTCACGAGCATCGCCATGTCGCAGCGGATGCCGTCGCAACGGGCCGCGACGCTGGCGAGCGTCATCGTGGCCGCGGCCCGGAGTGCGGGCGAGAACGCGTCGAGCTGCACGACGTCGGGCCACGGCGGGAAGTACGGGTCACGCCCGAGTTCGATCTCACCGTTCTCCTTGCGCAGGAAGAACTCCGGGTGCTCGGTCACCCACGGGTGGTCCGGCGCCACGTGGTTCGGCACGTAGTCGAGGACCAGCCGCACCCCGCGAGCTGCCAGCTCGGCCCGTGCCCTGGCCAGGCCTTCGTCGCCGCCGAACTCCTCCGCCACGACATAGCGCCGCACGCAGTAGGGCGACCCGAGGACGTCCTCGGCCTGAAGATCGGGCAGTGCTTCGTGGAACGACGCCCGCAGGCCGGCGTGCGCGTTCGCGATCGCCAGGCCCGGCAAGCTGCGTTCCCACACACCCATCAACCACACCGCGTCGACTCCCGCGGGTGTCACGGCGTGCCAGGCGGGCGCGGGGACGTCGGCGAGCGTGATCAGCCGTCCGGCTTCGCGCGACAGCTCGCCGAGCCACACCGCGGTGTTGACCTCGTAGATCACGGGTTCTTCCGGCCAGCTCATCGCGTCACCACCTGGGGGAGCAGGGCGACGAGCGCGGTCCACCCGGTCTGGTGGCTGGCACCGAGACCCGCGCCGTTGTCGCCTTGGAAGTACTCGTAGAACAACGGAAGACCCTGCCAGTGCGGATCTGTCGCATAACGCTTCTGTCCACCGTGGACCGGACGCATGCCGTCCACCCCGCACCGGAACGTGTCGAGCAGCCGCTCACTGAGGTCGTTCGCCACCTCGCGCAACGTCAGGTACCGCCCGGAACCGGTCGGGCATTCCACGGTGAAGCCGTCGCCGAAGTACTCGTGCAGGTGCAGCAGGGCGCGGATGACCAGCGCGTTGATCGGGAACCACACCGGGCCGCGCCAGTTCGAGTTGCCGCCGAACATCCCGTTGTCGGACTCGGCGGGCAGATACCCGACCCGGTGCTCCACGCCGTCCACGACGAGTGAGTACGGATGCCGCTCGTGCCACCTCGACAGCGACCGGATGCCGTGAGGGCTCAGGAACTCCTGCTCGTCGAGCATTCTGGCGAGAATCCGGCGCAGGCGGTCCGGGTCGAACAACGAGAACAGCACCGGCCCCGTCGCATCGGCTTGCGTGCCGTGCCCCCACAACGCGTTGCGCACCGCCGGATGCCGGTCGAGGAACTCGCGCATGCCGTCGACCAGGCCGGGATGGTCGCGCCGCACCTCAGCGTTGATCACGGTCGCCGCGGCCAGGGGCAGCAGGCCGACGGCGGACCGGACTTTCAACGGTGTGGCGCGACCGTCCGGATGCCGCAGCACGTCGAAGAAGAAACCGTCGTCCTCGTCCCAGAGGCCGCTGCCGACGTGGCCGGTGGCGGCGGCGATCCAGGCGAGGTTCTCCAGCAACGTGGCGGCGTGCTCCAGGTACGCGGGGTCGTGCTTGCCGAGTTCCAGGGCCATCTGGACGAGGTTCTGGCAGTACAGGGCCATCCACGCGGTGCCGTCGGCCTGGTCGATCCGCCCGCCGGTCGGCAGCGGCGCGCTGCGGTCGAACACCCCGATGTTGTCGAGCCCGAGGAACCCGCCCTGGAACAGGTTGCGGCCGTCGGCGTCCTTGCGGTTGAGCCACCAGTCGAACGTGCGCAGCAACGGGTGGAACACGCGCTTGAGGAACGCCTTGTCGTGGTCGAGCTGGTAGATGAACCACGCCGCCCATGCGTGCACGGGTGGGTTGACGTCGCTGAAGTTCCACTCGTAGGCGGGAATCTGGCCGTTCGGGTGCAGGTAGCGGCGTGTGAGCAGCAGCTCGATCTGCCGTTTGGCGAGGTCAGGGTCCACTGTGGCCAGTGGGACGGCGTGGAAGGCCAGGTCCCAGGCAGCGAACCACGGGTACTCCCACTTGTCCGGCATCACGATGACGTCCTCGGCGATGAGGTGCCGCCAGTCCTGGCCGTGGGTCGTCCTGGCCGTGGGTCAGCGGGTCCACGCCGCGTTCGGTGAGCCAGCGCTCGACGTCGAACGCGTAGTACTGCTGAGACCACAACAGACCCGCGAGCGCCTGCCGGCACACCAGTCGTTCGTCGCTGCTCGGGTCGCCTTGCAGCACCTCGTCGTAGAAGTCGTCGGCCTCGGTGCGCCGCCGGCTGATGACGGCGTCGAAGTCCGCGAACGGATCGGTGTTGCCCTGGGCAGTGAGCCGGATCCGGACTGTGGCGCTTTCTCCTGCGGGGATGCGGAGTTCGTGGTGGGCGGCGGCTTTCGTGCCGACACCGTCCGGTGTGACGGCGGTGAGCTCGCCGTGGATGACCGCGCGCTCGATGCCGTCCTTGAGAAACGGGATGGTGTTGGGAGAACCGAACACGCGCGCGTTGTCAGTCTCGTTCTCCGTCACCAGGATCGGCACCGGTTGCTCCACGTACCACCACCACGTCCCGAGTTCGGCGTGCTCGGCGCGCACGGTGCTCGGCAGGCAGGTGTGCAGTGAGGGCACGCGGTCGTCGCCCGCCCAGGACCACGTGTGGCGGAACCACAAGGTGGGCAACAGGTGCAGGGCGGCCTCTTCTGGTCCGCGGTTGTGGGCGGTGACCCGCATGAGGATGTCCTCCGGGCCTGCTTTGGCGTACTCGATCTCCACGTCGAAGTAGCGGTTGTCGTCGAACACGCCGGTGTCGAGCAGCTCGTACTCGGGCTCGTTCCGGTCGCGCGCGGCGTTGGTGTACCTGAGGTCGTCGTACGGGAACGGCTGCTGCGGGTACTTGTAGAGCATCCGCAGGTAGGAGGCTGTCGGCGTGGCGTCGAGGTAGAAGTAGCACTCCTTGACGTCCTCGCCGTGGTTGCCCTCGGCGTTGGTGAGGCCGAACAGCCGCTCCTTGAGGATCGGGTCCTTCCCGTTCCACAACGCCAGCGCGAGGCACAACCGCTGCCGGTCGTCGCTGAACCCGGCGATTCCGTCCTCGCCCCAGCGATAGGCGCGATAGCGGGCCTGGTCGTGGGTGAACGAGTCCCACGCGTTGCCGTCGCCGAACGCTTCTCTGACCGTGCCCCACTGCCGTTCGCTCAGATATGGCCCCCACTTCCGCCACGGACCGGGTTCCGCGAGCCTCTGCTTCTCCACGTCGCCACCTCTCGTCTCCGGCTGTTTCCCCAGGCTGGTACGGAGATCGGGGTGACGGGTCACCCGTGGCGGATGAATTGGCCACTCGTCGTGGGCTGTGGATCGGGCGAGGATGACGGGATGGCGACCGCGTTCGCGGGCGGCGGGACGTGACTGG
>NZ_JYJG01000569.1 GCF_000955955.1 Lentzea aerocolonigenes
TCCTTGGACAGGTCGTGTTCCTTGAGGAGTTCGCGCAGGTCGGCGCAGTTCAGGGCCGCGAGGGTCATGCCGTGGCCGTAGACGGGGTTGAGCGAGACGACCGAGTCACCGAGGGCGAGCAGGCCGCGCGGCCAGTTCGGCACCTTGTGGAACCGGTTCCAGCGGCTGCGCAGGTTGCCGACGCGGTAGATCGGCGAGGCCGGGGTGGCGGTCTTGATGATCTCGGCGATGTCCTGGCACTCGAGTGTGGTGGCGTAGGAGAGGAAGCCGTCGTCGTCGGTCGGGGCCACGTCGCCGCCCGCGCCGAAGAGGGTGACGAACCACCGGCCACCGTCCACTGAGGACACCGCGCCGCCGCGTCTGGTCGTGGGCGCGTGGGTGATCTCGTAGGCGGTCTTCCAGTCGAGCTTGAGGTCGTGGTTCACCTGGTAGACGCGTGAGGTGTAGGTCAGGTGGCCGTTCACGATCATCGGGGCCGGGCAGTGCACGCCGAGCTCCGCGAGCCACGAGACGAGCTTGCTGTCGCGGCCAGAGGCGTCGACGACGAGGTCCGCGTAGTCGGTGAAGGGCCGTCCTGCCCGGCTGCCCTGGACGCCGGTGATCGTGCCGCGGTCGTGCAGGAGTCCGTCGATCGTGACGCCGTCCACAAGGGACACGTTCGGCAGCCTCAGCACCCGGCGGCGGATGATCCGCTCGATGGTCACGCGGGTCATCGAGTGGATGGTCAGGCCGATGGGGTCGCGCGGTGCCCACCCGGCCGGGGCGCGGCTCATGAAGTCGCTGCCGAGGTCGGCCTGGACCGCGCCCGCTGCCCTGAGTTCCACGCCGAGCTTGGGGAAGAGCGTTTCCAGGACGTCGGCGCCGCGCGCCAGCAGCGCGTGCGGGTGGTGGGCCTGGGGGATGCCTGCTCGGTGTTCGGTGTCCGCGGCGAGCTGGTCGCGTTCCACGAGCACGACGTCGCCGTACGACTCGGACAACACCCTGGCCGCCAGCAGTCCCGCGAAGCCGGCGCCGATGACCAGGGCGCGGTCGGAGTACATGGCGGTCATGCTGGCAGAGCAACGCTCCCCGATCGATCCCCCGAAAGTCCCTTAACCGGCGAGTCAGGACAGCTTTGGCAGATGTCCTGACTCGCGTGCGGTCACCCCGCACGCCTTCAGCAGCAAGCCCCAGCCCAGCCCGGCCGCCTGGCCCAACCCGGCCCAGCCCGGCCGCCTGGCCCAGCCCGGCCCAGCCCGGCCGCCTGGCCCAGTCGGGCAGCGCGGCCGTCAGGGCCCGGTCACCAGGCCCTCGCGCACCGCCCACAACGCCGCTTGCGTCCGCGATGCCAGCCCGAGCTTGTTCAGCACGTTCGACACGTGCGTCCGAGCGGTCCGCTCCGAGATCACCAGCGCGTCGGCGATGTCCCGGTTCGACTTCCCGTGCGCCACCAGCACCAGGATCTCCCGCTCCCGAGGCGTCAGCGCGGTGGCGGTCCGCTGCGGCGCGACCAAGGACCGCGTCAACGTCCGCGCGACAGCCGGGTCGAGGTGCACCTGCCCCCGCATCGCCGCGCGGACCGCGGCTCCGACCTGGTCCGCCTCGGCATCCTTCAGCAGATAGCCCGCGGCTCCGGCCTCCAGCGCGACGTGGACGCGTTCGGCCTCGGAGAACGACGTCAACGCGACCACCTCGACCTGCGGGTAGAGCTGCTTGATCGCCTTGGTGGCGCCGATTCCGTCGAGGCGGGGCATCAGGAGATCCATCAGCACGACGTCGGGCAGGTCGCCCGCGGTGGCGCGGGCCGCGAGCTCGTCGAGGGCGGCCTGGCCGTCGCCCGCCTCGCCGACGACCTCGATGTCGTCCAGCATCTCGAAGAACGCCCGCATGCCGCGCCGCACGACCGCGTGGTCGTCGACGAGGAACACCCGGATCGTGCTCATCGCTGCTCTCCTGCCGTTCCTGAGGGCACCTCTGACGGGAGGACCGCCCGGATCGTGGTGGATCCGCTCGGGGTGCTGTCGACGACGAGGTCGCCGCCGATCCGTTTCATCCGCTCCCGCATGCTCACCAGGCCCATGCCGTTGGAGGAGACCGTAGCGGGGTCGAATCCCGTTCCGTCGTCGGCGACTTCGATCACCACGCCGTCGTCCTCGAAGAGCGTGATGTCGATGCGCGAAGGCCCTGCGTGCTTGATGGCGTTGTGCACGGCTTCCTGCACCACGCGGAACATCTCCTCCTCCGCGCGATCGTCCAGCGACAACCGGTAGCCCGGCGCTTCGACGGCGATGTCGACTCCTTCGCGGGAGGCGATGGCGGCGGACTGTTTGCGGATCGCCTCGGCCAGGCCGTCCTCGCGCAACGCGTCGGGACGGAGCTGGAAGAGCGAGGCGCGCATCTCGGCGAGGGCGTCCTGGGTGAGGCTGCGGAGCTCGGTGATGCCGCGCGCGACCGGGCCGTCGGGGTCGCCACCCTGCTTGTGCAGTGCGAGTTCCACGGCTCGGGTGTGCAGGGTCATCGAGAACAACGCCTGGGACACCGAGTCGTGCAGCTCGCGGGCGAGGCGGTGGCGTTCCTCGAGAGCCGCTACCTGGGAGGCCTCGTCGAGCATCTCCATGACCTCTTCGACGCCGAGCTGTTCCTCGCCCGCCACGGAGGTGAGCATCATTCGCGCGGACGCCGCACCGACCGCACCGGCGAGCACGGTCTCGACGTGGTGCACGAGATCGGCGTCCGCGTCCTGCTCGGATGTCACAGCGGACTCGAGGTCGACACCTTCCAGTGCTTTGGCCGCCGCTCGCCGGCCCATCGAGCGGACCAGGACCTCGTGCAGTGCCTGCACCGACACGCGGTTGCGCCACAACCGAGGACGTGTCGGGTCGTTGAGCGCGTCGACGAAGAGGACGGCTTGTGCTTGTTCGCGGGCCTGCGGGCGGCCGAGGAGCGACACCGTGACGTAGCAGCCGACGTTGACGAGCATGCTCCAGAACATGCCGTGGCTGATGTTGTCCATGCCGGTGATGCCGAGAAGGTGTTCCGGGCGCAGCGCCCCGATGCCGAACGGGCCGTGGTCGAGGAAACCGCGCGGGACCCAGCCGGTGGCGGCGAAGTTGGGCAGCAGCAACGTGTACGTCCACACCGCGAACCCGCCGAGCAGGCCCGCCATGACGCCGTTGCGGGTGCCGCCCTTCCAGTACAGGCCGCCGATGATCGCGGGCGCGAACTGCGCGACGGCCGCGAACGACACCAGGCCCATCGACACCAGGGCCGCGCTCTCTCCTGCGAGGCGGAAGTACCCGTAGCCGAGCAGCATGATCGCCACGATCGACAGCCGGCGGGTCAGCAGGATCAGCTTGGCGAGACGGCCTTCGTAGCCGCGGCGCAGCAACATCGGGACGACGATCGAGTTCGACACCATCGTGGACAGCGCGACCGTCTCGACGATGATCATGCCGGTCGCCGCGCTCAGGCCGCCGACGAAGACCAGCAGTGCCAGCACGTCCAGTCCCGCGGCCATCGGCACGGTGAGCACGAAGGTGTCGGCCTCGGCGCCGGAACCGAACCGCAGCAGGCCCGCCGCGGCGATCGGCAGCACGAAGACGCTGATCAACAGCATGTACAGCGGTGTCATCCACATGGCCTGCCTGACGTGGCGCTCGTCGACGTTCTCGACGACGCCGACCTGCCACTGGCGGGGGAGCAGCACGATCGCGAAGAGCGACAACACGTTCAGCCACACCCAGGTGCCGGTCGAGTCGCCGAGCGTGAACAGCGAGTCGTGCCCGGCCTGCTTCGCCTGACTGAACAGGTCGCCGAAACCGCTGTAGAGGCCCCACGTCACGGTGATGCCGGCGGCGACGAACGCCACGAGCTTCACGACCGACTCGAACGCGATGGCGGTGACCATGCCCTCGTGGCGTTCGGTGGCGTCGAGATGCCTGGTGCCGAACAGGATCGTGAAGCCGGCGAGCAGCAGCGCCACGTACAGCGCGGTGTCTTCGAGCACCGGCACCTGGCCCAGCGCGGACGACGGTGTGATCGCCGGTGCGCGGCGGATGATCTCGAAGGTGTTGGAGACGGCCTTGAGCTGCAGGGCGATGTACGGCACGACGCCGACGACCGCGATCGCCGCGATCAGGCCGCCCAGCCGCACGCTCTTGCCGTAGCGGGCGGACACGAAGTCGGCGAGCGAGGTGATGCGGTGGCGGTGGCTGATGTGGATGATCCGGCGCAGCACCAGCCAGCCGAGTGCGAGCATGATCGTCGGGCCGAGGTAGATCGACAGGAAGCCGACGCCCGTGGAGGCCGCGCGGCCGACGCTGCCGTAGTAGGTCCACGACGTCGCGTAGACGGCCAGCGAGAGCGCGTAGATCGTGCCGCGGCCGACGATGCTCCGGCCGGCGTCGGCGCGGCGGTCGCCGTAGAACGCGATCGCGAACAGCACGCCGAGGTAGGCGACGGACACACCGATGATCAACCACGTCTGGAGCACGTCGGATCATCCCGACCGGCGCACGAGGAGGGCGACCAGTGCGATGACGACGAGCCAGGCGCCGAAGAGGTAGGCCGCGACGGCCGGCACGCCCGCGATGGTGCCCCCGTTGTTCGCGACGGTGAGCAGGGGCGGTAGGAAGAGCACGAAACCGGTTGTCGCCGCGAGGATTGTCAGCCCGGTGAACCGCTTGTCATCCCTGGCGCGTCGTCGCACCCGTCACCACCCTCACGACTCACCGGTGAACCGATTTGGCGAGCGTAGTACGAATGGAGGAAAGCGGCGAAGCAGACGTGACAGAATTTCATGCTATTCGCGCAATGCGGCTGTTTGGGGGAACTGTTGTGAAGATCGTCGAACTACCCGACGGGGCCGTGGTCACGGGGCGTGGCCTGCGGGACGGCAAGATCGTGGAACCGCATCCCCAGTACGGGGTGTATCTGCAGCCACGACCTGTCGACGTGCCGTGGCCGCACGACTGGATCGACTGGCCGGACTTCCGTCTTCCGCGCGATCACGACGCCGCGATCAAGTTGATTCGCGCATTGCACGCCCGTGCGTTGTCCGGAGAACGCGTCGAGGTGGCGTGTAGTGGTGGTGTCGGCCGCACTGGAACCGTGATTTCCTGCCTCGCGGTGCTGGCCGGTGTGCCCGCTGATGAGGCCGTGGCGTGGACGCGCGCGAATTACCACCGGCGCGCTGTCGAGACGCCTTGGCAAAAGCGCTGGGTCAGGCGTTTTCCGGCTGACTAGGAATCGAGCTCGACCACGTTGCGCTTGTGCACGAGCTCGATCACCTGGGGCGGCACCGAGTCCCCCGCCTCCAGCAGGCGGGGGAGCAGCTCCGCCTCCGTGGTCAGGGCGCGGAACATCAGCTCGACCGTGACGTCGTGGTCCGGCCGCTGCACGACGCTGATCTCGTCACCGGGCGCGAACTGCCCGGCCTCGATCACGCGGAAGTAGGCGCCGGGCCGGTTGACCTGCGTGAACCGCTTCACCCAGCCTCTTTGGCCGAGAAAGCTCGCGAACGTCCGGCACGGGATGCGAGGCCCGGAGACCTCCAGCAACGCGGTGCCGACCCGCCAGAGCTCGCCGACGAGGGCGTTCGTGTGGTCGATGCCCTGGGTGGTGACGTTCTCGCCGAACTGCCCGTTGCGCAGATCCACGCCGAGCTCGGCCTGCCACCAGTCGAGGTCCTCGCGCGCGTAACCGTAAACCGCCTGGTACTCGCCGCCGTGGGCAGTCCAGTCGCCGATCACGTCACCCGCGATGCCGCTGCCGGCGCCACCCTTCTCAACGGGCGGGCGAACGTCCAGCGGCCCGTCCACCGGGCGCTTGTCGATGGCGGTGACGCCCGCGCGGGCGTAGTCGACCGGGATCGTCTTGGACGCGATGTTCAGCGAGAGCACGACGGGCATGAGCCCGAGGCTATTGGCCGACCGCCTTGGCGGCGATCGAATTAACGTAGTCCTGGTATTTGCCGACCTTGTAGGTGATGAGGTCCATGCACTCCTGGAGCTGCACCATCTGCTGGCGGACCCGATCCTGGTGCTCCTTGAGGATGTCGAGGCGCTGCAGCTCGTTGCCGTCGCCCTGCCGGACCAGCTCGGTGTAGCGGCGGATCTCGGGGACGGGCATTCCGGACATCCTGAGCATGATGCACATGCGGAGCCAGTCGACGTCCTGCTGGGTGTAGACGCGGCGCCCGCCCGGTCCTCTGTGGACCTGGTGGGCGAGGATGCCTTCCTTCTCGTAGAAGCGCAGGGCGTGCACGCTCAAGCCTGTGCGTTCGGCTACCTGTCCGATGCTCAACTGCATGGATCGAGCATAGGTGGCCGGGGGTTTGGGCGGTCTTGCTTGCGTGCTTCCGCTGGCGCGGCACACGATCAGGCACGACTCGTGCCGGGACCCCACCCGGAGCGCACGTGAAAAGCCAAAGA
>NZ_JYJG01000570.1 GCF_000955955.1 Lentzea aerocolonigenes
GACCCCACCCGGAGCGCACGTGAAAAGCCAAAGACGCCTCGGCTTCGGCATCGCTTGACCTAGAGGCGGCTCTAGTTCGTAGGTTTTGCGCATGACGATGCGTTATCGCGTACTTGGGGGAACCGGTATCGAGGTCAGTCACCACTGCCTCGGCGCCATGATGTTCGGCGATGTCGCCAACAAGGACCACGACGAGGGCGTGCGGATCATCCATCGCGCTCTGGAAGCGGGTATCAACTTCGTCGACACCGCCGACATGTACTCGGCCGGGGAGTCGGAGGTGATCGTCGGCAAGGCGTTGCAAGGCCGGCGGGATGATGTCGTGCTGGCCACGAAGGTGCATTTCCCGCTGGGTGAGGGCCGTAATCGCAGCGGTAACTCGCGCCGGTACGTCGTGCGGGCCGTCGAGGACAGTTTGCGGCGCCTGGGTACGGACTGGATCGACCTGTACCAGGTGCACCGGCCGGACTACTCGACGGACATCGAGGAGACGCTCTCGGTGCTCACGGATTTGGTGCGGGACGGGAAGATCCGGGCGTTCGGGTGCTCGACGTTCCCGGCCGAGGAGATCGTTGAGGCGTACCACGTGGCGATGAATCGTGGGCTGATGCGGTTCCGGACCGAGCAGCCGCCGTACTCGATGCTGGCGCGCGGGATCGAACGCTCGGTGCTGCCGGTGGCGCAGCGGCTTGGCATGGGTGTGCTGGTGTGGAGTCCGTTGGCGAGCGGGTTCCTGTCGGGCAAGCATCGGAGGGGTGCGGCGGCGGAGGCGTTCCGGGCGACGTTGACGCCGGACCGGTTCGACGAGTCGTTGGCCAGGAACGCGGCGAAGTTCGATGCGGTCGAGGAGTTCGCGAAGCTCGCGGATGAGATGGGGGTGTCGTTGCCCGCGTTGGCGATCGCGTTCGTGACCACGCATCCTGGCGTGACGTCCGCGATCACCGGGCCGCGCACCATGGAGCACCTGGAGTCGTTGCTGGAGGGGGCTGACCTGGTGTTGACGGACGACGTGCTGGACCGGATCGATGAGATCGTGCCGCCCGGTACGGACACGTACGACGTGCACGGGTTTTGGAAGCCCGCGTCGCTGCTGGAGATCCACCAGCGACGCAGGCCCCTGGATCAGCGCTGACCTACCACTGCTGGGTGGTCAGGCCGGTGCCGAGGTAGATCTGGTCGAAACCGTTGCCGTCGTTGTCGTCCGTGTAGACGACGGTGATGCGGCCCCACGGGTCGACGCCCGCGGCGGGTTCGTCCTGCCTGCCGGTGGCGTTGGAGACCGTGAGCCGGCGTGGAGGTCGGCCGGTCGTGGTGCCGTCGGGGTTGTAGACCTGCGTGTAGACGTCCAGAGCCTCGGCCGTGGTCACCGCGACGCCCAGTTGGTCGTCGATGCCGATCTGCGGGTCGGTGCCGGTGGTGCTGGCGACGGCGCCGCGTGGGGCACCGGCGGCGGTGAAGGACTGGGTTTTCACGCCGGACTGTTCCCAGGCGACTGCGAAGTCGCCGTTGAAGTTGGCCGCCACGGCGGGGTGCTTTCCTTGCCCCGTTGTGGTTTGCGCCTGCTTGACGCCGCCGGACGGGGTGAGGATCTTGCGGGCGATGTTCGCGTCCGCCTCCCACGCGACGATGGCGTTGCCTGCCGCGCCCATGGCGACCTGGGGCTTGGCGTGGGTGCCGCCCGCGTTGCTGACCTGGGCCTCGTAGGTCTTGGACGAGATCGACGCGAACCCGCTGACGCGCACGGTGGGTGCTGCGGTGCCCTGCTGGTCCTCCCAGGTGACCGCGAAGCCGCCGGTGTCCGGATCGGCTGCGACGCTGGGGAAGTGCTGCTGGCCGTCGGCGCCGGCGTTGGCCGTGCCGGAGCCGGAGACGGTGCCGGCGGTTGACACGGAGCGGACCGCGATGTTGTAGAAGCCGTTGCCGTCCGGGTCTTCCGACCACACGACGACGGCGGTGCCGTCCTCGTGCAGCGAGACGTCGGGTTGCCAGTGGCGCCAGTTGCCGGTGCCGCCGGTGCTGAGCTTCTTCTCGTAGAGGGAGGTGCCCTCCTGGTAGAGGCGGATCCAGATGTCGGAGTGGATCGGGTCCTCGGGGGCGGTGGTGTCGCGGTCGTCCTCCCACACGACGGCCGTGTAACCGTTGCGGGTGGCGGAGACGGACGCGTTGTCCTGGTCGCCGGTCGAGTCGGTGTTGACCGTGGACCACGTCATCGGGGCGGGTGCGAGGAGCAGCGAGGCGATCAGGAGTGTCTTCACGGCGCCTGCAATCCGGGGTTGGTGGCCTCCACGACGTAGCTGCCGACCGTCTTGACCGGGTAGTCGCGGACGGTGACCTTGTCGACGTAGCGGAAGTCGACCCGCATCTCGGTCGCGTTCGTGCGGGTGCTGACGTAGCCGCGCAGGTTCTTGAAGTACTTCACGTGCGGGTTGAGCGTCGGGTTGAGGCCGTTGTCGGCCGCGTTGCCGTCGCCGCCGGACGTGATCGACGTGGTGACGAGCTCGGTGCCGATGATCCGGTTCTGGGTCCCGTAGTTCTGCATGAGGTTCGCGGCCCAGCTGCGGTGCACGTCGCCGGTCAGCACGACGGTGCCCTTGTTGCCGCTGGCGTCCCACGCGTTCTGGACGCGGGTGCGGTTGGCGGTGTAGCCGTCCCACGCGTCCATGCTCTTCGAACCGTCCGCGGCGGCGAGGCGTTGGGCGAAGAACACCTGCTGGCCCAGGAAGTCCCAGGTGCCGAGCTTCTGGCGGAGGCCGTCGATCAGCCAGGTTTCCTGCGAGGTGCCGGTGAGCGTGCGGGCCGGGTCGTCGGCGGCCGGGCAGACCTTGGTGCCGTCGCCGCACGCCTGGTCGTCGCGGTACTGGCGGGTGTCGAGCAGGTGGAAGGTGGCGAGGCTGCCCCAGCGGACCCTGCGGTGCAGCAACATGTTCTCGGCCGTTGGGGCCTGGGCTGAGCGCAGTGGCATGTGCTCGTAGTACGCCTTGTACGCGGCTGCTCGGCGGGCCTTGAAGTCACCGGCCGGGCTGCTGTCGTTCCGGACGAGGCCGGCGTAGTTGTTCTCTACTTCGTGATCGTCCCAGACGACGAGCCAGGGCGCGGTGGCGTGCGCGGCCTGCAGGTCCGGGTCGGTCTTGTACTGGGCGTGGCGGACGCGGTAGTTGGCGAGCGTGCTGATCTCCGCTGCCGGGGCGAACTTGCGGACGCGCGTGGTGGTGGCGGCGCCTTCGTAGATGTAGTCGCCGAGGTGCAGGATCAGGTCGGGGTGTTCCTCGGCCATCCGGCGGTAGGCCGTGAAGTAACCCTCCTCGAAGTGGCTGCACGAGGCGAAGAGCATGCTCAGCTCGGGTTGGGTGCCGACGGCCGGTGCGGTGAGGGCGCGGCCCGCGGGGGAGATGTGGCCGCCGGTGCGGAAGCGGTACCAGTACTCGCGGCCGGGTTCGAGGCCGGTGAGGGTGACGTGCACGGAGTGGACGCTTGCCTGCTGCGTCGTGAAGGTGCCGGTGCGGGCGAGAGACGTGAAGCGCTCGTCGGTGGAGACCTGCCATTCGACGGCCGTGTTGGTGTTCGGCATGCCGCCGAGACCGTCGGCGTTGAGGGGGTTGGGGGCGAGGCGGGTCCAGATCACGAACCCGTCGGCGGCCGGTTCGCCCGATGCGACGCCGAGGGTGAAGGGGTAGCCGATCGCGTTGGCCAGCTTGGGAACCAGTACGCCGGCACTCGCTCCCGCGAGGCCGCCCACGATGAAGGTGCGTCTCCGTAACGTGGTCATGACCCGCAGGCTTACCGAACGCGGGTAAAGGCCCGCCTAACGGTGTGCGGCTTCAAAGTGGTTTCCCACCAAGAGAATGCGGCGTAGTCGTCCGGGTAGATGTCGAAGGCGTCCGCGAGCAGCTCGGCGGCGCACAGCGGGATCTCGGTGTCCTGGACTGCCTTGTAGAGCAGGGCGACGTGGTTGCGGGACCAGGATTCCAGGCGCAGGCCGGGTAATCGGTCCGCTTCGCAGCACGGTTGGGCGCACACGACGATGTCGAACCACTCGTCCTCGTGGTCGTCGAAGGCGACCGTGACGCCGAAGCGGTCCGGCTGGAGCGAGGTGACGGTGCTGTGGCGGGTTTCGTAGTAGAGCGGGTACGGCAGGGCTGCGAGGCGTTTCGCTGCCTGCAGGTCCGGGCCTTTGAGCGGCACAGGGTCGTGGTGTTTGCCGTGGTCGATGAGCACGACTTCCCACGTGCTGCGGGTCAGTCTGAGCGCGGTCGCGAGGCCCGCGATCCCGGCGCCTACGACGAGTGCTGTGGCCATTGCCAGCCCCTTCCCCCTAGGATTGAGGCTAGCGAACGTTCAGAAATTTCTGAAGGCTGGAGTGGTGTGACCGGCGAGACAGCACGCAGGGAAGCGGCCGAGCACCTGGCGCTGACGCTGGTCGGTGCAGGGATGCAGCGGATGGGGGCGCGCGCGTTGGCGGCGTTCCTGTTCTCCGACAAGGAGTCGCTGACCGCGGGGGATCTCGCCGACGAACTGGGTGTGAGTGCCGGATCGGTGTCCGGGGCGGTCAAGATGATCGTGCAGATGGGGCTGATCGAGCGGATCCACGTGGCGGGCAGCCGGCGTGAGCACTTCCGGATGCGCGACAACGCCTGGACCACGCTGTACTCGCGGCAGCACTCAGTGGTCGACGACGTGCTGACCGCCGTGGAGAAGGGGGTCGAGGCGGTCGGCCCCGGTCTCGCGCTGGAGCGGCTCGCCTACATGCGGGACTTCTACACGTTCCTGCTCAACGAGGCGCCGATGCTGGTGGAGCGGTTCGAGCAGCAGCGCCGTGGCGGATCCCGTCCATGATCAGGTCCAGCATCCGCTTCGCCTGAGCCGGGTCGCCGTTCTGCGCGACGCCGATCAACAGGGTCATCACGTCCATCGGCTCGGCCTGCGCGCCCATCGCGGTCAGCAGTGTCTCGACGGCGGCCGTCATCTTGGCGCGGCTGTGCTCGAACGGGTTGATGCCCAGCGCGATCACGGCCTGCAGCGCGTCCTTGAGGTCCTGCTTCGTGGCGATGTAGGCGATGAAGAGGTTCATCCACTCGCGTAGCGCGGCTTCCGGCTCGTTCGTCTCCAGCAGTTCGGGGGCGGCGGCGCAGAGCTTGTCGAGCTCGGTGCGGTAGACGGCCTCGATCAGGGCCTCGCGGGTGGGGAAGTGCCGGTAGAGCGTGCCGATGCCAACGCCCGCCTTCTTGGCGATGGCGCCCAGTGTCACGTCCTTCTCGTGGGTGAAGGCGTCCAGCGCCACCTCGAGCAGCACCCCGCGGTTGCGGACAGCGTCAGCACGCACTTCTTCATCACTCCACTGGGTAACTTGCTAAACGGAGGACCCTCCGGTTACTGTGGAACTCGAACCGGAGGAACCTCCGTTTCAGTGTACGACACAGGTTGGGGATTTCAGATGAGCGAGCGCATCACCACCCCGTTCGGCTTCGAGACGACTGCTCTCGAGGTCGTCGAGGGCGTCGACCTCTCCGGCCGTCGCGCCGTGGTCACCGGTGGAGCGTCCGGCATCGGCGTCGAGACCGTGCGGGCTCTTGCCGCCGCGGGCGCCGAGGTCACCATCGCGGCGCGCAACGTCGAGGCGGGCCGGCAGGTCGCGTCCGAGCTGTCCGCGTCCACGGGCAACAAGCAGATCTTCGTCGCTCCGCTGGAGCTGACCTCGCAGGACTCCGTGAAGGCCTTCGTCGCCTCGTGGGACGGCCCGCTGCACCTGCTGATCAACAACGCGGGTGTCATGGCCACCCCGCTGACCCGCACGCCGGAGGGCTGGGAGCTCCAGTTCGCCACGAACCACTTCGGCCACTTCACCCTGACGCTCGGCCTCTTCGACTCGCTGCGCGCCGAGGGCGCCCGCGTCGTGAACGTCAGCTCGGCCGGCCACCTCGCGAGCCCGGTCGTGTTCGAGGACATCCACTTCGAGCGCCGCGAGTACGACCGCTGGCAGGCGTACGGCCAGTCCAAGACGGCAAATGTTCTGTTCGGTGTGGAGGCAGGTCAGCGCTGGGCCTCCGAGGGCATCACGATGAACGCCTTGATGCCCGGCGGCATTCTGACGGCCTTGCAGCGCCACATCACGCCCGAGCAGCTGCAGGAGCGCATCAAGCTGCGCGGCGGAGGCAAGCCGTTGCAGCTCAAGACGCCAGAACAGGGCGCCGCCACCACCCTCGTGCTCGCCGTCTCGCCACTCGTCGAGGGCCGCTCGGGCCTCTACTTCGAGGACTGCAACGAGGCCCTGCCCAACGAGCCCGGCATGACCGACGGCCTCGCGGCCTACGCCCACGACCCGGAAGCCGCCGCCCAGCTGTGGAAGGTCTCCGAGGAAACGCTCAAGATCGGGGAAACCGCGTGATCACCACCCCCTACGGCTTCGACACGACCGCTCTCGACGTGGTGGACGGCGTCGACCTCTCAGGCCGCCGCGCCATCGTCACCGGTGGCGCCTCGGGCATCGGCGTGGAAACCGTCCGCGCCCTCGCCACCGCGGGCGCGGAGGTGACCATCGCGGCCCGCGACGTCGACGCGGCCCAGCAAGATCTCGGTGGGCAAGCTCGACCTGGCCTCCCAGGCCTCCGTCAAAGCCTTCGCCCGCAACTGGGACGGCCCGCTGCACCTGCTGATCAACAACGCAGGTGTCATGGCCACCCCGCTCACCCGCACGCCGGAGGGCTGGGAGCTCCAGTTCGCCACCAACCACTTCGGCCACTTCACCCTCACCCAGGGCCTCTTCAACTCCCTGCGAGCCGAAGGCGCCCGCGTGGTCAACGTCAGCTCCTCCGCCCACCGCATGGGCGCCGTCGAGTTCGACGACATCCACTACGACCACCGCCCCTACGACCGCTGGCAGGCCTACGGCCAATCCAAAACGGCGAACATCCTCTTCGGCATCGAGGCAGGCCGCCGCTGGTCCTCCGAGGGCATCACCATGAACGCCCTCATGCCCGGCAGCATCGCCACCAACCTCCAGCGCCACCTGACCCCCGAAGAACTCCAGGAGCGCATCCGCCAATCCGGCGGCACCGCCACCCGCCGCGTGAAAACCCCGGAGCAAGGCGCCGCCACCACCCTCGTAGTGGCCACCACGCCCCTCCTGGCCGACATCTCCGGCAAGTACTTCGAGGACTGCAACGAGGCCGCCCCGGCCACCGCCGACACGCCCCTCCGAGGCGTCGCCCCCTACGCCCAGGACCCAGAGGCGGCAGCCCAGCTCTGGAAGGTCTCCGAGGCAACCCTCGGCTTCTGACCGGTGGTGGCGGCGAGTCAGGTGGCCGAGATGACGCCGGTGGTGAGTGCCGCACACACGACACCGGCAAGCAGCAGTAAATAGATGACGAACGGGTAGAAGGAGCGGCGCCGTACGTACCAGAAGAGCCAAGCGACCGTGGCATAGGAGATCGCGAACGCGAGCAGAACGACGACGAGCATCTGGGTCGTGGTCGGTCCTGCACTCGTCCTGCTGAAGGACCAGTCGTCGCGCAGGAAGTACAGCTGGACCGACAGCGTGGAGACGAGCTCGAATAGCAGCGCGAGCCTGAGAGCGGCCAAGCGGGTGAAGCCGAGCGCCAGGCCCGCAGCAAGAGCGGCCCCCATCGGCGACAAACCCTGCAGGAACCAGGCTGCGAGGCCGGCAGCGCAGATCACGGCGCCGTCCCGCGCGGTGAAGCCGGACATCTCGCGCCGGTGGCTACCAAGCCTCTGCGCAAGGCCGAGGACGATCGCGGTCACCGCGAGACCCACGGCGATGCCCCAGAGGTTGGACGGGAGGCGGAGCGACGACGTGATCACGGTCCAGACCACGGTCGCACCGGCGCCGAGGACGAGGAACCAACGGAGCCGAGCGTCAGTAGAGACCCCGCCCCGGCACAACGGATCGCCTGCCTCAGCACGGACCGCCCGCCGCACGTCGTCCGCCAGGTAGGCGAACGCAGCCGCCGTGGCCGCGAAGTTGATCGCGGGCAGCAGGACCGTCCGGCCTCCCTGGTTCAGCTGAAGCAGTTGTTCCGTCAGGGTCAGGTGCGCATGGATCGACACGGGGAGGTTCCAGGTCAGCCCTTGCATCAGGGCGACGGGCCAGAGGTCGCCCCACGGCCTGCCCTGCCAACTCGCCGACGACCAGACCAACGCCGCCAGCACGGTGCACCCAGCCGCGCACGCCGCTGCCGCGAACCGCCAGATCCGTCGACGGCGCGGCGAACCAGCCCGGGCCAGCACGACCGCCGCCTCGGCAACCTGGACCTCCGCGCTTGTCGTGCCTGGCGCCGCGTGGGTCTCGTCTAGTGCGGTGGGAGTGTCGGTGTTGCCGGTCGCCTGTGCCGGTGCCGTGGCGATCTCGTCGTCCTGGGCGGCTGGGACCGGCGCAACGGGCACCTGGACCTTCGTGCCTG
>NZ_JYJG01000571.1 GCF_000955955.1 Lentzea aerocolonigenes
TCACCCGCCAACGTCCTGGGTCACGCCACTAGTCCACATCGAGTGCCTCCGCCAGTTGCAGGCGGCCGGACACGCCCAGCTTCCGGTAGGTCCCGGACAAAAGACCCTCCACGGCGTCCGCGGGCATCAGCAACGTCGAGGCGATCTCCTCATTGGACCGTCCACGTGCGGCCAGAGCTGCCACCTGGTGCTCGGTCGGGGTGAGCGCGGTCGGGCCGGTCTGGCGCATCCGCCGGGGCCCGGAGCCCGTCGCGACCAGTTCGGAGTACGCCCGCGCGGCCATCGCGGACGAACCGCACTTCTGGGCCAGGTCCAAGGCGTCGCGGAGACATGCGCGCGCACCGGACGTGTCGCCCTGACGGCGTGACACCACACCGAGGTCGACCAACGCGCGCGCGAGTTCCAGACGAGCGGGGGAGCCGCGCAGCACCCGCACGGCCTCTTCGAGCAACGTCCGGCCGAGCGCGCCTGCGGTTACCCGGCCTTCCGCGCGCAACGCCATGCCCAACGCGCGCGGTGCGCCCCACGCGCGTGCGAGTTCGACTTCTTCGTGGGCGAAGTTGCGCGCGCGTTCGCCGTCGCCCATCGCCGCGCAGGCCAGAGCGGCGCCGGAACGCCAGGCCAGGGCAGCGGGATTGCGGTACGGCCAGGCTTCGCAGTGGCGTCCAGCGGCCAGGAACGCCTCCAACGCCTCGTGATCGTCGCCGCGCGCGGTGAGCATGCGTCCGCGAATGGTCAGCAGACCGCCGAACGACCACACACGCCGAGCTTCGTCCGTCGAGGCTTCGGAGATCAAGGCGGCGGCTTCGTCCAGGCGGCTCTCTTCGAGCAGGATGTCGGCGAGCAGCGCGGCGTGCCACGTGGAGACCGCGAGCCAACGCCGGTCCTGGCGCAGGTGATCACCGGCCAGGGTCAGGTCGGCGCGCGCGGAGGCGAGATCTCCCTTGCGGCGCTGGATGTTCGCCCGCATCACGTACGTCAGCGCGTGCAACGCCGGTGCTCGGGTGCGGTCCACGTCGTCGAGCACGGTCAGCGCGGAGTCCAGGGCATCAGCGAGGTTCAGGATCATCGCGGACGTCAGTGCGGACATCGTCGTCGACGTGGAGATCAGTGGCACGGCCTCGGCAGCGCTGATGTCCCCGACCATCACGTGATGCAGCACCCCGGCGGGAGTGTCCAGCGAAACCGACGCGGGAACGGCTTCCTGCCATGCCAGTCCGTGCACCGCGAGATGCGCCTGCCCCCAAGGAGAACTGTCCGCGAGCACCGCGGTCAGCTCGGTGGGCTTTCCCTCGGCGTGCAGGGCGTAGGACAACGCCACCGCGGACTCGACATCGTCCACATCGGACTGAAATGCCTCGCGCAACCGTGCCGTGGCGCCGGGAAGGTTGCCGACCAGCTCGGCCACACCCAGCAAGCGCAACGCACGCGCCGGATTCGCCACCGGTTCGCGCAACGCCCGCCACAACAACCGCGCGGCAGCTGAGGTGTCGCCTCGGTTCACGGCCTCCTGCGCAGCCCGGTCCAGCACCTCGCCCGCCCACGGCTCCAGCCCCGGCGACGTCTCCAGCAGGTGCTCGGCCACCACGCGGTCGGAAGCGCCGTGCGTGCGCAACGCGCGCGCGGCCCGGAGATGCAAGGCAGCCCGCGCGGGTGCGGGCATGTCGTCGAGAACCGCCGGCCCGGCCACGCCGAGCAGCTCGACCGTGCGCACGGCCTCGGCCAGCTCGACCGGGCTCAACTGGGACAGTTCGGCCAGCACGCCGGGATGCGGCGACGGCCCCAGCGCGGCCAACGCATGCGCCGCGGCCACGACAGCGGCCGGGCGACGGCGCAACCGGGCCGCCACGACCTCGCCGGAAACCTCCGCACCCCGTTGCGCCACTCGCCACGCGGCCTCTGCGGTCGGCGGCACCCCGTCCTCCGCCAGCGCCTGCACGAGCCGCGTCACGGTCAGCGGGTTGCCGCCGGTCGCGTCCAGGCAGGCAGCGACGAACTCGGGCGCGGGTGCCGGAGAGATCAACGCGGCGATGTCGTCCAAAGCCAGGTTGTCCAACGTGATGCGGCGGCACGCGGCGAGGATCTCGCCATAAGAAGGATCGTCACACCGCTCGCCGACACCCACGGCAAGCACGAGAGAGATGGGCAGCCGTTGGATGCGCAGAGCCAGGTAGGCGAGCCAGCGCAGTGACGCGGCATCAGCCCAATGCGCGTCGTCCACCACCACGAGCAAGCCGGCAGTGCCAGCCAGGGTCGCCGCAAGCCGGTACACACCGTGCAGCACACCGAAATCGGCCGAAACAGCGGTCAGCTGCAACGCCCCGAGAGCCTCGACCGGCACGAGTCCGGGGTCGACCAGGTCGAAGAGCTGGGCCACGATCCCGAACGGCAGCTCGCTTTCCAACGCACTTCCGCGTGCCCGCACGACGTGGCGGCCCGACGTTTCCCAGCGCGCGGCGAGATCGTCGAGCGCCGCGGTCTTGCCCGTACCCGGCGCGCCTTCCACGACGGTGGTCGTGCCGGGCGTCACCTGGTCGCTGATTCCGGCACACCACGCTTTCAGCCGGTTTTCCAAGATCTCTCCACAATCCGCGGGTGAATGGATCAGCGGAATTGATGCTAGGAGAAACAGCTCCACTTGCCCAGGTAAAGGTTCTTGCGCTATGGGCGTCTCAACAGGGTTGCTGCCCGTATGATCCGCCGGGCAACTACTCGAATGGGTAGCGGCAGCCGGCAGGCGACCTCACCTGGTCATCCGGACGGCCTAGGGGTGCTGCCTCAGGGCTGGTCGGCACGAGGGTCGTTGTGGTAAAGCAGCGCTTGTTCACAGTGCTAGTTCTCTGCCGCCGCGGAGCGAAAGGAAAAATGGGTGTCGGGGAATCGGGACGGGGTGTTCCGCGGCCGTGAGGGAGAACGCGAGCTCCTGAACGGTGTGCTGGACGCGGGGACCGGAGTCGTGTTGGTCGACGGCGCGGCGGGAACCGGCAAGACCCGGTTGCTGGCCGAAGTCGCCGCACTCGCCGCACATCGCGGTTTCGAAGTCGCCACGGCTCAGGACGAACTGGATCAGCCGTTCTTGCTGGCCCGCTTGGCTGAACGGCGACCGCAGAGTCCGACGCTCGTGGTGCTCGACGATCTCCACCTGGCCGAGCCGGGCACCCTGGCCGCGTTGCGCGCATTACTACCCGCCTCCACCCACGAAAAGGTGGTCTGGCTGCTCGCCCGACGTTGCGGGGAGGGCGCGGACCGTCTGTTCGCCGCTGCTGCCGTGCGGGGTGCCGTGCGGGTCGAGCTTCGTCCGCTGGCGGACAACGCGATCACCGAGCTGGTCGCCGATCTCGCCGGCGGAATTCCTGATCAGGATCTTCGCGCGCTGGCGTCGACCGCGCAGGGAAATCCCGCGGCGTTGAACAGTCTTTTCAAGGCGCTCAGCGAAGACGGTCAGGTCGAGATTCGCGGTGAGCACGCGTCGTTGCGCGGTGATCGCTCGCCGCGGCAGACCGAGTCGTTGCTCCGCGAGCGCGTGAGTTCGTTGAGCGGCAAAGCACGACACCTGCTGCAGGTCGCGTCGGTGCTCGGGCCGCGGTTCGAACCCGGTGACGTCGCGGAGATGCTGGCGTCGAGCACCGCGATCCTGTTGCCGGCGCTGGACGAGGTCATCAGCGCGGGCGTCGTGACGTCACTGGAGGACCGGCTGGCGTTCCGGCACGAGCTGCTCTGGCGGCTGGTCGCCGACTCCGTGCCCCCACCCGTGCGACGCGCGCTGCACCGCGAGGCCGGCGAAATGCTGCTGGGGCGTGGAGATTCCGCCGTCACAGCCGCTCAGCACCTGCTGCACGGCGCCCAGCGCGGTGACGTGCGGTCGATCGACGGACTCGTCGCGGCAGCGATTGCCGTGCTGTGGAACGCTCCTGACGCCGCCGCCGAACTCGCGGTGCGCGCGTTGGAGCTCACCGACCAGGCCTCGGCCTCGCTGGTGCACCGGACGGTCATCGCGGTCCGCGCGTTGATAGCGGCGGGAAAACTCACGGCGGCGCAAGCGCTCGCGCAGGACGCCTTGTCCCGTCAGGTCTCCCCGGAACCGGCGGCGAAACTGCGGCACTGCGTGGCGACGACGACGTTGCTGGGCGCGCAGCACGCCGAGTCGGTGGAGATCACCGAGGTGCTGCTGGAAGAACCCGACCTGCTGCCGGAACTCGTGCCGTGGGTGGAGATCACCCGGATGATGGCGTTGCTCGGCCACGATCGGCGCCGCGCGGAGGAACTGGCAGAGGCGGTCGTCCGCACGCACACCGGTTCACCGGACGACGTGCTGGCGACAGCGCTGGCGGTGCTGGCGGCGATCGCACGCGACACCGGACAGCCCGGCGCGGCACTGGAACTGGCCCGTGAGGCGGCGCAATCCGTTACCTCGCACGACCTTTGCGCCTATCCGCAGCTGCTGCTGGCCACGATCCTGTCCGGACTGCGGGAGTTCTCGGACGCCGACAGCGTCGTGCGGCGGGCGCGCAGCGGACCGTCGGCAGTGGTCACCAAGGAGCTCATGGTCGCGGTCGTGCAGGCACGGATCCTGTTGCAGGCCGGGCGAATCGAGGAAGCGGCCGTCGAGGCGCGCAGCGCGTTGTCGGTGGCGGAGGAGACCGGCCACAGCGCGCTGGTCGCGCCCGCGCTGGCCGTGCTGGCGATGGTCGCGATCCACACCGGCGATCTCCCGGCGGCGATCGAGCACGTCGAGCGCTACCGGGGCCGGGTGCCGGTCGACGGGATCATCTTCTCGCGCGCCTACTACCAGTGGGCCGACGTCCTCGTCGCCTACGTGGGCCACGGCCTGGACAAGGCCTTGGGGCTGCTGACGGACGAATATCCGGGGCTGGTGACGTCAGGGCTGTTCGCCGAGGAACCTCGTGCGGCCGGGTGGTTCGTGCGACGGGCGTTGGAAGCGAAGGACGAGCGGCTGGCCAAGGCCGTGGTCGACCGGGTGGAACGGCTGTCCGAGGAGAATCCGGGATTCCGCGGGGTGGCGGCGGCCGCGCTGCACGCACGAGGCCTGCTCGACAGCGACGCCTCGTTGCTGGAACTGGCTTCGCAGCAGCACCGCGACCTGTGGGCAAGGGCGAACGCGGCGGAGGACCTCGGCGTGCTGCTCACCGCGTCCACCGACCGTTCGGCATCGGTGAAAGCACTGGAGAACGCGCTCGGCCTCTACCGCGAGATCGGCGCGTCCCGGGACAGTGCGCGGGTGCTGGGGCGGCTGCGCAAGCTCGGCAGGCGCAGACGAGCCGCTCCGGTGCGGCCTGCGTCCGGATGGTCCAGTTTGGACGACACCGAACGGGCGATCGCGAACCTGGTGGCCAAGGGGCAGACGAACCGGCAGATCTCCACGCAGCTGTTCATGTCGCCGCACACGGTGAACTTCCACCTGCGCAAGATCTTCCGGAAACTCGGGATCAGCTCTCGCGTCGAGCTGGTGATGCGCTCCCGGGACGACCAGTGAGCCGTTTCGCCTGACGCCGCAGCTGCAGGATGCGGGCCGCGCCCACGACCGCGACCAGGACCGCGCCACCGATCGCCGCGAACAGCAGCGCGACGCCGAGCGGAAGGCTGGCCTCGCCCCACAGGAAGTAGATGGTCGCGTTGCCGCCGTTCTGCAGGATGAAGACCAGCAGGAAGATCAGCACGACGATCGCGATCAGGATGGCGATCCACGTGCCGCTGATCCGGGTGGGCCGCAGCTTCTTCGGTGCGGCCGCCGGAGGCGTGGTTGCCGGGGGCGTGCTCGGCCGGGCGGTCGGGATCGGCTCGGTGACCGGCGTCTTCGGGGTCTCGTCGCTGGGAGTCGCCACGACCAGAATTATCGGCGACCCCGCGTGATCTCGCGCGCTGGCGAACGGGTGGCTACAGCCGGCGCAGGCCCGACAGAACCCGTTCGAGCAGTGCCATGTTCGGCTTGTCGCCCGGCTCGTGCACGGCGACCAGGTTCAACGTGATCAGGTCGCTCAGCAGCACCCGCGTGACGCCCAGCGGGATCTTCATGAGCGCGGAGATCTCGGCGACCGACCGCGGCTGCAGGCACAGTCGCATCATCGACGCCTGGTCGTTGTTCGCGCGGTACAGCCTGTCCTCGTCCGTCGACAGCAGCGTTTCCAGGCGGAGGTCGTGGCGGGCCGCGGTACGGCCGCCGGTGCGGGCATACGGACGAACGAGAGCGCTGTCCCGCGCGGGGACGTGAGGTGGTTCGTCTTCCTGCATCGGCCACTCCGGTGGCGGTTCCGGCGGGCGTTGGCGCAACGGTTGCTGACGGGGCAGTTGTTGCGTCTCGGCACCGTTCACTTCGTGTGTTCGGTCGTCACGCAGTCGTCTACGGGTCGCCGGGGACCCGAAACGCGCCCCCGTGTAACCGATTTCCGTCGCTTCCTCGTCGTGCACGTGCTCAAGCTATAACGAGATCGGCCAAATGTATGTCGATCACGTTGCCTTTTTGTTCCCCAGATCGAATCTGACCTGGATTGCAGTGCCGGACGACGTCGTTTGGGTGCGCACGAGGTCGGCCAAACGGTTGACCAGCAACAGACCGCGACCGCCTGGATCGTTTGCGTGAACGGGGGTGCGTCCAGCCAGAACATCGGTGATGTGCCCGTTGTCGTTGACTTGGCAAACAATACTTTCACTTTCGGTCCACACCCGGACGGTGCTCTCGCCGCCGCCGTGCCGCACGCTGTTGGTCGCCAGCTCGGTGACCGCGAGGGCGAAGTCGTCCACCCGATCCGGGACGAGCCCGAACTTCACGGCCTGCTCACGCGCGAACGTCCGCACCGCCGCCATCGCTCCGGCGCCAACGGAAGTGCTGGCCGCATCGGCCGGTGTGGACAGTGGCAGCGAGTGCGCGGCGACGACCACCCGTGCGGGGTGGAAGTGGTCGCTTGGGCGGTGGCCGCTCGCGTCGATCACGATCGGGTGCGTCTTCTCGGCGTCGGCCAGCACGTCGTGGTTGAGCGAGGACATGTCGTACGGGCAGAGGATGCTGAGGTCACGGCCGCTGAAGGCGTAGTTGACCAACGCCTCGTGCAGCGCGCACGCGGGATACTCGACGTCGGTGCGGTGGTTCCACACCGGTTCGCTGATGATCCGCACGGCCCCGCGGTGGCGGTCGGCGAACGCGCGGAGCTCCGGGATGATCCGGCCGGGGTTGCGGCCGGTGTCCGTCATGTCGATGAAGGTCACGAGGTGCGCGAACCCGCTCAGCGCTTCCTTGAGCAGCGTCAGGTTCGTGCCGGGGACCGCGATGGCGACCGGCTCGGCGTTGGCCAGGCCTTCCACGACGAACGGGACTGTGCCGTCGATGTAGGACTCCTCGTCGGAGTAGAACAACGCCGGATGTGCGAACGTCATGTGCCACCTCTCGTCAACGTCCCAGGATGCGCACCCGGTGCGTTGCTCAAACCATCATTTCTTGACCCTCACACCGTGTCAGCCCCTACACAGGAGCAGTCATGTTCACCATCGGAGACTTCGCCCATCTGGGGCGTGTGTCGGTGCGGATGCTGCGCCATTACGACGCGGTCGGGTTGCTCCTGCCGGCCCACGTGGACCCGTCGTCCGGCTACCGCTTCTACACCGCCGCACAGCTCCAGCGGCTCAACCGGCTGGTCGCGCTGAAGGATCTCGGTCTGACTCTGGACCAGGTCCGCGTGGTGCTCGACGAGAAGCTTTCCGTCGAGCAACTGCACGGAATGCTTTCGTTGCGGCGTGCCGAGCTGCGACAGCAGATTCTTGCGGACGAGTCGCGGTTGCGCCGAGTTGAAGCACGTCTCCGCGCCATTGAAAGAGAGGGCGCTATGCCTGCCGACGACGTTGTTGTGAAGCCTGTTCCTTCTGCTCGGGTTGCCCGGTTGACCGCTTTGGCTGCTTCTTACGGGCCGGAGGACATCGGTCCGGTCATCCAGCCTTTGTATCCCCAGTTGATGAAGCGTCTCGAACGTGCCGGGGTGCCGATCACGGGGTACGGGATCGCGACCTACGCGCCGGCCGAGGGGGATCAGGTGCTGGTCGAGGCTGGGGTGACGGTGTCGGTTGAGCCGTCTGACGCGTACGACTTCGAGGTTGTGGACCTGCCGGCGTTGGATCAGGCGGCGACCATCGTGCACCGGGGGCCCATGGACGACGTGGATGCCACGTACCAGTCCGTTGCCGCGTGGATCGAGGCGCACGGGTATCGGCAGAACGGGTTCGCGCGTGAGGTGTACCTGAACTACGGCGACGGGGATCCGGCGGACTGGGTGACCGAGCTGCAGTTGGAGATCACTCGGGCGTGACG
>NZ_JYJG01000572.1 GCF_000955955.1 Lentzea aerocolonigenes
GCAAGGTCGCCGCCCACAAGGTGACCCACCCGCCCGGCTGCGGTTCGCACGGAACAGGAAGGACGCCCCAGAACCCTCAGCTCAACGCCTGCCTCAGAAACTCCACCTGCAACAACAACAAGTTCTCAGCAACCTGCTCCTGAGGCGTCATGTGCGTAACCCCGGACAACGGCAACACAGTGTGCGGACGCCCAGCCGCCAACAACGCACTGGACAGCCGCAGCGTGTGCGCAGCCACCACGTTGTCATCAGCAAGCCCGTGAATGATCATCAACGGCCGCGACAGCTTGTCCGCATCGTCGATCAAAGAGTTCGAGTCGTATACCTCAGGCTTCTCGTCAGGATGCCCGAGATACCGCTCCGTGTAGTGCGTGTCGTACAACCGCCAGTCGGTGACCGGCGCCCCGGCGATCCCGGCGTGGAACACATCGGGCCGGCGCAGCACGGCCAACGCCGACAGATACCCGCCATAGGACCAGCCGCGGATCGCAACGCGCGTGAGGTCGAGATCAGGCTCAACAGCCGCAGCAGCCTGGAGGGCATCGACCTGGTCTTCCAGGGTGGCGCCGGCGAAGTCGTAGGCGATGGCGCGTTCCCAGGCGAGCCCACGCCCAGGCGTCCCCCGCCCGTCGGCGACGATCACCGCGAAACCCTGATCCGCCAACCACTGCGAAGCCAGGAACGCGTTCTGCGAGGACACCACCCGCTGAGCGTGCGGACCGCCATACGGGTCCATCAGGACCGGGAGCTTGGTACCCGGCTGGTGGTCACGCGGCAGCAGGAGGGCAGCCCGAAGCCCCCGCTCCCCCAGCGTCAGCAGGCGCGGGGCGGCCTTGAGCACCGGCGTGTCGGCCCACGACTCGATCTCGTGTTCGCCGACGGTGGCCCGCACGCCGAACCGGTCCAAAGTGGCCGATGCGAGCACAACGGTGTCACCGCCCCGAATCGCGGTGTGCACACCGTCCTCAGTGGACAGCTTCTCGACCGTGGTGCCGACCGAGTAGACGTGGGTCTGAGTCGGGTCGTCTCCGGAAGCGGCGACCAGAATCGACTCGTCGGAGATGTCGAGCACCCGACGAACCTGAATCCCGGACGTCACGACGTCGTCGCCGACCTGAAGCGCGTACTCGTCCCCGGAGCCGACGATCCGCACCAGCCGGCCATCCGGCGTCCAAGCGGGAGCGCCGCCCGTGACCTCGACCCACACCGGGTCGGTCTCGACAGCGAGCTCGGACACCGACCCGGTGTCGGGCGCCAGCGAGTAGATCCGACGAGTCCGCTGGTCACGGCTCTGCGTGGTGATCAGCGGAGCCCCACCGGACGACCAGTGCACGTCGTTGAGGTAGTCGAACTCGAGCAGCACCGGGACGAACGTGCCGTCCAGCGACACCACGTGCAGCGACACGTTCGCGTTGGCGGTGCCGGCGGCCGGGTAGGCGATCTCGGTGGCGGCCGTGGCCGGGTTCGCCGGGTCCGCGATGTACCAGCGCTGGACCGGGGCGTTGTTCACGCGCGCGGCGATGAGGCGGGTGCCGTCCGGCTCCCACCAGTAGCCGCGGTAGCGCGACATCTCCTCGGCCGCGATGAACTCGGCCAGGCCGAACGTGACGTCCTCACCGTCCGGCACTGCCACGGCGAAGTCGTCGCCCGACTCCAGCTCGACGACCCGGAGCGTGCCGCGCGTGACATATGCCACACGCGTGCCCGTCGGGTCGACTCGCGGGTCGATGACGCCGCCACCGGTCGGCAGCTCGCGGACGGAACCCTTCACCAGGTCGGCCACGAACAGGCGGCCGGACAGGGCGAACGACGCGACCGTCGCGTCCTTCGACAGGGCGTACCCGACGATGCCCGCGCCGGACTCCCGTGTGCGCTCGCGGCGGGCCTTCTCCTCGGCAGGCAGGTCCTCCGGGTCGGTCAGCAGCTGGGCCGGGTCGGCCAGCAGCCGTTCGACACCGGTGGCCGCGTCCAGCTCCCAGAGTCCGTTCGCACGGCTCGTGGCCGTGGCCGGACGCAGGAAGAAGACACGTGCCCCGTCTGACGACACCGCGAAGGTCCTGGGTGCGCCTACGGTGAACCGCTGAGTGCGCGCCTGTTGGCGCGGGAAGGAGATGTCGTTGCCCACCCGCCCACACTAACCCGAGGGCCCTCGCAAGGCCGGTGCTACGAGCAGCCTCACCTGGCGCGATACAGACCCGGCAGGGGTTGTGGACGCGCAGGCTAGCCGCACGGGCCTCAGGACGAACCCGGCGAGGTCGTGGACGTCCCAACGCCAGGGCAAGCCCCACAAGGGTTGCGGACGCGCGGCATCGTCACCTGCCACACCGCGTCGCTAGCTCACACGGCTCTTCGGAGGCAAGGGGACGAACCCGCTCGTACGCCGGACGTACTCGGCGTAACCGGGGCGGCGCGACACGATGTCCTTCTCCAGCAACGGTTTGCCCGTGCCCTTGGCGAGCAGCAGCGTCATGATCACCGGGCCGACGATCGTGAGCGCGGACAGCCACGAGTGCAACGCGAACAGGTACAGGCCCCACCACACGACAGCGTCACCGAAGTAGTTCGGATGCCTTGTGTAGCGCCAAAGTCCGTGATCCATCACGGCGCCCTTGTTCGCCGGGTCCGCCCGGAACCGGGAGAGCTGCCAGTCGCCTACGGCCTCGAAGGCGAAGCCGACCATCCACACGCCAGTGCCCATCCAATCTAGCACTCCGAACGGGGCCGAAAGATGCTGCGCGGCCTGCACCGGCAGCGACACGATCCACATCAGCACGGCCTGGATCAGGTAGACGCGGTACATCCGCAGGCGCGGATTTCCCTTGGCACGCCTCAAGATGTCCTGATATCGCGGGTCTTCGTCCTTGCCGGAGTTGCGCACGAAGATGTGCACTCCCAGGCGTACGCCCCACACCGCTGTGAGCCCGGCAACCACCCACTGCCGACTTGGTTCGCCCTCCGCGAACAGCAGCGTGACCACCGCGATCACCGCGAAGCCCGGACCCCACGCGGAGTCGATCAGGTCGTACCGACCACGCGAGTCCGCGTACAGGAACAGGCCACTGAGCAGTACGAACACGACCAGGAAGCTGATCAGGTAGCTCATCGCGCCACCAGCTCACGACGCACCCGCGGCATGCCGCTGCGCCCGTGCTCGCTCCTGCGCACGGCCAGGATCTGGTCCACGCCCATCCGCCCTTCCTCGAACGTCAACGCGCCACCCGCGAGGTACAACCGCCACACGCGCGCCTGCCCCTCGCCGACCAGCGCGACGACCTCGTCCCACCGATCTTCCAGTGTCTGCGCCCACGCCCGCACGGTCCACACGTAGTGCTCCCGCAAGGCGTGCACGTCCCGGATCTCCAGGCCGGCCGCCTCCAAATGCCCTGTGGTGGCACTGACAGGTCGCATGTGCATGTCCGGCGCGACGTACGACTCGATGAACGCACCACCGCCGGGTGCGTTGCGGCCGCGCGACATCTGCTGCAACAGCAACCGTCCCTCTGGCTTCAGCAACCGGTACAAGGTCGCGGCGTACGTCGGGTAGTTGCTCTCACCGACGTGCTCGCCCATCTCGATGGTGGAGATCGCGTCGAACGGTTCGTCGAGCACCTCGCGGTAGTCCTGCAGCCGCACCTCGACCTGGTCCTGCAAGCCTTCCGCGGCAACGCGTCCGAGGATGTGGTCACGTTGCTGTGCGGAGATCGTGACGCCGACAGCGCGCACGCCGTAGTCCCGAGCCGCGTGGATGATCATCGATCCCCAGCCGCACCCGACGTCCAACAGCCTCATCCCTGGCCGCAGATCGAGCTTGCGGCACACCAGATCCAGCTTGTGGTGCTGCGCCTGGGCCAGTGAGTCCTCAGCGGACGTGAAGTACGCGCACGAGTAGGCCATGCTCGGATCGAGCACGAGCTGGTAGAACGCGTTGCTCAGATCGTAATGGTGCGAAATGGCGTCGCGGTCGCGCGCCTTGGTGTGCAGAGCCCCGCGCAACCGCGCCTCCTCGCGAGGCGCCGACGGGTTGGGACCCAACACTTTCAGCTGCAATGCAAGTTTCACGACCTCCGCCACACGGGGCCGCCGCGTGACGCCACGCCGCACCAGCCCCCAGATCTGCGAGAGGCCCTCAGCGAGATCACCCTCCACGTCGAGCTCGCCACTCACGTACGCACGCGCGAGGCCGAGCTCGTTCGGACTCCACACGAGCCGCCGCAGCGCGTCGCGGCTGCGGATCACGAGCACCGTCCCGTCCTGCGGCCCGGCCACGCTCCCGTCCCACGCCCGAATTCCGATCGGCAACGCCGAACCCAGCACCCGCTCGGCCATTCCTGCCAGCTGACCAGCGACGACCACCCTGCACCTCCTGCACGACCTGGCTCCGCCAGACGTTCGAGACGGGAAGAGGTTCGGTTCGTTTCTGAACCGAGACGCAACCACGCCCGTATGGCCTCGATAGAGCGAACGACGGACAAGGAGGACATGAGTGTGATCCGACGTAACCGCATTGCCATCGGGCTCGCCGCGGGACTGGCAGTTGTGCTGGGTCTGGGTGTCTGGAGTGCCACGGGCAGTGGCACGAACTCGAAGCCGGTGGCACAAACCGAAACCGACCTGGGCATCCTCGGCGACTACGGCGACGCGGGTCAGGACCCGGTACTCCAGCAGCCCGCGCAGGCGCCCGAAACCCCTGCTCAGCAGGCAGCTCCGGAAACGCCGGCCCCGGCCGCGCAGCCTCCCGCCGCGCAGCCACCCGCCGCCGCTCCGGTCAGCTCGTTGAAGCTGGTCGGCAAGACGGTCGACAAGATGGGCCTGGTCGTCCAAGACGGTGACGGCCGGACCATCTACCGCTTCGACAAGGACACCCCGCAGCCGGACACGAAGTCGAACTGCAACAACCAGTGCGCCGTGACCTGGCCGCCGTTCCTGTCGGACACGGTTCCCCAGCTCGAGGGCATCGACCCCGCCCTGGTGAAGCTGATCACCCGCGCGGACGGCAAGAAGCAGGTCGCGATCGGCAACTGGCCGGCCTACACCTACTCGCAGGACCCGGGCCCGGGCAAGTGGAAGGGCCAGGGTGTCGGTGGCACCTGGTTCGTGATGCAGCCCGACGGCAAGCGCAACGTGGAATGCCTGCCCCCTGGCGTGACGGCTCCCGCCGCGTAACCCCAAAGCATCCCGTTAGGACGGTCCATCTGAGACACACAGCACTCTGAACGGACAAACCCCGGCCCTGGGGAAGGGGCCGGGGTTCCCGTCGTTCCGCTCTCGTTCCGCAAGAGGGGCCCGCCTGGTTCAGGCGGGCCCCTCTTGCGTTCGTCTGGTAGCGTTTTTATCTAGCCAGATAAATTCGGGGGACGATGTGGAGCACACGGGCAGAACGGCGGCGCGGCGGACGCAGATCGTGCGCGCGGCGATCGAGACCATCGCGGAACTGGGCTACGACCAGGCGACGTTCGCGCGGATCACCGAACGGGCGGGGCTGAGCAGCCCGCGGATGATCTCGTACCACTTCGCGGACAAGAACGACCTCCTGCGACAGGTGGTGATCGACGTCTTCACGGCCGCGGCGCACGTCATGGGACCCGCGATGGCCGCAGAAGCCACCTGGAAGGGCAAGCTGCGCGCGTATCTGACGTCGAACCTGCGGTTCCTGCGCGATCACCCGAAGGAGATCGTCGCGCTCACCGAGATCGGCCCGCACCTGCGCACGTCGTCCGGGGAGGGCTACACGAGCACGACCAGCCAGGACTTCAGCGTCACCGGCCTGGCCGAGTTGCTCGAGTCAGGCCAGGCGGCGGGCGAGTTCCGCGAGTTCGACACCCGCTCGATGGCCGTGCTGATCCGCGCTGCCGTCGACGCGGCCGCGCAACGCGTGCGCGACGGGTCCGACGTGGACCTGGACACCTACACCACCGAGGTGATCACCGCGATCGACCTCGCAGTTCGTCTGGGGGACGAATGTTCCGGAAACTAGCGATCGACCTGGTCGTACCCACGGCCGTCTACTACGGTGCACGGGCCGCCGGCCTGTCCCAGCTCTGGGCGCTGGTGTTGAGCGGCGTGGTGCCGGCATTGCGAGTTCTCTGGTCCGTGATCACCGAACGGAAGGTCAGCGGCCTCAACGCCTTCGTGCTCGGCGCGGTCGTGCTCGGCTTCGCGATGTCGTTCGTGACCGGCGAACCACGCGTGCTGCTCGTGCGCGCGGCATGGGGCACGGCGGCGTTCGGCGTCGTGATGCTGGCGAGCCTGTTCTTCAAGCGGCCGCTGCTGCACTCGATGGCGATGCTCGTGCTGCCAGAGGACAAGAAGCGGGTGTGGACGGAGAACTGGGAGAAGTACCCGGCGATCCGGCACGCGCTGCGCGGCTGCACCGCGATCTGGGGCGTGATCTTCCTGGCCGACACCGGGATCCGGGTCGGCATGGCGCTGACGTTGCCGATCGACCTGGTGCCGGTGCTCGACGACGTGCTGCTGGTCGTCCTGCTCGTGGTTCTCGTTGTGGTGCAACGGGTCTACTCGCGGACCATCATGCGCCGAGCCGGGTTGCGCATCAACGGCGTGCACGTCAGCCAGGCATGATCGCGCTCGTCACCGGTGGCGCACACGGCATCGGCGCAGCGCTGGTCAGGCGGCTCGTCGGCAGGGGTGACGACGTCGTGGTCGCCGACATCGATCCGGACGGTGAGGGCGGCAGCCTGTTCGTGCGGACCGATGTGCGCTCGTACGAGGACAACGAACGGCTCGTGGCCGCCGCTGTCGAACGGTTCGGGCACCTCGACGTCGCGGTGTTCAACGCCGGTGCCGCCGGACCGCGCTCCTTCAGCGTTTCCGGCTACCGCGACGCCATGCGGGTCAACCTCGACGCGGTCGTCTACGGCCTGGCCGCGTGCTCCGGGGTGCTGAGCGGCTCGGCGCTCGTGATGGCGAGCATCGCCGGGCTGACCGGCTCGCCCGACGTGTACTACGGGACGGCGAAACACGCGCAGATCGGGTTGGTGCGGTCGATCTCGCAGACCGCACCGGGCTATCGGATCAACGCGTTGTGCCCAGGGCTGGTCGACACGCGGGCGCTGGCGGCATACCGGTCGGAACTGGTGGCCGCGGGACTGGCGCTGGCGTCGCCGGACGAGGTCGCCGCCGCTGCCGAGACGGTGCTGGGCGACCGGCGCACCGGCCAGGTGTGGTCGGTGCAGGCCGGTCGCCCGGTCGAACTGGTGCCCAGAATCAGAGACTGAATCAGAGCGTGCTGTACAGCGGGTGCTTCGCGGCCAGCACCTCGACACGGGCGCGCAGCTCGTCGATCGCGGCACCGGGCTTCAGGGCCTCGGCGATCACGTCGGCGACCTCGATGAAGTCCACCTCGCCGAAACCGCGGGTGGCCAGCGCGGGCGTGCCGATGCGCAGGCCCGACGTGACCATCGGCGGCCGCGGGTCGTTCGGGACGGCGTTGCGGTTGACCGTGATGCCGATCTGGTGCAGCACGTCCTCGGCCTGCTTGCCGTCGAGCTCGGAGTTCACCAGGTCGACGAGGACCAGGTGGACGTCCGTGCCGCCGGTCAGGACCTTCACGCCCGCGGCCGCGACGTCCGGCTGCGACAGGCGGTCGGCCAGGATCTTCGAGCCTTCCAGCGTGCGGCGCTGGCGGTCGGCGAACTCCGGCGAGGCGGCGTGCTTGAACGCCACCGCCTTGGCCGCGATCACGTGCTCCAGCGGACCGCCCTGCTGACCGGGGAAGACAGCCGAGTTGATCTTCTTGGCGATGTCCGCCTCGTTCGACAGGATCACGCCACCACGAGGCCCGCCAAGGGTCTTGTGGGTCGTGGTCGTCGTGACGTGCGCGTGCGGCACCGGCGACGGGTGCAGACCGGCGGCGACGAGGCCGGCGAAGTGCGCCATGTCGACCATCAGGTAGGCCTCGACCGAGTCCGCGATGCGGCGGAACTCGGCGAAGTCCAGCTGGCGCGGGTAGGCGGACCAGCCGGCGACGATCAGCTTCGGGCGGTGCTCCTGCGCCAGGCGCTCGACCTCGGCCATGTCGACGCGGCCGTCGGAGTCGGCCACGTGGTACGGCACGACGTTGTAGAGCTTGCCGGAGAAGTTGATGCGCATGCCGTGGGTCAGGTGACCGCCGTGCGCGAGGTCCAGGCCCAGGATCGTGTCGCCGGGCTGCAGCAGCGCGAACATCGCGGCGGCGTTGGCCTGGGCGCCCGAGTGCGGCTGGACGTTGGCGAAACCGGCGCCGAACAAGGACTTGATGCGCTCGATGGCGAGCCGCTCGACGACGTCGACGTGCTCGCAGCCG
>NZ_JYJG01000573.1 GCF_000955955.1 Lentzea aerocolonigenes
GGTAGCCCTCGGCGTACTTGTTCGTCAGCACCGAGCCCTGTGCCTGCAGCACCGAGACGGGCGTGAAGTTCTCCGAGGCGATCATCTCGAGGGTGCCCTGCTGGCGCGCCAGCTCGGCGGCAACGGCCTCGGCGACCTCGGGGTCGTACTCCGCGAGGGAGGCGTTGAACTGGTCGGACATCTGGAAGATCTCCCTACTTGGCGCGCTTGTAGAACGGAAGTGCGACGACCTCGACCGGCTGCTTCTTGCCGCGGACGTCCACCAGCAGTTGGGTGCCTGGCTCGGCACTCGCCTTCGACACGTAGGCCATCGCGACCGAGTAGCCGAGCGTCGGCGACAGTGCGCCCGAGGTGACCTCGCCGACGACCTCCTCGCCGTTCAGCACCGCGTAGCCGTGCCGCGGGGCGCGGCGCTCGGGGGTCTTCAGCCCGACCAGGACCGAGTCCACACCGGACTCCGACACCTTCGTCAGCGCGTCGCGGCCCACGAAGTCGCCCGGCTTGTCCAGCTTCACGACACGGCCGAGGTTCGCGTGGTACGGGGTCAGCGACGTCGTCAACTCGTTGCCGTACAAGGGCATTCCGGCTTCGAGACGCAACGTGTCGCGGCAGCCGAGGCCGCACGGCTTGAGCTCGTGCGCCTCGCCCGCGGACAGCAGCGCGGCCCACACGGCCGGGGCGTCGGCGGGCGCGAGGAACAGCTCGAAGCCCTCCTCGCCCGTGTAACCCGTGCGCGCCAGCAGCGCGTCGACACCGGCCACCGTGGACGGGTAGGACGCGTAGTACTTCACCGTCGACAGGTCGGTGTCGGTCAGTCCGGAGAGGATCTCGACCGACTTCGGGCCCTGGATCGCGATCAACGCGTACTCGGTCGACTTGTCCGTCACGACGGTGTCGAACCCGGCGGCGCGCTCGACGAGAGCATCCGCGACGACCTGGGCGTTCGAGGCGTTGGCGACGACCATGAACTCCTCGTCGCCCAACCTGTACACGATCAGGTCATCGAGGACGCCGCCATCGGCCTGCGTGATCATCGTGTAGCGGGCCTTGCCGACGGCGAGCGCCGAGATGTGCCCGACCAGCGCGTGGTCGAGCGCGATGCCCGCCTGCGGTCCGGTCAGCACGATCTCACCCATGTGCGTGAGGTCGAAGAGGCCCGCGGTGGTGCGCACCGCGTGGTGCTCGGCCAGCTCGGACGAGTAGCGCAGCGGCATCCGCCAGCCCGCGAAGTCGGTGAACATCGCGCCGAGCTGCTCGTGCTCGGCGTTCAGAGGCGTGAGGCGGGACATCAGAACGCTCCTCCAGGGTGCGCCGAAGAGCCGGAGGGGGCCGGCTGAGGCAACAGAAGAATGACACGGTCCATCGGAGACTCCTCACTAGAGCGAGCCTCCCCCTCTGTCATGAGCCTGAGAGCTTCGCCGCGCAGAGCGCGACTTGCACCGTGGGCGAGGCTCGTGACGAGCCTGCTTTCCAGAGTTGCCTTCGTCGTGCGGTATCTGTGCCTGAGAGATTCCGGGGAGGAGTTGCTCCTTCGGCGCCCACACTCAAGTGGGCTCTCCCGCGCGACATCGACGGCCGTGTTCAGTTGGTAGCCCCAGACGCTAGCAGGCCAAACGTCACAGCGGCACGCCCAGCGCAGTCTTCTCGACCACCTTGCGCTCAGCCCAGAACGACAGGAACGGGATCGTCCCGGCGAGCAGCACGAGGGCGGTGCCCTTGATCGACCAGCGCAGCTTCAGCGCCAGGTCGACCGAAATCACCAGGTAGATGGCGTAGAGGAAGCCGTGGATCGGGCCGACGACCTTCATGAACTGGCCCATGTCCGCGGCGTACTTGAGCACCATGGCCACGCACAGGAGCAGCAGGAAGACACCGACCACGTAAGCCATGACCCGGAACCGGGTCAACGCACCCTTCATCTGCCCGCCTTCGCTCAACGACCGTCCCGCGCGTTGAGGTCCGCGAGCATGCGGTTGTAGGCCGCGAGCTCCGCGTCTTCAGGATCGTCGAAGTGCTCGACAGGCGCGGGTTTGACGGCGTCAACGGTAGTCACCGGCTTCGCGGCGGGTGCAACCGGCTCTGGTGCATCGAGAGGCTCGTCACGACGCTGGCGCGCCAAACGGCGGAAACGCCACACCATGAAAGCCGGGAAGAGGCCGAAGAGCGGCCACTGGAGCACGTAACCGAGGTTCTGGAACGTGCCGCTGGCGGACTCGAAGCGCTGCCACTGCCAGTACGCGAGCCCGCAACAGGCGATCAGGGCCACCACACAGGCAAACCCGATCAACACTCGCTGGGGAGTAAGGAGGCCGCGCACGGCCTCCACACTACTTGGGTGGGGCCTCCCAGAAGGAGGCCGACCCGGTTGGGGGTCCGGGGGCTTGCCCCCGGCTGGGGTGTGGGGGCT
>NZ_JYJG01000087.1 GCF_000955955.1 Lentzea aerocolonigenes
GGTCTCGTCCGCGACAGCTGCGGCCGATGAGCACAGAGGCGGCACCGCCGGAACGCCCGAATGCGCGCCTGGTGTCCGGCCACTCCCTCCGTGCCTCTCGCCGGCGGCTCTCGTCGAACTGACCGGCAGGACGAGGCCTGGGCGAGGTACCCGTGGCAGGGTCTGTCCACTCAGGCGCAACCCGAAAGGGTTACTGCACAGCGTGAGCACCGCCACTGACAGCGATGAGTTGCTAGGTTGCGGTGGCAACCAACTCGTGGAGGTCCGGGGGTGAGCCCATTTCGGGATTCGGAAGCGATCGGGGTGCCGGAAGTGGTGACGAGGACCTTCTCAACCGGGTGCGGTCGGGCGACGTCGAGTCGTTCGCCGAACTGCGCAGGACGCGCGAGGATGAGGTCGTCGAGTGGGTTCGGTTGCTCACCGCGACCGAGGCGGATGCGCGGGTGCTGGCCGCGCGGTCGTTCGACCTGACGCTGCGGCGGTTGACCGCCGGCGGCGGACCGCGGCGCGACCTCGTGTCCTATGTGGTCGCCACGGCGCGGTACCTCCTGTCCAAGAAGGACGATCTGGCGGATCAGGACTGACCTCCCGGCTGCGCGTCGCGGTGCGCGAACGGGCAGTGAGCCGGAGCTTGCCCGCCGTTACGGTTGGTCGGCGGCGGGGGGCCGGGGACGGTGTGGGTGTGTCGTCGCCGGCCGTGACGGGCTGAGACTCACGGCATCGCCTCCCCGCCGCGTCCCGCTCGGCAGCGCCCGTCGCACGACTGGGTGGTTGGGGGTGCTCGTGACCAGTACCGGCCCGCGGCTGAAGCGGCTGTTGATCGGCAGCCCGGTCCGCAGTGACCGGCGCGCGGAGACGCTGCTGCCGAAGCGGCTGGCGTTGCCGATCTTCGCGAGCGACCCGCTGTCCTCGGTGGCGTACGCCACCCAGGAGATCATGCTGATCCTCACCCTCGGTGGCCTGGCGTTCCTGCATCTCGCTCCGTTCGTGGGGCTCGCGGTCGCGCTGCTGCTCGTCGTCGTGGTCGTGTCGTACCGGCAGGTCGTGCGCGCCTACCCCGGCGGGGGTGGTTCCTACGAGGTCGTGTCGCGCAACCTCGGCGCGCCCGCCGGCATCGTCGTGGCCGGTGCTCTGCTGGTGGACTACGTGCTCACGGTCGCGGTGTCGGTGACCGCCGGGGTGGACAACCTGGTGTCGATGCTGCCCGCGCTGCACCAGCACCGGTTGCTGCTCGACGTGGCCATCATCGCCCTGCTCGCGGTTGTGAACCTGCGCGGCGTGCGGGAGTCGGGCAGGGTGTTCGCGCTGCCGACCTACCTGTTCGTCGCCGGTGTCCTGGTGATGATCGTGGCCGGGCTGGCGAGAACGGCCGCCGGTGCGGCGCCGGTGGCGGAGAGCGCCGGCCACGCGATCAGGCCGGAGCTGGTCACCTCGAACACCGTCGCGATCGTGTTCCTGGTGCTGCGCGCCTTCTCCTCCGGCTGCACCGCGCTGACCGGTGCCGAGGCGATCTCCAACGGCGTGCCCGCGTTCAGGGAGCCCAAGGCTCGCAACGCCGCGCGCACGATGACGGTGATGGGTTTGCTCGCGGTCGTGATGTTCGCCGGTGTGACCGCCCTCGCCGTGATCGCCGATGTGCACTACACGCAGAACACCTGCGATCTGGTGGGATTCGCCGGTGACTGCGCGACGCAGCCGCAGCGCACGGTGGTCGCGCAGCTCGCCGCGGCCGTCTTCGGCGGCCACGACACGATCGCCTATCACTACCTGCTCGGCAGCACCGCGCTGGTGCTGGTGCTCGCCGCCAACACCGGGTTCAACGGCTTCCCGTTGCTCACCTCGATCCTGGCGCGCGACAGCTACCTGCCGCGTCAGCTCGCCACCCGCGGCGGCAGGCTGGCGCTCTCCAACGGCATCCTGCTGCTCGCCTTCGTCGCGATCACGCTCGTCCTCGTGTTCGGCGGCTCGTCGACCCGTCTCATCCAGCTCTACATCGTGGGTGTGTTCACATCGTTCACGTTGTGCCAGACGGGAATGGTGCGGCACTGGACCGCGCGGCTCGCCGACTGCCCGCCTGCCGAAAGCGGGCGCGTCCGCCGCGCCCGGCTCGTCAACGCGGTCGGCGCTGTGATGACAGGTGTCGTTCTGGTCGTCGTGGTGCTGACGAAGTTCACGCACGGCGCGTATCTCGTGGTTCTCGCGATTCCGTTGTGTTGCTTCACAATGCTCGCTGTGCGCAGGCACTACCGGCGGGTCGGGCAGGAGCTCGCGCTCAACGGCGACGAGGACGAACCGGTGACACGGGTGCACGGCATCGTTCTCGTCGCGGCGTTGCACAAGCCGACCTTGCGCGCACTCGCGTTCGCCCGCGCGACCGGGCCGGCGTCGCTGACGGCCCTCACCGTCGCTCTCGACGGCGCGACCACCGGCGAGCTGCGCGAGCGGTGGGCGCAACGGGTGCCCGACGTGCCGCTCGTGGTGGTCGACTCGCCGTATCGCGAGATGGCCCGGCCAGTGGTCGAGTACGTCCGCCGGTTCCGCGCCGCGCACGGCGACGACCTGGTGTGCGTGTTCGTGCCCGAGTACGTCGTCGGCCGGTGGTGGGAGGCGTTGCTGCACAACCAGAGCGCGTTGCGGCTCAAGGGCAGGCTGCTGTTCGAGCGCGGCGTGATGGTGGCGAACGTGCCGTGGCACCTGGAGTCGAGCAGCCGCGACCGGGTGGACCGGCCGCGGCCGGGCGATCTGCGCCTCGGCATCGCCCGCGCCGCCGATTCGTCCGAAGTGGACGGCTAGCTCAGAAGATGGCCGATCTGCGGGCCTTCGTGCCGAACGGTCCGTGCGCGAGCATGCGCATCTGCTCGATCTGCTTGCGCAACTTGGGATAGCCGCGTCCCTCGCGCTCCGCCCAGCGGACCAGCTCCTCCAGGTAGTCGGCCTCCTCCCGGACGAGTCCCGCGAGCTCCAGCCACAGCTCACCGAACCTGTGACCCAGCGCGGTGACCGTCGCGGGAGCGGGCACAGGCGTCATGCTGTGCTCGAGGATGTCGTTGAGCTGGTCGGGTGTCAGCATGCGGCCGGCGAACTGGGTCCACAGGTCGCCGTACTCGCCGACGGTGAACACGACCGCGTCGAGCTGCTTGCGCAACAACACGATGTGCTCCACCCCGGACAACGGTGCGAGCACGCCGTCGAACAACATCACGAGCTCCCGCAGCGGTGACCTCAGGTCGTCGACGTGGAACTGCTCAGGGGTGTGCGGCGCTCCGGTGCCGTCGTCGGTCGCCGCACCGAACACGGCGTTCGCTTGCCAGACGAGCGCGCCCGCGGCGAACCGGCTGAGCTTCGCCGCGGACGGCAGCGCGAGCAGCGCCTCGTGCTGACGCACCACCCACCTCTCGATGTCGTCGAGCCTGCCCCCGTCGGGCGACTGGTTGAACTGCTCGACCTGACGCGCGAGCGCGCCGCCGTCGATTTCCGTGATCAGCAGGGACGCCTGCAGCTTCAAGGTGGTTCCTAGTGCTCTTCTGTCCGGTGCGAAGGGCACGTTCGTGCCACTGGACGGCACGAACGTGCCCTTCGCACCGAAAATGGTCAGGGGTCAGCGCGGGGCGTTGAGGCGCAGCACCGCGCCGGTCGCGAGCTCGCGCTGCCTGTCGGTGTTCCACGTGAGCTGCTGGGTGCACTGCTCCGCGAGGGTCTGCAGTGCACCCATCCGCGCGAAGGTCCACTCGTTCACCGCCATCAGCGCCTGCGGGATCAGACCGGTGCCACCGGAACCGGTCAGCGCGGCCGCCGCGGCCGCCAGCGTCTCCTGGCTGGAGGTCAGCAGCGCCAGGGCTTTGGCGCGGTGCTGGTTCCACTGGTTGGCCGCGCGCTGGATGTCCGCGTGGTACTGGCGGACGATGGTGTGCACGTTCTCCAGCTCCGGCACGTGCCGCAGGCGTTCGAACACCGAGACGAGAACCTCCATGCCCTCGTCGATCCGGTCGGTGTTGATAGTGGGAAGGTGCAGGCTCATCGCTTCGTTCTCCAGTGCCTCGGAGGCCACGAACGCGGCGGTGGTCGCCCGGCGGCCTTCCTCGGCGACGGCACGTTGCGCCTCGATGGCCCGCATGATGTTCATGATCACCGAACGCGTCTCGCCCAGATGCGCGACGAGCTCCTCGGCCACCTGGGTCGGGCGCTCGTCCGCGTCCTCGTACGGTTCGGCGAGTTCGAGGAACTCGTCGGTCAGCCGGTGGTAGACCTCGATGAGGTCGTTCAGCCGGCCGCCGTCGACGTCCGCGGTGGCGAGCAGGTCGGCGTCGATCTCCGAGTCGGAGCCGGAGCTGGAGTCCGAGAGGTCGTGAGGTGGGTGCACACCACGAGGATCAGGTCGCCGGGCGCGCCTGTGCGATGTCCTCGAGGGCACTCGCGGAGGCACGCCCGAGCACCGGATGGACTTCGGCTCGTCGTGTGAGGGTGACGTGTGCCGGCGGACGTGAGCAGTTCATCGGTGAGCCGATCACGCCGTGGCCGCGGAGCTCGGTACCTCATTCCGCGGCAGGGCTTTCAAATACCAGATCTGGGCGCGGTACTTCTCCGCCGAAGCCTCGTCGAAGCCCACCATCGGCACCAGGCGCAGTTGCGCGCGCTGGAGCCGGCGCATCCGCTTCTTCTCCTCTCCGCGCAATCCCTTGCGCGCCTTGCGGCGAAGGCGGCGAGTGCGCAACGACACCGCCTCCTCGGAGGTGATGATCCCGTCCCGCTCCGCGGCAGCCGTCGAGGTGAACCACCGCCATTCCGACCGCATGGCGCGCCGGTAGACCAGGACGACGACGATCACGGCCGCGGCCACCTTGACGACGACTTGCGCGGTGACCACGGCTGGAGAACCAGGGGCGTCGGCGTTCCACATGAAGTGCAGGCCCCAGCTCAGAGCGAACAGCGAGACCGCCACGGCCGAACGCCGGCTGAACGACCTGTCGCGACGCGTCAGCGCGTAGCCGACGCCGAGGCCGCAGATCGCGCTGTACACCCAGTGCGACGTCCCGGCCATGAGGGTGCGAACGCCCAGGGTCACGAAGCCGGCGCTGTCCGTGTCCACGCTGTTCAGCGCCGAGTTCCAGGCGTAGGTGATGTTCTCGAGCAATTGGAAACCCAGCCCGGTGCAGGCACCCAGCACGAATCCCTGCATCGGCCGACGGACGAACGGACGTCCGATGAGGACGATCGTGACGACTCCCAGCGTCTTGAGCCATTCCTCGGTGGACGCACCGGCGATCGGCGGTGTCCACTTCTCACCGAACGGCGCGCCGTACCAGTCTGCGAGCAGCTCCTCGATGTGCCCGTTGGCGAATCCGGCGATACCGGCTGCGACGAACGCTCCCCAGAGGAATCCGGCGACCAGCAGAGGTGTGGGAGTGGCGCGGAACAGGTCGATCCTGCGCACCACGAAGGTGATCACCAGCCCGAGCAGGACGGTGGCGAGCACGACCAGTGCGGTCAGCCCTGGCATGGCGAGCACCGGATCGGTGGCCTCGTCGACGATCAGGGCGAAGCCGAAAGCGGTGAGCGCGAGGTACACCCAGAACACCCACAGCCTCGGTTGCCAAAAGGGTCTGGTCGTCTCCGAAGTGGTGGTGGTCATGACGCCTCCTCGATGGACTCGATCATCCTGACGACGTCGGCGGCGTGTTCGTCGGAGGACGGTGTGTGCAGCCAAAGCACGCTCATGACCGCCTTGTTCTTCGAGAGCACGACGAGCTCACCGAGCCTGCCTTCCGCCACCGCGACGCCGCGCAGTGCCGCGAACTCCTTGCGCGTGCGGAACTCCGCGCCGTCGGCGACCTCGACGCCGCTGCGGTCGAAGGAGCGCGCAATGCGCCCGAAATGCCTGCGGGGCTCGTCTGTCGTGGCCTTCCTCGCCTCGAAGAGCACGGTCGCGTCGCCGCGCTGCACGGTGGCGGTGCTGGACTCTCCTGGGTTGACCAGGACCCATCCCGGCGACACTTCGACGCGAAGCTTCTTGTCCTGCGCCTCGAGCGTGAGCCACCGCGGTGCTTCGATGTTCTCCGTACGAGGCGAAGCGCTGTGATCCAGCAGGGCCGCGCCGCCCCACGGCAGCACGGCCAGAACGAGAACGACTACAGCCCAGATCTTCATGGAGGAAGTGTGAAGTGGGTCGCTCCGTGCACCACTGGACAGCGGGGCAGTCGCGCGGGCACGCGCCTGCGGGAACATCGGTCTGTTGAGGACAGACGCGTGTCGCGGCACGCAGCAACGGCACCACGCACGAACACTTCTCAACGGTCCTGAAGGTCAGCGCCACTGGCTGCACGGGGACGAAGCGGTGAGCCGGAGTGACCGCGGTCCGGACGCGCCGTTCGGGCGGGCGCGACGCTGCCTTTCCGCGCGGCAGAAGGACTTCTGGAAGCGATTGCGGTTCCCGGCGGACGTGGATCCGTCTCCAGGAGGTGCCATGTGGCATCGCTGTGCAGCCCGCGATCGGGTTGCAGCCGAGGTCGCGGCCGATGCGGTGGTCGTCACCGGCGGTGGGTCTCCGCGACGTGCGTGAGCTCATCCGCCGGCTGGCTGAGGTCGCTGAAGAGCTGTGCTTCGGCCACCCAGAGGTCGACCTCGCGTGCGGCGCGACGCAGTCGCACCACGGTGACCGGTACGACGACGGCCAGCAGGACGAGTACCGCGACTATGACGAACACGGGGACCTCCTCGTTGTCGTTCGCTCTTACTGACCACCACACGGCACACGGCTTACGGCCGGAACACTGCTGATTTCGGGCCTGAGAAGTGCGGTCGCCGCGTGTCTCACCGGTGAGTGGAGGTTGGTCGAGATGAAGATCGGCACCGAAGCGGCGGTCACGTCGCTCGACCGGCACCTGACTGCCGCGCGGGCGGCTCAGCTCGACCACCAGGCACTGCTGGGCTGGCCGACCGCGCTGGAGGCCGGCGTGGTGCGACTCGTGCCCGGTGGTGAGTGCGGTGCCGCCCAGGTGCCCGCCGTCACCGGCCTACTGGTCGCGGAGATGCTGCGGGCACGGGGAAGTCTGCCAGCCGCCGTCACGCAGGGCGCGGGGTGGGGTCTTCCTCACCAGAGGACCTCGTGCGGACACGGAGGCGCCGCCCGAGATCGCGCACGTGGCCAGGCACGTCGACGGGCCGATGTTGCTGCCACCGTCGGTCGCACCGGACGGCCGGGTGCTGTGGGCGGTGCGGCTGCGTCGGTCCGTTGCCCACCGCCGCAGGTGTTCGCCTCACTGCGGCTCACGCTCGGGGCTGCGCGGGACGTTGCACGAACGAGCAAGCTCTGAGGAGCTGCCGACTCCTAGCGTCGGACGGGACACGGTCGCCGTGGCCTGGGAGGGCGTCGAATGAACGGACGTCGGATTTTGCTGGCCGGAGCCGGACATGTTGATCCGGCTGCGCACGTGCTCGTGCCGCCGGGCCACGTCGTCCACTTGAGCACACCGTCCGAACAGGACGTTCGAGCCGTGGTGGATCGGGTGGCGTCGGCATCCTCGGGTGACGCGGGCGCGGATCGCACCTTCGGGTTCGCGGAGGAACCCTCGTCGTGCCCGAACGCCCGGTTCGCGCCGCTGCCGAAGGAGTCGTTGCCGGAGCACGTGCCCGCCGACACCGTGGTTGTGCACGCCGACGATCCGCGTTACTACGTGGACGACCGGATGCGGGAGCTGTGCGACCGGCCTGCGGACTGCGCCGGCGAGGGCAGGCACGTCTGCGGTGGGTGGTTCGCGCTCTTCCCGGAGGCGGTGGAGTGGCACGTCGTCGTGGCGCCGACGTGGCCGCAGGAGGAGGAGAACGACGGCCACCTGCTGGAGTGGATCACGAAGTGGGAGGACGGCACGTGGCTCGCCGACGACGCGAGCCGGGCGCTCGCCGAGCTGGCCGAGCACGACCTGGACGTGTTGCGGGACAACGAGCCCGACGTGCTGGCGTTTGCCGAGCAGGCGGCGCGGCTCTACCCGGACGGGCTCACGGACGCCGCGCTGCGGGAGCTCGCCGCAAAGGTGTGCCTCGACCGCGTGCGCGCGGTGACGACGGCGGAGGTGCTGGCGTGCGCGACCAGTGGCCTCGCGGACGTCGCCGACCCCGGGCAGGTAGCCGATCCGGTGTTGCGGCGGGCGATCGGTGACTGGCCGGTGGCCGAGGACGCGGTGATGGTGCAGGTGCTGCCCGACGGCAGGCGCGTGCTGTCGGGACCACGTGCACTTGAACCCGGCTCGTTCTGGCGCCAGCTCGCCGAAGCACACGACGACCTCGTGGTGGGAGTGCCCGCGCCACCGGTCGACCTCGCGGGTGTGGACACCGTGCGGGAGCCCGAGATCATCGCCGGATTGACCGCCCAGGTGCTGCACGCGGTGCAGGACTACCACGAGACCGGGGCGCGCGAAGCGCTCGTGCGACTGGACGACGTGCTGGTGGCCCGGCACGAACGCCTGCGGGTGCTGGAAAGCGCGGCGATGGCGGAGTGCGCGGACCGGCTGGAGGAGTGGCGGGAGGCCGTGCGGTCGGGTTTTCCCCAGGTGCTGCCGGACCTCGCCGAGCTCGCCGAGCTGGCCGAGCACCCGGACCTGCTGGACGCGGTGCACGAACTGCACCGCGTCGACGAGGAAGTGCGGCGCTGCTGGGAGGTTCGTGGCGCGGGCACCGATGCCTCCGAGGTGCTGCACCACGCGGCCGAGCTGCGCGCGACGCTGGAGTCGTTGGGGAACAGGGCGATGGAGCCGGTGGCGGCCGCGACGCGGGTGTTGCGCGAGATGCCGGGTCTGGTGCGCAGGGCCGAGGACGACAACACGGCCTTGCGGGCTCAGGTCGAGCAGCGCATGGCGTACGCGTCCGGATGAGCGCCCGGTGACCACCGGGGCGGGGAGGTCCGGTGGTCACCGCGACTCAGAGATAGCCCTCCTGCATCGCGTACGCCACAGCGTGCGCGCGGTTGCGCAGGTTGAACCGGCGCGTGATGTCGTGCAGCACGTTCTTGATCGTGCGTTCCGAATAGGACAGCTCGAGCGCGATCTCCTTGGTGTCGAGCCCACCCGCGATCAGCTTGAGCACGGAGATCTCCCGCTCGTCCAGACCCGCCGTGGCGGAGCTCTGCTGAGGGGTGGTGCCGCCGCTGCCCTGGATGCGGGTGATCTGCCGCAGCAGGCGGGTGACGAGATCGGGCGGCAGGGCGGCCTGACCGGACGCGACCCGCGACGCGGTGTTCACGAGCTGCGTCGGTGTCGCCTCGTGCCGCCACACCAGCGCGCAGACGCCGTAGCTCACCGCGGAGAGCAGTTCCTCCTCCCGCAACGAGCTCACGACCAGGACTATCCGGTTGCGACTGCGCCCGTGTGTGCGGCGCAGCAGTCTTTCCAGATCCTCGTCCAGCTGGGCACCGACGACGAACACGATGGTCTGCTCGTCGACCTCGTGCTCGTCGACGAGCCGGATGGCGTTCTCGTAGCGCAACGACGCGCTGACACCGAGCTTCGAGATCGTGTCGATGCTGTCCACCAGAACGGGAATGCGGTCCATGGCTGCCTCCTGGCCTCGTTTCAACGGAGAAGACAGCCTTCGAGGGAAGTGCTTACGGGCGTTTTCCGAATTCGGTTCGCGAGATGTGCACCAGCGACTGCCCCTTCGGCTCGGCGGTGCCGCCCTCACCGCGCCTACGTTCGGGCACGTGGCCAGGAGTGCGTTCAGATGAGCCGGGGCACGGTGTTCCTCATGGGACACGGGGCCGTCGCCGACGGCGAGCACGCCCGAGTGCCCGCCGGCACCCGGCTGCACCTGTACGCGTTGGCCGGGGAGAACCTGGCGTGGCCGGTGGGACTCGCGGCGGTGAGCACGGCCGGTGCGAGCGGCGCGCTGACCGTGGTGACCGGGTCGGGCGATGAAGCGATCATGTGCCCGAACGTCACGCTCGGCCCGCTGAGCCCGTCCGACGTCGAACAGGCGCGTGCGATCGCGCCCAGCGGCGTGAGACTGGTGCTCGCCGGCGAACAGGGCGACACCGGGGTCCGGCCGTTGTGCGACCAGCCGGACGTGTGCGGATCGGCCGCCGGCGAGCACCGTTGCACCGGCTGGTTCGGGGTGCTCGCCGACGCGACCGACCTCCACCTGCTCGCCTGCCTGAGCGCCGCCGATCCCGGCGCACCGCTGACCGTGGTCACCGGTGAGGAGCGGTACTGGACCGACCGCGGTGAGGTGGGCACCGCGACCCTGGTGGAGGAGCTCGAGGAGATCGCCGAGGACTTCGCGAAGCTGCCCGACGAGCAGAAGGTCATCACGTACTACTCGTGGCCGACAGCGACAAGAGCGTTGATGCGCGGCATCGGTTCCATCGACGAGTGGGCGGTCGCCCTGCACGGCTGCGAGGCGTACGACCGGGATGGACCCTTCGGTCTCCTTCGCCACGTCCGCGGGCTCGATCCCCGGCAGCGTCCGGCGGCGTTCAACGTGGTGGGCCTCGAGGCAGTGGTGCGGTGGGCGGAGGAGTGGATCTCGCAGTGGCGGTCCGGCACGGCTGGCCCCGAGGACGCGGCGCGGAGGTGGGCCACGCTCGGCGAACGGGACCGGCTGGCGCTGGCCGAGACCGATCCCGAGGTGCACGAGGTCGTGCGCGCCTGGGCGCGGGCGTTCCCGGACGGTGTCGAAGCCGAGACCGTGCGCCTGATCGCCGACGCGCACAACCGCGCCGTGCTGGCCGAGCTGGTCGACCTCTCCGACTTCACCGACGACGAGACGATCGACTGCGTCGTCGGCGACGGGATCGCCGTCCTCGCACCGAAGCTGCTGGAGGACCGCGACGACGAGGCCGTGAACGCGCAGGCGGCCGGCGTGCTGCGCCGGTGGTGCGCCGGGCACCCGGTGTTCCCGGACGGCGTCGTGATCACCGTTCCGGACGACGAGCAGCCGGAACTCACGGGGCTCGCGGTCGAGGCCGCCCGGCCGTACTGGGCCGAACTGGCCGCCGGTGGACCGCTGCTCATGATGCCGATCCGGCGCAGGACGCTGGGCCTCGCCGAGCTGACCAGCTTCGCGGACACGACCATTCCCGAGGCGTGCAACGCCGCGGTGCGGACGTTGGTCGCCGACTACAACGCCGTGGCGGCCGCGGGCGAGTCCGGCAGCGCCGCGCTGAGAGCCGCGCGCCGAAAGCTGCGCGCCGCGGTTCGTGAACGGGACGAGCTCGTGCACGAGCTCGCTGACCGGCTGACGAGGGTGTTCAACCAGACGGTCGAGTACTACCTGGCCGCGCAACCGTTCGGCGAGCTGTGCCGGGCCGCGCTGCACGGGGTGGAGCTCGGCGCGGACCTGGCTCTCGTGCTGCCGGGCCTGGCCGAGTACCGGTTCCTGAAGCTGCCGTCGCCGCTGACCGCGGCCGAGGCGAAGGAGTGGCCCGCGCTCGCCGAGCACGTCACCGGCACCGGTGAGTTCCTCGTCGCACCGGAGGACGGCCGCGACGACCTGCTCGACCCGGCGCGGCAGGGCGAGAAACCCGGCGCGCGGCTCGCCGAACTGGTGCACGGCATGGAGGTCTACGAGGAGGTGGTGGGCGGCCGGGTGCACGCCTTCCAGATCTTCGCGCAGGAGATGGCCGAGCGGTTCGAGACGGCACTCGACGACGGTGAACAGTTGCTGTCGGAGCTCGACGCGTGAGCACGGCGCCGCGTTCCGATCCACGACCGCGACAGCGATGAGGAGGAGGCGCGCGTGACGGTCCTGGTCGACCTCGACGGGCTCGGTGACGCCGAGCTCGTCGACGCGGTGCGCGAACGTGGTGACACCACGGCGTTCGGTGCGCTGTGGGAGCGGCACCGCAGCGCGGCGCTCGGACTCGCCACGGTGATCACCCGCAGCAGGCACGATGCACAGGACGTGGTGTCCGAGGCGGCGGAGCGGGTGCTCAAGATCCTGCTCTCCGGCGGCGGACCGACCGGTGCGTTCCGGCCCTACCTGCTGATGTCGGTGCGCAACATCTGCACGAACCGGTACCAGCGCGCGAAGCGCGAGTCCACGCAGGACGACCTGGAACCGTTCATGGCGGCGGTGTTCCCGACCGACTCGGCCGTCGGCGGGTTCGAGCGGATGGCGGTTACGCGGGCGTTCCGCTCGTTGCCGGAACGCTGGCAGGCGGTGCTGTGGCACACCGTGGTCGAGGACGAGCCGCTGGCAAAGGTCGCCGAGGTGCTCGGCATCAAGGCCAACGCCGTCGCCGCGCTCGCCTTCCGGGCCCGCGAGGGTCTGCGGCGCGCGTACCTCGTCGAGCACCTCAAGGAAGGCGCGCCCGAGGAGTGCCGGGGCATCCGCCCGAAGCTCGCCACCTGGGTGCGCGGCGGCAGCGGCAAGGCCGAGGCGGCCGCGGTCGAACGGCACGTCGCGTCGTGCGCGGACTGCGCCCAGCTGGTCGACGAGGTGCGCGAGGTCAACGGCCAGATGCGGGCCGTGCTCCTGCCCGCGATCGTAGGTGGCGCGGCGTTGGCGGCGGCCTACCTGAAGACTTCGGCGGCGGGCAAGTGGATGCTCGCCGCCCGGATGTCGTGGACCGAGACGGCGTCTGCCGCCACGCGGCTGCCGTGGATGCTCGGTGTGCTCGCGGTCGTCGGCACGCTCGTCGTGCTGGGCACGTATCCGGGCGAACCGCTCAGCGGGCAGGCTGACGAATACTCGCCGCCGGGCACGGCGCAGCCGGGAGACCGCGCGCCGGGGCTGCCCGAGACCGAGCCGACCGGCGAGCACGGCGCGTCGCCGTTCGTCGTGCCGGCCGCGACCACGTTCGGCGACCTGCGTGACGGCCGGGTCGGCCACGTCGGGCAACGGCTGGTGTACAAGGGAGATCCGGCACGGCCCGCACAGTTCGACCTCGCCGCGCGGGGCGCGACGGTGCTCGACGTCCGTGATGTCGCAGCCACCGGTGGCCGGGCCTGGCGATGCACGACCACCACTACCGGCGCGCGCTGTGTGAACGCCGGTGAGGTGCCGGGGGAGAGCACGTTCCTGCTGCGGGTGCGCGTCGATCCGGGTGCGGGCGGGGTCTCGGTCAGCGCCGTCGCGACCTCGCCGGATCAGCGGGAGGCGTCGCGCGAGACCGTGCTCGGCGTCACGGCCGCGCCGACGGCGTCGAACGTGCTGTACGCAGACATCGGACCCGGTATGTCGCACAGCGTCGGAAGCGGTGTGCTGACCTGCGATCCGGCCGACAACGGATGTGCCGCGGCGCTGGCGGTCGGCGCGGTGCCGGACGGGGCGACGCTCGCGATGGTGCACCGCCGCGAGGTCGCGGGCACCACGAACTCGAGCCAGGCCGACCTCGTGCTCGCCGACGGGGAGAAGATCGTGTGGGCAGGGCTGTTCTGGGGGGCGTCCGGAGTCGCACCGGGTGGTGCGCCGGAACGGGTGCGGTTCGCCGCGCCGGGTGACGTGCTGCGAACCTTGGCCGCCGAGCCTTCCGACGTCAGCACCGACGGCCCGGCGTTCGCGGCCTACGCCGACGTGACCGACCTGGTGCGGTCCGGCGGCCGGGTGACCGTGGCCGACGTGGCCACCGCGACCGGTCGTGGCGCCACCGCGGGATGGACGCTGCACGTGGTGACGACGAAGGCGGGCGCGCCGGTGCGGGCGATCGCGGTGGCCGACCAGTACCTGGCCGCCGCGCCGTCGGCCTCCCTGCCGCTGCGCTGGCTCGTGCCGGTGACGTCGCCGCGTGTCGCACTGACCCTGTGGGAGTCGCAGCCGGTCAGTCGCAGCGGAGGCGGATGGAGCGTCGGCGGCTGGGCGCTGTCGTGGCCGCCGGAGTTCTTGCGGGACAGGGCACCGGGAGCGCAGGTGAGGACGTTCGGCGTGGCGGTGCTCGGCTCGGAACTACCCGGTCTGTCCTCTGAGGACGGATCACTGCTCGCCTTCACCCGGCCGGGGCGGACGGGCGCGGTGGTGCATCTCGGCGCCGTTGTGCTGGAGGGCACGCCGTGACGTGCCGGAGGAGGACTTGTCGATGGGCAACGCGGAGGCCGCGAACGTGAAGGTGCGAGTGGTGGTCGTCGACGACCACCCGATCTACCGGGACGGGCTCGCCCGCGCGCTCGGCTGGGGACACGACCTCGAGGTCGTCGCGCAGGTGCGCACCGGCCGCGAGGCACTCGACATGGCACGCGAGCACGCTCCGTGCGTGTTGCTCGTCGACTACCACCTGCCGGACATGGACGGTGGCCAGGTCGCCGCCGCGGTGTTGCGGGACAAGCTCGACTGCCGGGTGCTGCTGATCTCCGCGGTGACCGACGGCGCGGTCGTGTACCGGGCGCTGGAACGCGGTGCCTCCGGCTACCTCAGCAAGGAGGCGGGCCGGGACGAGATCCGCGACGCGGTGCTGCGCACCTCCCGCGGTGAGACGATCCTGCCGCCCGAGCTCGCGAGCGCGGTCGCCGGTCAGATCCGGTTGCGCGCGTCGGAGAACCAGCCGGTGCGAGAACCAGCCGGTGCTGACCGACCGGGAACGCGAGGTGCTGAAGTCGTTCGCAGCGGGGCTCAGCATCCCGCAGGTGGCGCGCAACCTCTACCTCAGCGCGAGCACGGTGAAGAGCCAGGCGTTGCGGCTCTACGAGAAGTTCGGGGTGTCGGATCGCGCGGCTGTGGTGGCGGAGGCCATGCGCCGCGGATACATCGAGTGACGTCCGGGCGAGGTCACGGGTGCGTCTTGTCGTGCTGGCCGAACACGACCCACCGGACGACTGCGCAGAGGTAGTCGCCGTAGTCGTGGTCGGGGCCGCCACCGGACCGCAGCCGGTGCGCCACCGCGGCCGCGGCGGCGGTGACGACGTGGTCGGGGTTGGATCGCGGGGCGAGCTGGCCCGCGAGCCGCAGCGCCTTGGGGAAGTGCCGTGACTGCAGCTCCACCAGCGCGTGGTCGTCACCCGCGCGCGCCCGGTCGAGGAGAGCGCTCTCGGGCAGCTGATGTGCCTCGTTGTCGTCCTGTTCGTCCACAGTGCACCCTCGGAGTGATCAAGTCGGTCGCGACATGACTAGCAGCGCCTGCTGCGCGGTGCTTTCAGGCATATGCCTGAAAGCCGCTCCGTCCTGCGTTTTCCTCACCGACAATCACCCGATCTCGCGTCGGGCCTTACGCCGCGGCACCCGAATCGTGATCGAGCTGGTGCGTAAGGGCTGCGATGGTGTGCGGTCGGATCTGTTGCGGCACACCGCCGTGCCCACCGACGACCACCTCGGAGCCGCCATGTATCTCGCGGTACGGGAGATTCGCTTCGCCCGCGGCCGGTTCGCGTTGATGACCGGGGTGATCGCGCTGGTCGCGCTGCTGGTCGTGCTGCTGTCCGGACTGACCGCGGGCCTCTCGGAGGACAGCAGCTCGGCGATCACCGGGCTGCCCGGTGACCACGTCGTGCTGGACTCCCCGACCGCCGACGGCACCGCGCCGACGTTCGAGAGCAGCGCGGTCACCGACGACCAGGTGACCAGGTGGGCGGCGACGAAAGGTGTGACGAGCGCGGAGCCGTTCGGAGTCGCGCAGGCGAGGCTCGTGGCGCGGGACGCGGCGAGCACAGGGGTGAGCGTTTTCGGCGTGCGGCCGGGCAGCGCCCTGCTGCCCGCAGTGGTCTCCGGCCGCGCACCGGAGGGGAACCAGGTGCTCGTCAGCGCCGGGCTCGCGGCGAAGTCACGACTGTCCACAAACGACACGATCACGATCGAAGGCGCGAGTCTCGTGGTGAGCGGGCTCGCGGAAGACCGCCACTACAGCCACACCCCGGTCGTCTGGGTCACTCTGGACACCTGGCACGCGCTGAGCGGCAGCACGGGTGGTGGCCGCGGCAGTGTCACCGCGATCGACATCATCTCCAACGGAGCCGACATCGCGGCCGCGGACCGTCTCATCGGGACGCACACGATCGCACGCGCCGACGCGCCGACCGCGATCTCGTCCTACAAGGCGGAGAACGGTTCGCTGCGCACGATGCAGGGGTTCCTGCTGGCGATCTCGACGCTCGTGGTCGGCGCGTTCCTCGCCATCTGGACCGTGCAACGGCGCGCGGACATTGCGGTGCTCAAAGCACTCGGCGCGGCGAACAGGTACCTCCTGGGCGATGCACTGGGACAAGCACTCGTCGTGCTCGCCGTGGGCATCGGCACCGGTGGCGCGGCCGGGTTCGGCATCGGTCTGCTGGCCCGCTCGGTGGTGCCCTTCTCCGTCACGGCGGCGACGACGTTGCTGCCCATGACCGTCATGGTCGCGCTGGGACTCGTGGGGGCGCTGCTCGCCGTGTGGCGCATCACGTCGGTGGATCCGTTGATCGCGTTGGGAGCGTCCCGATGAGCCTGTTGATGCGCGGCGTCACATTGACCTACCCGGATGGCGCGTCGCGGCTGCGCGCGCTCGACGCCGTCGATTTCACGGTCAACGGTGGTGAGTTCTCGGCGGTCGTCGGACGTTCCGGATCCGGCAAGTCGAGCCTGCTCGCCGTGGCGGGCACGCTGCTCACCCCGGACGAGGGCGGGGTGACCGTGGCAGGCACACCGGTGCACGAGCTCGACGACGCGTGCCGGACGAGGCTGCGGCGTGACCGGATCGGCATCGTGTTCCAGCAGTCGAACCTCATCGCCGCGCTGACGGCTGCGGAACAGCTGGAGCTCGCCGGCCATCTGCGCGGCCACCCGCGCCGGGACCGCGCCCGGCGGGCACGCGAGCTGCTCGCCGCGGTGGGCCTGGACGAGGCGCAGCAGTCCCGGCGGCCGCACCAGCTCTCCGGTGGTGAACGGCAGCGGGTCAACATCGCCCGCGCGCTCGTGGCGGAACCGGCCCTGCTGCTGGTCGACGAACCGACCGCGGCGCTGGACGAGGAACGCTCGGCCCAGATCGTGGCGTTGCTCGGCGCACTGACCCGCGACCGGGGACTCGCGACGGTCATGGTCACGCACGACCTGGCGCACTTGGCCGCAGTGGACCGGGTGCACCGGATGGCGGACGGCCGACTGTCCGAAGTGGAGCAGTCGACCGTCGCGTGACGCGTGCGGTCAGCCCGCCGGTTGCACCTCGGGTTCCTCCGCCGCCCGGACCTCGGGGTCGTCCGCGCCCTGGTCGAGCCGGAAGGGCGGGTAGGAGTCGGTCATCAGCAACGCGTACGCGCCCACCCGGATCGCCCACCGGTGGACGCCGACCACGAAGGCGTAGAGCCCCTTGGGATAGCGGCCGGTGAACAACAGCGCGAGCGCCACGATCAGCGTCAGCAGGCCGAGGAACGTCAGGTGCAGGGACGGCTCGAAGATCCGGTCGGTGATCATCGTCGAGTTCGCACCGTACGTGACGTCCTGCACGCTCGTGCGGAACAGCGGCAGCCGGACCGAGGTGTTCGTGATGAGCGCGTCCAGCACCAGGTAGTGCGGGATGGCGAGCAGCCACCACTTCACCAGCACGAGCCCGCGGGAGAGCTGTTCCGGGTAGTGGACGTCCAACGTGGCCGGGTAGTCCGGTTCCGCGCCGAGGCTGAACGGCGGGTAGCGGTCCGTCGCCAGCGCGCCGTAGGAGTAGTAGGCCACGCGCCAGTTCCAGCGCATCACGCCGAGGGTGAAGTCGAACAGCGCACGGGGATAGCGGCCGGTGAACAGCACGGCGAAGAACGCGATGACCGTCACGACGAGCACCGCGATGTCGAGGAAGAACAGCACCACGTAGTGCGGGATGGCGAGCAGCCACTTCACGAGCCAGAGCCAGCGGCCTGCCTCGGGGTCGGGCTGGGCCGCCACGCGCACCGGTTGTTCCTGGGAAGCGGTAACCATGTCGAGCTCCTTGCCGGATCATGACGACACGAATCGGTGCCTCCACGACCACGCCGGTCGGTGCTCCTTACGCCGGAAACCCGGCCTTGCGACGGCGTTCCGCGCGGTGATCGGCGGTGGTGCCCTTCCGGCTGCCCGCACCGCACTGTCACCGCACGACCGGTGTATCGATCCTCGGTGGTGGCATGGCTTCCGGTGTGGCGTTCCAGCGAGGTCTCCCTGTGCGGTGCGTCCAGAAAGGACGGACAGGTGTTTCCAGATCATCGCGCGCCCGGCGGGGCGCCGCTGCTGGACGTGGCCTGGCCGGCGGAGGTGCTCCAGGGCTGCCCCGGCACCGCGATCGTGGACACCGCCGATCACCTCAACACGATGTGGCAGGCCGGTGACTTCGCGAGCGAGCACTTCGCAGTCGCGCTCGGCCGGTTGCACACCGACCTCACGATCGCCCGCGAGGAGATGGGGACCGGCACGGATCAGCTGCGGCTCGAAGTGATCGCGCGGGACGAGGCCGGTGCACCTGACGTCTTCGTGCACTACTCGGCCATCGATGGACATGGTTACCGCACGCTCGAAGAAGGCCAGGCGGTCGAGTTCGAGATCACCGAGGGGGCGAAGGGACCGCAGGCGACGAACGTGCGCGCCCGGTGAACCAGCACTGTCAGGGGCGCCTCGTCGCGACGAGGCGCCCCTGACAGCCGTTCAGCCCAGGAACGCGTCGAGGCCGCCGTTCGCCTCCACCCACTCCCGCAGCTCGGCGAGTCCCTCCCGCCTGCCGATGACCGGTTCGTACGCGAGGTCGGCTCTGGCGGCGCTCGTGTCGTAGGTGGCGTGCCGGGTGAGCAGCGCGATCGAGTACCGCGAGAGCGGAGCAGGGCGGTCGGCGAGCACGGGCAACCGCCACACGACATCCGCTGCGCGCGCAAGCCCGCGCACCACGGGCAGTGGCACCTTCCGTCCCGGCGGTGGAACGGAGAAGACCTCGGCGGCCTCGGCCAGGAAAGCCCAGACGTCGACGTCGTCCTCGTCGGTGACGAAGTACGCCTTGCCGCCGACGTCCCTGGCCCGACCCGCTTGCACGCACGCCAACGCCGCGTTGAGGCAGTGGCACGTGGAGGCGTAGACGCGCCTGCCGCCGGAGAGGTCGGGCAACCTGCCGGCACGCATCAGGCGCAGCAGCCTCGGCAGGAACCCGTGCCGGTCGCGCGGACCCCACACCGCCCGCGGGCGCAACGCACATGTGGTGAACGTCGGCCCGTTCGCGCGGAGCACGATCCGTTCGGCCGCGGCCTTGGTGCGGCAGTACTCGCTGAGATGATGCTCGGGATACGGCTCCGCCTCGGTGATGCCGATGCCGTCCTCGTCCCGCATCACGGCGCTGGGACTGCTCATGTGCACGAACCGGCGCACCCCCGCGGCCATCGACTGGACGAGCAGCATCCGCGTCGCATCGACGTTGACCGCGTGATGCCGGGCCGCCGAACCCACGCCGGTGGCCAGTGCCGCCACGTGGTAGACGACCTCGACGCCGGTGAGTGCCGCCCGCACGGCCTCGCGGTCGGCCAGGTCGCCGTATCGGAGGTCGACGCCCGGCAAGGCGACGAGGTGCCGCACGTCGCTGGTCCTGCGCACGAGCGCCCGCACCTCGTCGCCCGCGGCGTGGCACGCCGCGGCCACGTGCCCGCCGACGAACCCGCTCGCTCCGGTGATGAGCACCCTCACCGGCGGCCTCTCCGCCAGGTGACGCCGAAGAGCATCGTGCCGAGCACTGCCCGCCTCTGCGAACCACCCTGCGCGCGGGCCCTGCGGAGTGCGGAGGGCAGCTGTACCGCGTGGCCCACGACGGACAGCGCGGTCACGATCCACCAGAGGGCGCGCAGTCTGCCATTGCGGAACGGGCGGGCAAGGCCCAGGAGGACGTAGGCCCACCCGGCCAGCGGCACGAGCCGCAGCGGCACCCGGTCCGCCACACCGGAACGCGCCTGGTCGTCCAGCTGGCCGGCCGCCCATTCGGCGAGCAGCTCGCGACGGATCTTCGCGTTGTGCCGGATGTCCACGGGTAAGCCGGGGTGAAGCAGGAAGTGTTCGATCGGCCGCGTCGCCTCGTGCGCCGCCGCGGTGGTCCGCAGTTCCGCCCGGATCGCGGGCCAACCAGCCCTCGGCACGCCCCGCCGCAGCTCCACGCAGCACACGGGCACGTTCCGCACCTCGACCACCGCGGTCCGCAGCACCTCCGGATGCCGGTCGAGAACCCGCTCGCACGGCACCGGCAGCAGATCTCCGTACGAGGTGCGCACGATCTGGTTGATCCGGCCCTGGAACCACAGCACCCCGTTGTCGTCGAACCGGGCCAGGTCGCCGGTGCGGTGCCAGGTCACGCCGCCGAGGCGGATCTTGTGCGCGAGGTCGTGCGCCGGTGCCCGGTGGTAGGCGGTGCTCACGTGCGGTCCTGACACCACGATCTCACCGATCTCACCCGCCGCCACCTCGTCCAGCGCCCGCAGCGGTCCGGGCGCCACCCGGACGAGCCGCACACCGGCACCGGGCACGGGCCTGCCCAGCGGGGTGCCGAGCTCCGGCCGGTCGTCGACACCGGTGTGGTCGACCGAGCAGATCGGCAGCGCCTCCGACGACCCGTAGGTGGTGACCAGCCGGGCCGCTGGGTGGAACACCGCGCGTGCGCGGGTCATCAGCGCGGGCGGAACCGGCGCCCCGCCGCTGATCACTTTGCGCACCGCCGGTACCCGCGTGGCGGTGCTGTCCAGGTACTCGACCAGATCCCGCAGCACCGGCGGCGAGGCGAAGAACGTGGTCACCCGGAAGCGGATCAGGGCGTCGGCCAGCAGCGCGGGGCCGGCCGACGCCACAGCCGCCGGGCGGACCGGCGGCAGCACACAGGTCAACCCGTTCATCAGGTCCGCGACCGCGAGGAACGGGGAGAGCACCAGCGACACGTCGTCCTCGGTCAGCCCGTGCACGGCGGCGAGCTGCCCGGCCATCGCGACCAGCCCGCCGTGGCTCGACTCGACGGGCTTCGCCGGGCCGGTGCTGCCGGTGGTGAAACCGATGCAGGCGAGGTCGTCGGTGTGGACCGGCTCGCAGATCGGTTCGCTGTCGGGCGCGGTGCCGCCGGTGGCGATCGAGCGCGTGCCGGGCAGCGAGGTGACCGACGTGCTCAGCCACAGCCGGACGGTGCCGAACGCGACGCGGTTGGCACGGGCGTATGCGTGCAGGCGTGGCGGGCCGACGAACGCTTCCGGCCGGACGTGGCGGTAGCAGCGGGTCGACGCGCGCAGGCCCAGCCCCGGATCGGCGACCACGGGCACCGCGCCGATCCGCAGCAGCGCGAGCACCAGCGCGAAGAGATCGGCGCCCGGTGGGCAGGCGAGCACGGTCCGGGTCGACTTCCGCACACCTTCGCGCAGCAGCGCCGCCGCGTACCGATGCGTGCGCTCGTCGAGCTCCGCGTAGGACGTCGTCGTGTAGTGCAAGACACCGTCCGCGCCTCTCTCTCCGCACACCAGCGCCGCTTTGGCCGGATGCCGGGCGACGGCGGCGGACCAGCGGGCGCCGACGGTGTCCAGCGCAGGAGCCTGGGTCACGGGCGGTAAACCCCGCAGGCCGCCGAGACACCCGCGCCGGCGGTCACGAACAGCACCTGGCCGAACTCCGCGAGCAACCCCGAACGCTCCGCCTCGTGGAAGGAACAGCCGAGTGCCGCGGTGTGGACAGTCCTCTTCGGACCGGTGGGTGGCGGCGGGCAGTACGGGGTGCCGAGTCGTTCGGCGAGCTCGTCGCCGAACGACGGGAAGGGCATTCCGGCCAGCAGCAGCGTGGTCTCCGGATCCAGGTCCTCGTCGCGCATGCGGTCGGCCGCGAGCTCGGTCGCGAGGTCGAGCTGGAGCCGTTCGCCCGTTGTGGTGCGGTGCACGGTGAGCGACGACCGGCCCTTCGAACCCATGGTCGCCACGTCGACGTAACCCGTGGTGTCGTGCTCCCCGGCGGCCACCGTTCGCACGTCGATGGTGCCGAAACCGGTGTCGTCGGGTGAGCGTTCCAGCACGAGCGCGGCGGCTGCGGGTACGTGCCGGAAGCCGCCGTCGCCGACTTCCAGCGGCGCCGTGCCGGACGGGTGGTCGTCGGAGGCGACGACGACCACGCGTTGCGCCGTGCCGGACTCCAGCAGGCCCTGCGCGACCTGGACCGCGTTCAGGACGCCGCACGCGCCGTTGAGCAGGTCGAACGAGAACATCGGCCGGGCCGACGTGCCGAAGTCGAGGTTGAGCCCCGCCGCCTGCTGGACGAGCGCCGCGAGAGCGGGTTCGACCACGTTGGCGTCGCGGTACACGCCGACGTTGATCAGCACGTCGACGTCCTGCCGCGCCAGGCCGAGCCCGTCGAGTGCTTCGGCCACCGCCTTGGCCGCGTGCGGGGTCGAGCCGCGCAGCCACGGTTCCTCGCTCACCCCGCAGCGCGTGATGACGACACCCATTGTCAGACCTCCAGCTTCGAGACGGTCGCGGACATGAACCCGGTCACCAGACCCGATGCCGCGGGGACGAAGAGGTACTTGCGCGGCCCCCGCAGCGGAGCGCGACGCAGGTGGTCGTGCAGCGCGAGGAAGTGCGACGTGCTCGCCGTGTTGCCGTACTGCTCGTACACGGTGGGCGAGTCCGGCATCGGCACCCCGAACGCAGCCTCGCCGCAACGCTGGAAGTTCCTGATCGCGACCGCGCCGACCTGGTGGTGGATGAGGTGGTCGTACCCCTCGCCGGCGAACGTGGTGCCCGCCTTCTCCAGCACGAGGCGGTGCAGGTCCGGCCACAGCCGCAACCTGTCCTTGTTGTGCATGCGGCGGTTGTCGGTGTAGAGCGCGACGCCCTGGGTGCGGTTGCTCGGCATGCCGAGGCAGAGACCCGCGTACTCGGCGCACGACATCATCTCGATGTGGTGGATGCGATCGTGCTCGTCCACCGACTCGTCCAGCACCACCGCCGCGGCCGAGTCACCGACGGTCAGCGAGGCGAACTGCAGGTCGTCGTCGCGGTCGATCTCGCGGACCGCGGTGTCGGCGATCGGCGTGATGCGCTCGCCGCTGACCACGAGCCCGTTGCGCACGACGCCCGCCCGGATGAGCCGGTCGAGAACCAGCACGCCGGTCATCATCCCGGCGCAGGCGTTCGACACGTCGAACTGGATCGCCTGCACGGCACCGAGCGAGCGGGCGATGTGCGTGGCGAGCGCCGGTTCGAAGGTCAGCCTGCTGCCGTCGTGGAACCGGGAGATCGAGCACGAGATCACGACGTCGAGCTCACCGGGGGCGTAGCTCGACCGGCTGAGCGCGTCGCGCGCGGCGTCGGCCGCGAGTGCTGTGCAGTCCGAGGTGGTGACCCGGTGCTGCTCGATGCCGGTGACGGCCTGCAGGTCGAACGGCGGCGTAACGGACAACGCGTCCAGCAGCTGCGCGGTGGATCTGCGGTCCGGTGGCAGAAACACGCCCAAGGACTCCACTCTGGAAAACCTCACCTGTCGCTCCTTCGTCCAAGATCGTTGCTTCACACCGTGGCGTGGGCGAGGACGGCACAGCACGGCGAATCGGCCGGTGTAGCGGGCAGCGGGCAGTTCACCGATCGGCCAGGCCGATCGGGCGGCGCCCTGGTTTCCGGTGGGACGGCGGAAACCCACGTCTGATCGAGCGGCGAGTCAACCAGGTAATTGGAAGGTCGGGCGGCGCGTGCGGTCGAACGGTGATGGACTGACCACGGAAAGTGGCCACAGTGGACGGCTGTAGTCCTTTGTGGACGAGCTGTTTCCGTTCGCTCGCTGAGTGTGATGAATTCGCCGTGGAGTAACGCCGTGTGTTCTCCAAGTCACCGCGTGGATCGGGCCAATTAGGTGAGTTTTCGCTAGTGCCATTGGCGGAAGCAGCGGTTATAGTCTCAAATGGACGCGGAGGACGCGCTCTCACGAAGTCTTTGTCGAGTCGGCGAAGATCTTTGTGTGCGAGGTTTTCTGAGGGCTCGGTACGTCACTCGGGTGATGGTTGTAACGTTTTTCATCATCAACCCGATAGGGGCGGATCTGCAGGTCGGGAGCACTGGAACGCCGCGTTCGGAATGAAGGGTGTCGTCGGCTGTGTCGATTCGTGAAATGGAGTATCACGATGGTCGCTGCCTTTGGGGAAGACAGTGGTTGCGCAGCCGCTGACGGTGTGAGCGATGACGAGTTGGTGGCGCGCGTCGGGGCCGGTGACAAACAGGCGTTCGCCTCTCTCTACGAAAGACATGTCGACGCGGCGCGGGCCTACGCCCGCGTGCTGGTGGGGTCGTGGCAACAGGTCGACGATCTCGTCGCCGAGGCGTTCGTCAAGATCTTCGACCGGATGACGGTCGGTGGCGGCCGCGTCTCGGCGTTCCGCGCCTACCTGATCGCGACTGTGCGCACGACGTTCTACAAGCGCAACGTCGTCGAGAAGCGCTACTCGCAGTGGGACGAGTTCAGCGACATCCCGAGCGACGACCAGGACATGGCCGAGCGCGCCGTCGACAAGCTCGACTTCCAGCTGGCCGCGAAGGCGTTCGCGTCGCTGCCCGAACGCTGGCAGCAGGTGCTGTGGATGCTCGAGGTCCGGCAGGAGAGCACCGAGGCCATCGGCGAAGTGCTCGGCATCAAGGCCAACGCGGTGTCCGCGCTGGCGTTCCGCGCCCGCGACGGCCTGCGCCTCGCCTACCTGCAGCTGCACATCGGTGGCAAGCGCCCGGCCGAGTGCCGCAAGCCCGCGGGCGAACTGGCCCAATGGCTGTGCGGAAGGCTCGGCCGAGCCGAACGCGCCAGGATCAGCCTGCACGTCGAAGGCTGTGCGCCGTGCGCGGAGGCCGTGCGCGAGCTCAGCGACCTGCTGGACCAGATGCACCGGTTCGTGCCCGCGGTGTCAAGGGGCACCACCGAACCGCGGCAACCGCGCGACCACGGCCGGGCGACCCGCCGCGTGCGGGGGATGACCGGACTGAGCGTGATCGCACTCGCCGCGGGTTTCGCCCTCATGTGGTCGATGCAGATGGTCAGCCCGGTGGTGGCCGACATCATGGGCGGGTCGACCTTCGCCGCCGGGGGCGGCACCGCGGCGGAGGATGCTCATGGGCACGCACAGCCCGTGGCTGATGTGAGCCAAGTGGCGGCACAACCCGTGGTGAACGTCGCCGACAGCCGTCCCACCGTGCGCAGCAAGGCCGTCTGGCGCGTGGTGGTGCCCGCACCTGTTGCGGCTGCTGTGGCGCCGGTGGAGGTGGCCGCCAGTCCGCAGGTGAGCGCGGCGCAGGTGGCGACCGGTCCGCAGTCAGTGGTGCAGACACCGCCGGACACGCCGGTGGAGCCAGCCGCGCCTGCTCCGGAGGACACCGGCACCGGTCGGCCTGCGCCGGAGCCTTCGTCCGGTGACGAGGGTGACTCGGGCGAGAGTGGCTCGGGCGGTGGCAGGTCGGGTGGTGGCAGGTCGGGTGACGGCGTCTTGGCGGCGGCGAGCGACACGATCATTGCGGAAACGAAGTCGCGACTGCCGGTCGGCGTCTCCGCGCTGACCGTGCAGGGGTACGTGACGCTGGCCGTGGCGGCGTGAGCTCCGGCAGGCGCTGAATCGCGTGTGGCCCGCTGTTGCTCTGGCCCACCGCAGGTGGCCTGCGCCGCCGTGCCGCGCGACCTCGGCCATGCCTGCTCCACCGCCTGCCGCGCTCGGTTGTCGCGCGCACCGCACCGTGCTGTGTCACATCACGCTGTGCCGCGTCGCCGCGCTCGGTCTGCCGCCCGCACCGCAGCGCGCCGCACCACGCCGCACCGCGACCCTGCCCGTTCGGCGGCGTCCGGTTTGCCCTTGCGGTCCCTGCTGTTCACGAGCCGTAAGCAAGGTCGTTCCCCCTGGTCTTGTGCTTGTCGGCCCACATGGCGCCGGCGGCCGGGTGGCAGGCGGCGCCACCGCGGCGGTGCGGAAGGGGGTGCCATGCAGGCGGACGGCGTGGCGAGGTACTCGGCGGGGGAGGCCGGACGACGGCAGCGGCGGGTGGGCATGTTGTGCGCCAGTCCGTTGCTCGTCGCCGGGGTCGCGGGTGCGGTGGCAGGTGATCGCAGGCTCGAGTGGATGGGCGCTGTGCCGGACGTGCGGCACGCCATCGAGCTGTGTGTGGTGTCCGAGGTGGATGCGTTGGTGGTCGACCTCGATGCTGCGATTGGCACGTATGGGTGCCGGTTGCTGGCGGGCATGTTCCGGGAGACTCGGGTCGTGGTGATCATGCCCGCGTGGCCGATGGCCGGGCGGGAAGTGCGCCGGGTGCTCGGGCACGGGCAGGCCGACCTCGTGCCCAGGGAAGCCGACGTCGACCGGTTGCTCGACCTGCTCGCCACGGCGGTTACCGCGGCTGCGGCGACGTCGGTGACCGGGTTGCTGGATGCCGCGCCCACCCGCCATCAGCTGGACGTGCTGCGGTTGTGCGCCGAGGGCCTGAGCAACCACGAGATCGCCGATCGGCTCGGTCTCACCGAAGAGGCGGTGCGGCGCAACCTCCGCATCGCGTTGCGCAAGTTGCACAACCACGAGACCGCGGTGCTGGTGGCGCGGGCGTTCATGCCCGAGGAGCCGATCGGTGCGGCCGTGCCGACCACGAGGGCGACCGATCGGCCGACGAGACCGCCGGACGACTGAGCTTGGCTGGGACGATGACCGAGCACCCCGAGTACCGCACCGCCGCGTGGACGCGGCTCGGCGTGCTCGTGCCGATGAGTGCGAGCCTGCTGGTGTCCGAGAGCGTGCACAAGGGGACGCTGGCGGTGATCCTGCTGGGTTACGCGGCGTGGAACGTGGGCTGGTTCCGCTGGGCGCGCAGACCCTCGGTGCCGCAGGTGAGACGGGTGCTCGTACCGATCACCGTGGACCTGGTCGCCATCACGGCGCTGTCGTGGTTCTCCGGCGGTCCGGATGCCGAGGTGAGTTACGCGTACTTCCTGCTGCCGGTGGCCGCCATTCCGCTGTACCGCGCGGGCGTGACGCTGGCGGTCGGGGCGATCGCGACGGGGGCGTACGGGCTGCTCGCCGCCTTTCCGCTGGCCCAGGCCGACTTCGACGACCTCGACCCGCACCGCGGCGCGGCGTATGACCTGGTGCGCGTGCTCACCTACTCGGGCTACCTGCTGTGGTTCGCCGCCGTCTGCGCCGCGCTCACCGCCGCGTTGCGCCGCCGGGGCATGCGGATCGCCGACCTGCTCGACCAGCGCGAGCAACTGCTCTCCGACGCGGTGTCGGCGGAAGAACGCGAACGCGCGGCGCTCGCCGACTCGCTGCACGACAGCGCCATCCAGAACCTCCTCGCGGCGAAGCTCGAACTGGAGGACCTTCCTCCCGGTGAGTCACGGGAACGGGTGGAACGCCTTCTCGGCACGACCCTGCGCGAACTGCGGGAAGCGGTGTTCGAATTGCACCCGCGCATTCTGGCGGAGCTCGGGCTCGCCGCGGCGTTGAAAGGGCTCGGCGACCGAATCGCGGCGCGCTCGGCGCTGCGGATCAGCTATGACCTTTCCGAGATCGGACGGCACGAGCACGAGGCGCTGCTGTACTCCGCGGGGCGCGAGCTCCTGCGCAACGTGGCGCGGCACTCCGGCGCCGAGCACGTGAGCGTGCACCTGTTCCAGCAGGAAGGCCGATTGTGGCTGCAGGTGCTCGACGACGGCGTGGGAGTGCGGCACGACCACCTCCTGCACAAGCTCGCCGAGGGTCACGTCGGACTGGCCAGCCACCGCGTCCGGGTGGAGGGCGCCGGTGGCGAGCTGCACCTGCGGTCGAGACGCGACGGTGGTACCGAAGCCTCGGTAGTTCTGCCAATCGGTTGACCGCGCAACTTAATTTGCTGGCCTGTAACAGCACTGCGGGGAAATTCGATTCACGGTCGGGGACTTGCTCCGCGGCGAAGCGAAGAACGGGCACGTTGTGGTGAACTTGCCCTGCTGAAGACGTGCTGGAAGTCGGGCACTAAGCCTACTGTTGCACAATGCGTGCGACATAGACTTGGCGGCAGGTACCCGCGGTGCGGGCGATCGACTGATTCGAGGTGCTTCGCGTGACCGACGACCTGAGCGGACTGGGGCGCGATCGCACGCCCGTGCGCACGGCGTTGGAGAGCGCCCTCGGTGCGGCCGATCGCGTCTCGGCCGTCGACGAGCAGGCGGCGTTGCTGCGGGCGGTCCACCTCATGCACCAGCCAGCGATCGCGGTGCGCAACACCAGCCCGGACGACCTGCGCGGCGTTTACTCCATTGTGGACCACAACGAGGAAGCCGCGCTGCACCTGCGCTGCTCGCCCGCCGAACTCGCGAGCCAGCCGCTGAGCCTGCTCCTCGCCGCGGACACCGCTCGCGCGGTCAGCGCGCTCGCCGACCGCGCGATGCGCGCGGGTGGCCGGGTGACGGCCGAGGTGTTCGCACCGGATCCGCTCGCCGACCTCATCGGAGGTCCCGTCGTGTCGGTGCGCGCCACCCCGGCGGGTGGGTTGGTGCTGGTGAGCTGGTTCGCCGGGCACGAGCAGTACCGGCGGGCGGGTTCCGAGGCCACCGTCGGCGACCGGCTCGCCGTCGCCGACGCGCTCGATCTCGTCGCGGACGCGGGGATCGGGTTGTTCACGATGGACCTGGTGACCGGCGACGTGGTGTGGACCGACGGCATGTACGAGTTGTTCGGCGTCGCGCGCGTAGGCGAGCGGGCGCCGAACCTGGACGCCGTGCTCGCACTGACGACCGTCGAGACGGCGGAGTTGGGCTTGGCCGCGTGGCTCGAACTGGTGCACCACGGCACCCCGATGAACGTGCGGTTCCAGTTCCGGCCCGCGTCCAGTGGCCGGTGGGTCCGGCTGGTGGCGCGTGCGAGCACGGGTGCGGACGGGTTTCCCCAGCGCGTGTCCGGCATCTGCATGGGAGACTGAGCAGCGACCGCCCGACCGTCCACTGCGGACAGCCGGCCGGGTCACTGCAGGTGCCGAGCCCGCACCTTCGGCGGCCAGCTCCGGATGTCCAGCACACCGTGGAAGTAGGCCCGTGCCACGATCTCGGCGCGGCTGGCCGCGGCCATCTCGTCCCGCAGTTGCCGGATGTGGTAATCAAGGCCCTGCCGGGACAGGCCCATGTCCATCGCCAGTTGCGCGTTGTCCCGCCCGGTCGCGAGGCGTTCGAGCAACGTGCGCTGCCTGCCGGTCAGCACGTGCGGTGCCGGTGTCAGTGGACCGGACACGAGCGCGCACACGATGAGACGTTCCTTCTCCGCCCTTTCGACCCTCAGCTCGACTGGCAACAGGTCACCGGAGGCGTGCCACATGAAGGCGTCCACCGGCTCGCCGGTGCGGCCGTGTTCATGCAGCAGACCGACGACTTCCGACGGATTCGGGTGCCGGACGTAGCGGGCGAGCGGTTCCGCGTTCCTCGTGTCATCGGAGAAACCCAGCAGCGCCGACCACCGCCGATTGGTGTCGAGCAGAACACCGTCCGCGCTCACCACGGCGAGTGCGACCGGTGCCTGCTTCCACGGTGACGACAGCACACGGGCGCGCGCGTCGACCGGATGTGCCCGCGCGCCTGCGGTGTCGGAGTACATCCCGCCGGCCGCGACGTCGCCGTCCGGCAGGGTCACGCCGAAGACGTGGCCGGGCAGCAGGAACCGCCGTCCGTCCCACTCGACCTGCAACGCGTGCGGCAGCGGGTGGCCGGATCGCCGTGCGGCCCGGTCGGCGGCGGCCTTGTCCTCGGCGACCGCGGTCGGGTTGAGGTCGGCGATCCGTTTGCCGACCATGTCTTTCGGGTTGGCGATGCCGTGCAACGCGGCGTAGGCGGCGTTCACCCACAGGTACCGTCCAGACCGGTCGCGCAGGAACGCGGGGAAGGGCGACATCTGCACGACGGTCGCGAGCACGTCACCGGAGTTGCTGCGGTCCACTCGGTCTCCCTGACAGTCGATGATCAACTGCCATGCTCGGCCGGGCAGAGGTCCGCGCGCCTGCGGCGATCGGTTCTCAGCGCGGTGCGGCGCGCATCACCGTTCGTGTGCCGGAAGCGGTGATCGCGTGCTGACCGGGCGCATGGCCGATCGGACGTGTCGTGGCCACCCGGCCGGTTCGTAGAACTGAGTGCCACCGACCCACCGCTGCCGAGGACACAGATGCCCAACCACAGCCGCATTCGCGCGGACGCCTTCCACCGCCCGCTGTCGCCTGCGGAACGCCTGTACGTCGCCGCGGCGGGGCCGCGCACGCCACTGGTGATCCAGTTCATCGTGCGGGGCACAGGTGGGTTCGACGTGGCCGCGTTGTCCGAGGCGGTGCGGGTGGCGTCACAGGCGTGTCCCGGCGCCCGGCTCGTCCGGCGCGGCCGCACGTGGGTCGACAGCGGACTGACGCCGCCGGTGCGGACTTTGGTCGGAGACGACGACGCGGGTCTGCCGTTCCTCGACGAGCCGCTCGACCCGGAGAGCGGGCCGACGTGTGAGGTGGTCGTGGTGCACGGCAGCCGCAGCCTCGTGGTGTTCCGCGCGTTCCACGGTGTGATGGACGGCAGAGGTGTGCTCGCGTGGGCACACGACGTCTTCCGGGCACTGCGCGGCGAACGCCTCGCCGGCGCGCCGTCGGCGGACACCGAGCTCACCGTGCTGAGGAGAACCCGACCGACGGTCGAACCGCCGGTCGTGCGGTTCGACCGCCCGGCACCGCTGCCCGATCTCGCGCGCTGTACCGAACCTGGTGAGCTGCGATGGGCGCGGCACACGGTGGCGGGCAACCACGCGGGTGTGGTCGCGCGCATCGCCACCGCGATCGCGTCCACCGCGGACGGTGCGCGGGTGATGGTTCCGGTTGACCTGCGCAGGCACACCGATGCCCGGTCGACGGCCAACCTCGCGTTGCCGATCCTGCTCGACGTCGTGGCCGGTGCCGACTGGAGCACCGTCCACACCGGACTGCTCACGGCGCTGGCGGAGCGTCGTGAGCTCGCCGTGCCCGGCGGACTGCGCACGATCGCACACCGTGCCCCGAACGCGGTGCTGCGCTCTTTGCTCAGGCGCGCCGCCGGGCGCGGCTACCCCTGCTCGGCCGTCGTCTCGCACCTCGGGCACGTGGAGCTCGCCGCGTTCTCGGCACCGGACTTCACCGCGACGGCGGCGTACTCGCTGCCCGTGCACGACCCGGTCACGCCGATGTCGGTGTGCGTCACCGAAACCGACGACCGCACCGAAATCGCGCTGGCGTACCGGGCACGCCCGGACAGCGACGGCACGACGGCGCGGGCGTTGCTGCACGCGATGGGTGACGCGGTGATCGGCGAACGGCAGGCGGTCGACGGCGAGACCGTGCTCAGTCGCTTCCTGGCACAGGTGCGGAGGTCGCCGTCGGCGGTCGCGGTCGTCGGCCGGGACGCCACGCTGACCTACGAGGAGCTCGACCGCCGTTCGGATGCCGTGGCGGACTTGTTGCGGGCCAACGGCGTCGCGGCCAAGACGGTCGTGGGTGTGCTCGCCGAGCGGTCCGCCGCCGCGGTCGTGGCGATCTGGGGAGTGCTCAAGGCAGGCGCGTCCTACCTGCCGCTGGACACGCACCACCCCGCACGGCGGATCAACACCACGCTCGTCGCCGCCGGCGCGCGAGTCTGTCTCGCGCAACGGTTGCAGCGTCAGCGGATCACCGCGCCGTGCGAGGTGATGGTGCTGGAGGAGGCGTGGTTGCCCGCTACGGCGCGGCGGCCGGTCACCCCGGCACCGCACGACCCGGCCTACGTGGTGTTCACATCCGGTTCCACCGGCGCGCCCAAGGGCGTCGTGGTCAGCCACGGCGCACTCGCGAGCTACACCGGCTGGGCCGTGCGCTTGTACGGCGTCGACCGCGACACCAGGTTTGCCGTGTTCACCTCGCTCGCCGTCGACCTCACCGTCACGGCGCTGTTCCTGCCGCTGCTCGTGGGCGGCAGCGTGGTGATGGTGCCCGACGAGGTGAACCACGTGTCGCTGCGCGAAGTCGTCGAGCAGTGCGGGGCGAACTCGTTGAAGCTCACGCCGACGCACCTCGACCTGATCTACCGGCTCGACCTGCGGCCGGACGGTTTCCGCCTGCTCGTCGTCGGGGGCGAGCAGCTCAGAACGGACCTGGTGCGGCGGGTCCGGTGGTCGTTCGGTGAGAATTGCCGCATCTTCAACGCCTACGGTCCCACCGAGGCGACCGTCGAGTGCGTGGTGGCCGAGTACGACCCGGAGGTTCACGGCGGTGTCGTGGTGCCGATTGGCACACCCCGAGGTGAGACGTCCGTGCTGGTGCTCGACCGGGAGGGAGACGATCCGGTCGAACCGGGCGAGTTCGGTGAGCTGTGCCTCGCCGGCGACCAGCTGGCCGACGGCTACCTCGGCGCGGGGCCGGCCGAGTCGGCGCGGTTCGTGGTGCTGCCCTCCGGGCGGCGCGCCTACCGGACCGGGGATCTCGTGCGGCAGCTGCCCGGTGGCGAGTTCGAGTACGCCGGGCGGATCGACCGGCAGATCACCGTGCGTGGCCACCGGATCGAGCCGTCGGAAGTCGAGGTGGCGCTGGAGCGGCATCCCGAGATCGGCCGGGCCGTGGTGAGCGCGGTCGAGTCCGCGACGGGCGAGATGGTGCTGCGGGCGCACGTGATCGCCGCGCCGGGCTTCGACGAGGCCGACGTGCGCCGCCACGTCGCGGCCACGCTGCCGTGGCACATGGTGCCGCAGTCCGTAGTGCCGGTCGGGGAGCTCCCCCACACGACGAGCGGCAAGACCGACCTGGCCGCGTTGTACCCGCCGGTGGTGGACGAGGTGATCCGGATCTGGGCCCGCGTGCTCGGCGTCGAACCGGACGCGGTCACGCCCGACACCGAGTTCCACCGGCTCGGCGGCACCTCGCTGACACTGCTGAAGGTGCTCGCGCTCATCGCCGTCGACGTGGTCGGCGCCGAGCGCGAGGCGGACTTCATGACCCACCTGCGGCAGATCGTCCGCACCCCGACCCCACGTGCGATCGGCGCCGCGGTCGAACGCGCGCTCGCCCTCAGCTGACCGTCACGTCGTCGAAGGGCAGCAACCTGTCCACGAACGGGAACACCAGGTACCACAACAGGGCCAGCACACCGGTCAGCAGCACCAGCAGCAGTGCGACGCGGATCGCGGCACCGCCGGGCAGCACCCGCCACAACCATCCGTACACGGTCAGCCTCCGAGTTCCGCGGGACGACCGTTGGCCTTGTCCAGCACGGTGCTGAGCACACCGTGCACGACGAGCCGCTGGTAGTTGTCCCACTTGGGGTTGCAGGTCGTGAGCGTGATCCGGGCGGCGTCCGGCTCCGCATCCGGCCGGTCGGGCACCGGTGCGATCTCCTCGATCGCCGTCGGTGCCACGATCTTCTGCTCGGACACGCGGTAGGTGAACCACCGGCTGCGGGTCTCCACGACCACCACGTCACCCTCGACGACGTCGTCGAGGTCCCAGAAGATGCCGGGGGAGCGGTGACCGGCGACGGCGAAGTTGCCGGCCTGACCGGGCAGCTGGCTGCTCGGGTAGTGACCGGGTCCCTTCGTCAGCGCCGACAGCGTCACGCCCTCGACGACGACCAGCTTCAGCCCCAGCCGCGGGACGTGCAGCACTGCCATCGGCTGACCGGCCACGGGCACCTCGTCCTCCTGCGCCGTGCCCGGAGGTGGCGGGTCGCGGTGCCAGTCCTGCTCCACCTGGTGCGTGAGGTCGTCCTGGGCGCGCTGGTACTGACCGGCCTTCCCCCACGTCTCCCATGCCACGAAGAGCAGCAGCACGAGCCCGATCGTCATCGCGAGCTCGCCGAACGTCCGCACCGCCGTGCGACCGGAAACCACCCGCACCACCTCCACTCCACCGGGACGTGTTGCAGACCCGGCAGTGGGCCGGAGATGACGCACGCACCGCTCAACTCACCGATCGGGTGAGCCGATCGGATCCCGTGACGTGACCGTACTGGTGCCTGCCTGGCTGTTGCCGCAGCAGGTGAACCGGGGTGTCGGCGCGTGCGTCCGGAGCGGACGGTCGCCGGGCGCGTGCACCGGGTACTGCCCGAACGGGCATCTCCCGCGCTCTGTGCGCGGCCTACTGTCGATCCGACCGGAGAGGGATCGCAAGATGCGTGACAGAGTTTTCCTGCTCGGTCGCGGCAGCACCGGCCGGCCACCTGAGGTGTTCGTCCCCGAGGGGCTCGAGCTTCACCTCCACTCGTGCGCGGCTCCTGGCCGCGCGGCGGAGACGGTGCTGCGCGCGGCGGCGGGCGGCGCGTCCGGGTCGTCGGTGCACCGCACCGGTGGCAGACTGCCCAACTGGACGCTCCGGCCGGTGGCCGCCGCCGACGCCGCACGGGCGCTGGCGTTGACTCCCGCGACGATCGACCTCGTGGTCGCCGGCGGCACGTTGCGGCTGTGCGAGGCGCCGCTGCGGTGCGGCACCCGGCACGACTGCGGCGGCTGGCTCGACCTGCTCGGTGGCCATCGAGTGCTGCACCTGTTGCGGTGCGAGGACTCCGAGGACGAGCTGCTGCGCGCTGCCGCGCACGAGCACAACCTGGTGCAGCTCGCCTGGAGCGAGGACGGCGCGCGGTTGCACTGCGTCCAGACCGAACGGGTGCTGGTGCTGAACCCGCTGCGGCTGGAGCCCGAACCGCACGGCGCGGCGGAGATCCTGCACAGGCACGTCGCCGGCCTGCCGCACGTGGCGGACGCCGTGGTGGTGCGGCACGACGAGGACGACCCGGCCGTGCGCTGGCTCGACGTCCGCCGGTCCAACCCGGCGCTGGCCGAGTCGCTGCAGTTGCATCTCGGCGACTTCGGCCCGTGGCTGTCGGTGCGCTTCTACTCCTCCGCCTGGCTCGTCGACCTCGATTCGCTGTCGCTGACCGGAGGTCCCGTGCCGGAAGAGGTCGACCACGCACTGCGCGCCGTGCTGGCGCGGTTCAACGACCACGTACGTGCCGAACGGCCACAGCTCGGGGCGTTGCGCGGGCTGCTCGAGGTGGCCGTCGACCTGCTGGACACCCGGCAGGCGGTCGCCGACGAGATCCGGGACGCCGCGCGGGCGGTGCACCGGCAGGTGTGCCCGTGGCTGGAGGAGCTGAAGGCGGTCGCCGGCGCGTGCGAACAGGTGCTGCGCGACCTCGCGATCGCGGACCCGGCGCAGCGGCTGGTCACGCAACTGCCGGGGTTGGGACTGCTCCCGCCCGACCTGGAGCCGGTCGGCAGGCCGCCGGTCGAAGCGTGCGTGGCGCTCGAGATGAACGCGTTCCGGCGCGAGGCACACGCCTGCGCGGACGCCGTTGCGGTCGCCAGGGAACGCATCGCCCGCGAGCCGGTCGCCGGTGTCGTGGTCGCGGTGTGCGCGGCGATCGTGCCGTGGCTCGGGCTCGCCGAGAACGCCGCGGCCGAGCTGCTGGCGAAGCTTGAACAGGTGATCACCTCGGTGGAGGACGACAACGACGCCGTGGCGCGGCGGCTGCGTGCGGCCGCCTGCGCGGTGAGCGGCGTGACGACAGGAGGCTGACGTGGGCAACCCCGCGGCGAAGATGGGTGACCAGGTGGTCGGGCAGGACATCCACATCGTCATGGTTCCCTCACCGGGCGGGCCGGTGCCGACACCGATGGCGTTCCCGTTCGCCGGGATCATCGGCGACGGGTGCTGCCAGACGGTGCTGATCGAGGGCAAACCAGCCGCCACGGCCGGCAGCGCCGCGCGGAACACACCACCGCACCTCGCTCCCAGCGGCCAGTTCCAGGTGGAACCCACCAACACCGCGCAGATCCTGCCGTCCGCCAGCCGCGTGCTCATCGGCGGCAAGCCCGCCGCGCGGGCCGGCGACAAGGCGCAGACGTGCAACGATCCCGCGCCGCTCCCGGTCGGCACGGTGCAGGCGGTTGGAACCGTGTTCATCGGGTGAGCTGCGCCCGTTGTGCGCGCCGGTCGAGCGATGTCACCAGCCGGTGCGAAGAGGGCGTGCCGATGCGCTCTGGTCCGTCCTCATCGGACTGGTGGACGGCTCCTTCGGATCGGTTGGCACCTGCCGTCCACCGATCCGCCCCCGGTGGTACCCCATCGGATCGTCCGATCGGTCGACCGAACCGTCCTCGATGTGCCTGATCGGCCCTCAGGACGGGCCGCGCGCTGAGGTCGAATGGAGGAGGTCACCTGTGTAGGGCGGAATTCTCCAAACGAGGAGCGGTTGTGCGGCGCGTGCCGGTGCTGGTGAAGGGCGTAGACGAGCTGTCGGAGCTGGGGGTGCGGGCTGCGCTCCGGTACGAGGACGGCGTGCATCTCGTCGACTCGGCCGATGACAACGATGTCGTCGCGGTCGTGGTGGGTCACGCGCTCGACGGCGGGCTCATCGCGGTGCTCAGGCTGTTGTGGAGCCAGAACGTCCGGCGCAGCGTGCTGGTCGTCAACGAGCTCGACGACACCGAGATGCTGACCGCGGTCGAGCTCGGCGTGTGCGCACTGGTGTGGTGGCGCGAGGCGGGTTCGACCCGGCTGTCCAGGGTGGTGCACCAGGTGCACCGGGGACAGGCGGCGTTACCGCCGGACCTGCTGTCCCGGTTCCTGGCGCAAGTCTCCCGGCTGCAGCGCACGCAGGAGGATCCGCGGCTGGTCGGCAGCGGGTTGAAGGAACGCGAGCTGCACGTGCTCCGCCTCGTCGCGAACGGACTGGACACCAGGGAGATCGCCGACGAGCTGAACTACTCCGAGCGCACCATCAAGAACGTCCTGCGCGACGTGACGAACCGGTTCCAGCTGCGCAACCGCACGCACGCGGTGGCGTACGCGATGCGCGCCGGACTGCTTTGAGCACTTGGTCAGAAGCCCTGTCCGCCCCTGTGCTGGTGCGTCCGCTGGTACCGACAACTCGTGATCGAGTCGCCGCGAACCACACCCGACCGCCGTGGGGGGAGCGGGAGCGCGTGCCGGACCGCTGGACACCAAGGCGATGGCGGCTGCTGGGTGCGGTTCGGTTGGTGGTGGTGCTTGCAGGGCTCAGTTGGCGAACCCGGGTTCTGCCGGATTCCCGGGTGCCCCTGACGGCAACCGGCAGCCGGTGCCCGAAAAGGCACCGCCCCTGCTTGCTGAGGTGCCTCGCCGGGCACCCGTCCAACCCACACGGGCACCGAGGATCGTCAACGTGATCGCAGACCTGGACGCGACGCTCGAAGCCGTTGTGCTGCGGGCGGTTCCCGAAGGCACGCGGGTCGGTTTCGACACCCCGGCACCGTCCTGGGAGGACGCCGGGGTCACCGGTCCGCTGGTGAACATGGTGCTGCTGGAGATCGAGCAGCACGCCGACGGCGCGTCCGCGCAACCGTGGCAGGAACGCCGCGACGGCACCGGACGGCTGGTCGAGCGGCGGGCAGAGGGCACCCAGTTCGCGTTCACCTACCTCGTCTCGGTGTGGACCGGGGACCGCGTCACCGAACACGCATTGCTCGGTGCCCTGCTCGCCGCGTTCCCACCCGATGTGCCCGAGCCCCTGCTCGTCGGTGCGGTTCGCGTCGGCGGTGTGCGCGTTCGGGTGGGTTCTGGCGGCGCGCACGGCCCGACGTGGCGATCATGGGGTGTGCGCGCCCGCGCGTGTTTGGCGCTCATGGTGATCGCGCGTGTTCCCGTGCTGCAGCCAGAAGAACTCCCCGCCGCGGTGGAGAGCGTCGCGCTGGCCGTTGCGTCCGAAGTGGACACACGGCGGGTGCCGGTGCCGCTGCCGGGGGAGGGCTGGCAGCGCAGGCGCCGCGGGTCCGTGATCGAACCGCCGGGTGGGCAGCAGGAGTGATCGTGCCCGATGGGGCAGGCCATGTGCCCTCCGCTGCGCCCGCTCGCGCGGGCATCGACCGGGACAGCGGCCGGATTCTGGTCTTGAGGACAGCAACCGAATCGTGGGAGTTGTGATGCCGAACTACCTTTCACCCGGCGTGTACGTCCAGGAGGTCTCTTCAGGGTCGAAGCCCATCGAGGGCGTCGGCACGGCCGTCGCGGCGTTCGTGGGCTTCGCCGAGAAAGGTCCTTTCCACGAGCCGACGCTCGTGACGAACTGGACGCAGTTCACCAACACGTTCGGCGGTTTCACCGAGGGGCAGTACCTCGCCCACTCCGTGTACGGCTATTTCCTCAACGGCGGTGGTGTCGCCTACGTCGTGCGCATCGGTTCCGATGGCGCGCAGCAGGCGCTTCCTCCGGTGGCCACCGCGGAGCTCACCGCGGGGGACGGTTCGGGCAACACCGACGTCAAGGCCTCGTTGCGGATCAAGGCGTTGGAGGCGGCCAAGGGTGACGTGACCGTCGAGGTGGCGGAGGCGTCCGAGCCGAGCGACGACAGGTTCAAGCTGCTCGTCAAGCAGGACGGCAAGGTCAGGGAAACTTTCGACAACGTGAGCCTGCACCGCGGCGACAACAACGTCGTGACTGCGGTGCGCGAGAAGTCGCGGCTGATCGAGCTGGAGGAGACGAAGTGGTCCCCGCTCGCCAAGCGTCCGGAGAGCGGCGTGGTCGAGCTGCGCCGCGAGGAGACGCCGTCCACCGAGCTGGTCGTCAGCGCGGAGCAGTACGTCGGTGACGCGGCGGACCGCACCGGCTTCGCGGGACTCGAAGCGGTCGACGCGGTCACCATGCTGTGCGTGCCGGATCTCATGGCCGCCTACCAGAACGGTGATCTGGACGACGACGGGCTCAAGGCCGTGCAGCTCGCCATGATCGCGCACTGCGAGCTGATGGGTGACCGGGTCGCCATCCTCGACGCGCCGCCGGGACTCAACGCCCAGCAGGTCAGGACGTGGCGCCAGGACACCGCCGGCTACGACTCGAAGTACGCCGCGCTGTACTGGCCGTGGATCAAGGTGATGGACCCGGCCAGCGGCAAGCCGATCACCCTGCCGCCGAGCGCGCACGTGGGTGGCATCTGGGCGCGCAACGACAACGAGCGCGGCGTCCACAAGGCACCGGCCAACGAGGTCGTGCGCGGTGCGATCACCTTGGAGCGCAACATCACCAGGGGCGAGCAGGACCAGCTCAACCCCATCGGGGTCAACTGCATCCGCGCCTTCCCCGGCCAGGGCATCAGGGTGTGGGGCGCGCGCACGTTGTCCAGTGACCCGGAGTGGCGCTACCTGAACGTCCGCAGGCTCTTCAACTTCGTGGAGGAGTCGATCCTGCTGAGCACCAACTGGGTCGTGTTCGAGCCGAACGACCCGAAGCTGTGGGACACGGTGCGGCGCGTCATCTCGTCGTTCCTGCGGACCCTGTGGCGTTCCGGCGCGTTGTTCGGCCAGACCGCCGAGAGCTCGTTCTACGTCAAGTGTGACGCGGAGAACAACCCGCCGGAGAGCCGCGACCAGGGCTACCTGAACGTCGAGATCGGCATCGCGCCGGTCAAGCCGGCCGAGTTCATCGTCTTCCGGATCTCCCAGTACGCCGAAGGCGCTGGAGTGCAGGAATAACCGGAACAACAGCAACGAAGGAGTACTGCAGTGACGGAGAAGGACCCCACCGCCGCCGACATCGACCGGCCGATCACAGCGAACCGGTTCGTGCTGTCGCTCGACCCGAACGCGAACCTCAAGCCGCTGGGCATCTTCACCGAGCTCACCGGCATCTCCACCGAGGTGGAGCCGGTGGAGTACGTCGCGTCCAACGGCGACAAGGGCCCGATGAACATGAAGCTGCCCGGCAAGCAGAAGCCACCGACGGTGGTGCTCAAGCGCGGCAAGACGCACAACACGGCGTTGTGGGCGTGGCACCAGAACGTGCGGGACGGGCTGTTGAAGCTCGCACGCGTCGACGCCCACCTGACCATGTTCGACAGCGAGGGCAACCGCGTCGCCGGCTACACGCTGCACTACGCCTGGCCGTCCAAGCTCGAGGTGAGCGGCATGCGCGCAGGCGCGAGCGAGGTGCTCATGGAGACGCTGACCCTCGTGTGCGAGTCGATCACCAGGGCTGACATGTGATGACGGCGCCACAGACGACTCTGCGCACGGAGTTCCCCTTCGTGCTGCCGCGCGGCTACGTCGACGGCAACGGCCAGGTGCACCGCGAAGGCGTGATGCGGCTGGCCACCGCCCGTGACGAGCTGGCTCCGCAGAACGACCCGAGAGTTCGGCAGAACCCGCCGTACCTCAGCGTGCTGTTGCTGGAGCGCACCGTGGTCCGGCTGGGCACTCTGCCCACTGTGGACGAGTCGGTGATCGAGCGGATGTTCGCGTCCGACCTGTCGTTCCTGCAGGACCTGTACCGGCGCATCAACGCGGAAGGGCATGCCGAGGCCGCAGTTGCTTGCCCGTCGTGCGGGCACGAGTTCGCGGTGGACCTCTCCGGTGATGCGTCGGGGGAATCCTGACGTACACGGCCGAGCGGCTGTGGGAAGAGGCCGTGTACGTCGCCTACTACCTGCACTGGTCACTCGACTCGATCCTCGACCTCGAGCACCCGGCGCGCGTGCGGGTGATCGAACAGCTCAACGACATCCACAGGAAGATCTCCGGCGCAGACGACGGGGAGTGAGAAGGGAGGGCCCGGCATGCGTTGGCCATGGCAGCGCAAGCGCGCCAAGACACCGCGAAGCGGCGTCGCGTCGTCGGCGGCCGCTGTGCCCGCTCTGCCCGCGTGGCGCGGTCTTCCCCGGTTGCGTCCGACTCTTCCGCGCGTGCGCACCACCGCCATCGCCGCCGGCCTGACCGGCGTGCTGCGGACACCCCGTCCGCTCTCTCATGTCAAAGCCGATGTTCAGCCGCGGCCGAGAGGTGTGGTGCACGGGCTCGCGCACCCGATCGAGCTGTTCCCGGCCGAACCGGTCGAGCTCGTTCATCCCGCACAGCCGGGGGTGAACCCGGTCGAATCCGAGCTCGGGGTCGACTCGCTGCCGGTGCGGCGGGCGGCGGTCGTGGCCGCTCCGGCCGTCGAGCGGCCCGTGCTGACCCACCCCACGGTGGCGACCGTGGGCGAGCCCCGTGAGCGGGTTCGGCAGGAACGGCCTGATCTGCCGCCGTGGGCCCAGGTTCTGCTCGACGACGTCGAGGACGACCTGTCGCTGTTCGGCCGGACCATGCCACCCACTCCGGCCGCGCAACCGGTGACGCTCGACTCGTGGGAACCGCCGGGCAAGCCGCCGTCGGCCGTGCCGCAACCGACCACGATGCGACGCAGGCGAGCCGGACTCGGCCTGCCGTCGTCGCGTCCCGGCGGCACGCCGTTCGTGGCACCGGATGCCGAGAACACTCCAGAACCCGAGGAGTTCTCCCCGGAACCGGAGATCGACGTCGAGCCCGAGGTCGTCGCCGAACCGGCCACCGTCGCCCGTGCGTTCTTTCGCGCAGCGGAAGTGCCCGCGCAGCAACGGTTCCCGGAAAACGACGTGCTGGCGCTGCCGGTGCTCCCGGTGCGGGTGCGGCGGCAGGAGGACGAGGCGCCACCGGCCGAGCCAGGCGATGCCGGGACACCGCGGGAGCTGACCAAGGGTCCCCGGCGGATCACGTCGGCCGGCACCGCGGTGGAGCTCGCGCACCCCCGCGCGACCGGCCGGTCGCGGTCGTCCCGCGACGGCTCAGCCGACGAGCTGACCGACGAGGACGCGCGGCCGTGGGCGGACGAACGGCTGTCGGGTGACGCCGGGCAGGGTGTCGCGGTGCCGTCCGACATGGTCGAGGACTTCCAGCGGCGGCACGGTGTCGACCTGTCGACCGTGATCGTCCACAGAGGACCCGAGGTTTCGGTGGTGGCGGGCGCGTTCGGTGCGCACGCTTTCACCAGGGAGGGCGAGGTCTTCCTGCCCGCCGAGGCGGGTTCACTGGACACACCTCGGGCGCGCGCGTTGCTGGCGCACGAACTGACGCACGTCGTGCAGCACCGCAGGGCGACGGTGGTGGCCGCCGATCCGGCGCAGGAGGCGCGCAACTGGGAGGACGAGGCACAGGCCGCGGAGCTGCGGTACGACGCGTCCTCCGCACCCGTGGCGGCGCATCAGGAACGGGCCCGCTCCCTTGAGCTGGTGCCGCTGCGCCCGCTGGGCGGTGAGCGCGTTCAGTTCGCGCTCGGCGACCGGGCCGTGCGGCGGATGCGGTCGATCGACGAGCTGGTCCAGGAAGAGCTGGAGAAGCACAACCGCGCCGCGGAGCTGCCGTCGTCCGGCCTGACGAAGCTGACCACCGCCGACGCGGGCATCCGCGCGCGGGCCGAGGCCGCCTACCAGATGCAGCAGCGGGACCAGTGGAGCGCGGAGTTCGAGACGTTGTCCGCGACGGATCCCCAGTTCGCCCGCGAGGCGGCCGAGATCGGTGAGGTCCGGCGGATGGAGACGGCCGACGACTTCGACGGCGAGCTGCGGCTGGCCCTCGCGATGATGCGGTACCGCAGGTTCGGTGTGTTCCTCGACGAGGAGGACGAGCAGCCCTACCTCGGTGCGGCGCACCAGGAGCGCCGCACCCGGCTGGACGAGGCGACGCGTCGCAGCCAGCAGCGGCGGAACGCGCCCGCGCCGGGCCCCGTGGTGCCGAGGTTCCGCCCGCCGGACGCCGGGTTGCCCGCGACCGCCACGGGAGTGCGGTCCGGGCCTGTGCGACCGCCGGTGGCTTCGGCGGGACTGCCCGCGGCCACTGGGCTGCGCGCTGCCGCGACCGGATCGCGTGAGGCCACGTCTGGGCTGGGCGGGGCCATGATCGGACCGCACAGGGCCCCAGCTGGACGGCATGGGTCCACGGCCGGGGTGTACGACGCCGCGACTGGGCTGCGCGGGCACACGACTGAACTGCACGGCGCTGCAGCAGGGCTTGGTGGCGCTACGGCTGGACCGCATGGGACCACGGCTGGGCTGCACGGGGCGACAGCTGGAATGCGCGAGGCCACGAGCGGACTGCCCGAGGCACCGGCGCGGCCTGCGTGGGTGCTGCCAGGGGCCGTCCCGGGATCGAGGGCGGGAGCCGCGGTCGCGGCACTGGTCACGCCACCGCGACCAGCGGGGTTCCCGCTCCTGTCGCAGCGACCCGGCGGCGAGGCGACCGCACCGCAGATCGGCGCCGATCCGGTGTCGTTCGCACCGGAACCGGCACCCGCCGGCGTGGTGCGGACCGCCGGTGCGGCCGTGCTTCCGCTCGTGATGGCGCCCCCGCCCGCGTCGAGTGCCGCGGTGGAGGTCCTGCGACGGCGGATCGACGAGATCAGGCCGGTGCGCGCGATGGAGACCGAGGCGGACTTCCAGCGGGAGCACGACCTGACCATGCGCACGATGGCGCTCGGCCGGTTCGGCGTCGAGCACCTGGAGGACGACGCAGAGCAGCACAGCGCGGGCCACCCGTCGTCGGCCGACGCGCCGCAGAGCCTCCTGCACGAGCGCGAGGCGATGACCTGGCCGGGCCGCGCGCGCGACCGCGGTGGCGCACTCGATGCCGCACTCGATGCCGCACCGACGCCGGAGGCGGTTCAGGAGCAAGTCGCGGTACCTGGCCCGATTCCGCTCGAGGAGGCGCCCGGCACGCCAGCGGAGCAGCAGCCCCGGCTGGACGTGTCACAGCTCGACGACACCACCGTGGAGGACCTCGTGCACCGCATGTACGCACGGATCAGGTCACGGCTGCGGCGTGAGCTGATCATCGATCGCGAGCGGGCCGGCCGGCTCGCCGACCGGCGCTAGGAGCAGTTGATGTTCGACGGAGCCGTGGGAGCCGTCCAGACGGCCGGGGGTTACGTCACCTCCGCGGGCAACTACGCCAACAACCTGACGCGCACGAGCCCAGGTGTTGTCAGCCAGTTCAGCGTGGTGATCGACGCGGGCGCGAAGACGTACGACCTCGGCCTGTGGGCCAAAGTGGACGGTCTGTCGGTGCAGTGGGACATGGCCGAGTACCGCGCCGGTGACATGGGCAACCACCGCTGGTACATGCCCGGCCGGACCAAGTACGCGAACGTCAAGCTCGAACGCGCCGCCTGCGCGGACTCGCAGAAGGTCAAGCAGTGGTTGACCGAGACGTCGTTCAGCCCCACCGGCTACACCGGCGCGATCAAGCTGCTCGACCCGTCGTGGTCGGGTGACGCGCTGATGACGTGGGAACTGCGGCACATCGTCCCGTGCCGCTGGTCGGTCGTCGGTTTCCAGGCTTCGGCCAGTGGCGTGGCGCTGGAGACCCTCGAGTTCGCACACGAAGGCTTTCTCGACGACCACAAGAAGTCATGAAGGGGGTGAACCGATGAGCAGCAGACCGCTGAGCCCGCGCGCGGTGCTCGGGATGGCGATGCGCTTCCAGGTGACCGTCGACGGGCTCAGCCTGGGCAACTGGGCGACCTGCTCGGGGCTGGCTGTGACGTTCGAGTCGGAGACGGTCATGAGCGGCGGGCAGTACGACGCGGTGAAGCTGCTGCCCAAGGCGCTCAAGTACTCCACGATCACGCTGAAGCGGATCATGGAGCAGCAGCAGTCCATGGCCGTCCAGCAGTGGCTGCGGCAGTCGGTCAACGTGTGGATCAACGGCGACCAGACCTATCCCGGTGGCACCGCGCAGATCCAGCTCTTCGACAGCACCGCGGACACCGTGGTCGCGTCGTGGACGCTGCGCGGCGTCGTGCCGCAGGAGTGGCAGGGACCCGACCTCTCGGCCAACGGAACGGACTTCGCGATCGAGACCCTCCGGCTCGCTCACGAGGGATTCCTGTAGGAGCGTGGCGATGAATTTTCCCCCGAGCGCGCCGATGCCCGGCGGCGGTCCGGCGCCGTCGACCGGCGGCGGCAAGGACTACGACCAGCTGGCGACGCAGTGGCCCGCCGCGATCCTCTGCGTGGACGGCGACAACGCGGGCACCGTGGCGTTCGACTTCAACCCGCAGACCATGCAGGTGGAGCGGCGATGTGAGAGCCGGTCGCACGGCAACTCCGCGATGAGCGGTGCCCGGCCACCGGGTGCCACGTTCCGCAGCTTCCTCAAGGCCGACCCGCCGACGATCAGGCTGGACAACCTGATCTTCATCGGCACGACGACCAAGCCGAGGGTCGACCAGCTGCTCAACTGGGCCGGCCTGGGCGGCTCGCTGGGCGCGCGGATCAACGCGGGCAGGCGAGCGGTGACCGCGGAGGAGAGGTACCAGCAGGAGCTCAAGATCAACCCGAGCGCCAAGAAACCGAACCTCTACCAGAAGCTGATGAACCACCAGCCGGTGGTGACGTTGTGCTGGGGGCCGGAAGGGTCCGGCATCCGCTACGACGGGGTGATCGAGTCGGTGAACGCCACGTTCACCCGGTTCAGCGCGACCGGCGTTCCGGTGCAGGCCAAGGTGAACATCACCATCAAGGAGCAGCCGAGCTTCTACGGCACCATGCCGACCAATCCGACGTCGGGCGGTCTGCCCGGCCGCACCGGGCAGGTCGTCGGCGAGGGTGACAGCCTGCAGCGCATCGCACTCGGCCACTACGGCAGGCCGTCGCACTGGCGTGAGCTCGCCGTGGCCAACGGGATCGACGACCCGATGCGGGTGCGCCCCGGCCGGACCGTGTACGTGCCGAACCCCGCCGAGCTGGAAAGCGGGCGCTGACCATGACCGCCAATGCGGGAGCCGAGGCGCCGACGGCGGAGAACGTCCGCGCGCTCGTGCAGTTCGGCCGCACCCGCACCGCGCTGAACGACCAGATGAACCACCTGCTGCTGCGGGTCGTGGTGGACAACGACCTGCACCGGCCGGACATGGTGGAACTGACCTTCCTCGACACCAACTGCGACGTTCTGACCAACCTGGACGTCACCATCGGCACCGCGGTGCGGGTGGTCGACGGCGAGCAGGGGTGCACGCTGATCGACGGTGAGGTCACCGCGATCGAGGCGGTGTGCGACGAGATGGAGATCTGCACGGTCGTCCGCGGGTACGAGAAGACGCACCGGCTGCAGCGCGCCCGGCGCACCCGGACGTTCCTCAACCGCACCGACTCCGACATCGTCAGGGAGATCGCCGAGGCGGCGGGCGTGCCGTGCGACGTGGTCGAGGAGTCGGGCATCACGCACGACCACATCGGGCAGGTCGCGCAGACGGACTGGGACTTCCTGCGCCACCGCGCGAACGAGATCGGCTTCGAGATCGGGGTGTCCGACGGCAAGCTGTACTTCCGCCGCGCCGGGAAGGACCTGCCCTCCGCCGGTGCGCTGCCGCCCGAGCTCACCTTCGGCACGAACCTCTTCACCTTCCTGCCGAGGATCAGCGGAGCGAACCTGGTGCCGGAGGTGGAGGTCCGGGTGTGGGACGGCGAGCAGGGAAAGGTCGTCGCCGAGACCGTGCCTTCGGCCAGCACGACCGCCGAGCTCAGTTCGCTGACACCCGACTCGCTCGCGGCGCGGTTCCAGCCTGTCGGCGCCGCGGTGCCACCGCAGGAACCCGACGGTGCCGACCTCGGTCCGGTGGCGAAACCGGACGCCCAGGTGGTCGTCGACCGGCCGTTGGCCGCGGGTGCGGCGATCAGCCGGGCGGCCGAAGGCACCGGCAAGGCGATGTCCGAGCACTACGCGAGCACGTTCGCGGAGGCGGAGGGCCGCTGCGACGGGAACTCCGCGGTGGTGCCCGGTGCCCAGGTGACCGTGAAGGGCGTGCCGGAGCAGTTCGCAGGGACGTGGCGGGTGACCGCCGCGCAGCACGTGTTCGACGACGCCGAGGGCGGCTACTACACGCGGTTCGAAGTCAGCGGTGGTCACGAACGTTCGCTGCTGGGTCTGGTCGCGGGCCAGGAGACGCCGTCGCACCGGCCGCGCATCGACGGTGTCGTGCCCGGCATCGTGACCAACACGGCGGACCCCTCGGCGCTGCACCGGGTCAAGGTCGCGCTGCCGTGGCTGTCGGCGGACTTCGAGACGGACTGGGCCCGCACCGTCCACTTCGGAGCGGGCACGCGGTCGGGCGCGGTGTTCCTGCCGGAGAGCGGGGACGAGGTGCTCGTCGCTTTCGAGCACGGCGACCCGCGCAGGCCGTACGTGGTCGGCGGCCTGGTGAACCGCCGGTCGAAGTACGACCTCGGCGCGGAGGTGCTGAAGCAGAACGGGCAGACGAGCTCTGTGGTGGCGCGCGGGTTCTCGTCGCCGACCGGCAACCGGTTGCTGTTCGTCGACGACGCACTGCCGCCACCGGACACGTCGCCGCCGAACGCGTCGAAGCTCGCGCTGGGAACGAAGAACGACGACATCGCGCTGGTGATCGACCAGGTGGCGGGCACGATCACGCTGTCGTGCACGCCGAAGCCGCCTGCCAGCCAGAGCGAGCAGGGCACGATCAACATCACCTGTGGTGCCGGTGGCGCGGTGAACATCGCCGCCGGCGACGGGGGAGCAGTGCACATCTCCGGTGGTGCCAACGGTTCCGTCAGCGTGGACGGAGGCGCGAACCTCGATCTCAAGGCGCAGGGCGCTATCTCCATCCAGAGCGAGGGCACCGTGAAGATCAAGGGCACCACGATCGAGCTGAACTGAGAGGGACGACGTGAGCACAGGCGCGATCAGCGAGTTCGTCGGGAAGCGCTGGGCGTTCCCGATGGGCGTCGACGCGAACGGCAGGATCGCGCTCGCCGGTGGACACGAGGGCATCGAGCAGGCGATGTCGCTCGTGCTGCTGACCTATCCGGGAGAACGGCCGATGCGGCCGGACTTCGGCTGCAGGTTGAAGGACTTCGTGTTCTCGAGCATCGACGGCGAGATGATCACCGAGCTGACCATGGAGGTGCGGCAGTCGCTGCTGCGCTGGGAACCCAGGATCGACGTGATGGACGTGGTGGTGCGGCCCGACCCCCGTCAGCACACGCTCGTGCACATCGACGTCGAGTATCGGGTGAAGGAGACGAACGACCACCGCAACCTCGTCTTTCCCTTCTACACGATTCCCGACGACGGCTCGGATTACTGACGAGGAGCGCCCGCGATGACACTTCCCGTGCCGAACCTGGACGACCGGCGGTTCCAGGACCTCGTCGACGACGCCAAGCGCCTGGTGATGAAGCACTGTCCGGAGTGGACGGACCACAACGTGTCCGACCCCGGCGTGACGCTCATCGAGACGTTCGCGTTCATGACCGACCAGCTGCTCTACCGGCTCAACCGCGTGCCGGACCGGCTGTACGTGAAGTTCCTGGAACTGATCGGCGTGCGGCTGATGCCGCCCACCGCGGCCAGCGCGCCGGTCACGTTCTGGCTGTCCGCGCCCGCGACTGCGGTCGTCACCGTGTCGGCGGGCACGCGGGTGGCGACCGGGCGCACCGAGACCATCGAATCGATCCTCTTCACCACCACCGAGCCGCTCGCGATCGTGCCGAGCAGCGTCGTCAGCGTGAAGACGTGCTCGAACGGCGCGACGACGTTCGTCGAACGGCTCGACACGATGCGCAGGCGGCTGACGTTCGACGCCTTCACGCCCGTGCCGAAGCCGGGGGACGCGCTACTGGTCGGCCTGCCCGAGGCGGTGCCGTGCTGCGCGGTGCAGCTGGACGTGGACTGCCACATCGACGGTGTCGGCGTCGACCCGGTGAACCCGCCGCTCGCGTGGGAGGCGTGGACCGGCACGTCGTGGGAACCGTGCGAGGTCTCGCGCGATGACACGGGCGGACTCAACCGCAAAGGCGTGGTGGTGCTGCACGTTCCGCCGAGCCACACCACCGAGATCGTGGGCGAGCAGCACGCGGGGTGGCTGCGCGCGGTGGTGACTCCGTCCGATCCCGGCCAGCCCCGCTACAGCGCGACGCCGGTGATCCACGGCATCACCGCGTGCACGGTCGGCGGCACGGTCACCGCCCGGCACGCCGAACCCGTCGAGAACGAGGTGCTCGGGGAGTCCGAGGGCGTACCCGGCCAGTCGTTCACCGTGCGGCGCACGCCCGTGCTGACCGATCTCGAGGACGTCGTCGTCGAGGTGAGCGACGACTCCGGCTGGCAGCAGTGGACCGTGGTGGAGTCGTTCGGCGACAGCGGCCCGGACGACCGGCATGTCACGCTCGACGCCGCTTCGGGCGTGGTGACGTTCGGGCCGGTCGTACGGGAGCAGGACGGCGGCTTGCGCCAGTACGGCGCCGTGCCGGAACGCGGTGTGCTCGTCCGATTGCGCCGCTACCTGACCGGCGGCGGCGTGCGCGGCAACGTGCGCGCCGGGGCGATCTCGACGCTGAAGACGTCCATCCCGTTCGTCGACGCCGTGGAGAACCGCCGCCCCGCGCTGGGCGGCGTCGACGCGGAGTCGCTGGAACAGGCGAAGCTGCGCGGCCCGATGGCGCTGCAGAGCCGCAACCGGGCGGTGACCGCGCGGGACTACGAGCTGATCTGCGCGCACGTCGCTCCTGAGCTCGCCCGCATCCGTTGCCTGCCACCGGACTCGCCCGGCGGACCGGTGCGCGTGCTGCTCGTCCCCTCTGCGTCGGTGGACCGCGGTCGCATCCGCATCGAGGACCTGCTGCCTTCGCCGTCCACGACCCGCCGCATCGCCGCGCGGCTGGAGGAGACCAGGGTGATCGGCACGAGCGTCGTGCTCGGCCCGCCCACCTACCGCGGTGTCACGGTGGTGGCGAGGCTCGTCGCACTGGCGGGCCACGACCCGGACCGCGTGCACGAGTCGGCGCTGGCCGCCTTGTACGGCCTGCTCAACCCGCTCACCGGAGGCCAGGACGGCACCGGCTGGCCGTTCGGCCGGGCAGTGCACCAGGGACAGGTGTACGCGGTGCTGCAGTCGGTGCCCGGCGTCGCGCTGGTGGAGGACGTGCAGCTGTTCGGTGCGAACCCGGTGACCGGCGAACGCGGTGCCTCGACGACGAAGCTGGAGCTCGAACCGCACAGCCTCGTCTTCTCCTACGAGCACCAGATCTGGGTGGAGACGCCGTGAACAGGGCAGCGGCCGAGGGTGCCGTGAACCCGTTTCCGATTCTGGGCTACCTGCCGTCGGTGTTCCAGGAGGACCAGTTCGCCGCGCGGTTCACCGCCGGCCTGGACGAGGTCAGCGCCCCGGCCATCGGAGTGCTCGACTGCCTGCCCGCCTACCTCGACCCGCGCACCACACCGTCGGACTTCCTGCCGTGGCTGGGTTCCTGGGTCGGCCTGGACCTGCGCGGTCTGCCGGAGGACCGGATGCGCGCACTGGTCGTCGCGGCCCCGAGCCTGCACAGCCTGCGCGGCACGCTCACAGGTCTGCGGCTGTGGCTCGAACTCCTCACCGGCGGCACGGTGCACGTCGTCGACGGCGCCGGCGTGTTCGCGGGCGACGCGGCCGCCACCACACCGTTCCTCGAGGTGAAGATAGCGGCGCCCGACCCCGCCGCGGTGTCGATGGACGCCGTGGACCGCGTTATCGCCGCCAACAAGCCAGTGCACGTGCCGCACGCGGTGACGGTGGTGAGACGGCGATGATCCTTTGCCGCAAATGCGGATTCCACAACGCGGGTGACGACTCGTTCTGCGGCTCGTGCGGCAGTTTCCTGGAATGGACCGGCAAGACCGTCGAGACCGCCGAACCGCAGGAGATCGACGACGCCGGGGAAGCCGGACAGGAACAGGAGCCACCTCGGCGCAGGCGCAAGTTCGCCGAGGTGCTGCTGGACGGTCTGCTTTTCGGGACGAAGCGGTTGCCGGAGTGGAAGGGGAACCCGTCCGGTGGGTTGGGCGGTGGGCTCGGTGGTGGGCTCGGTGGTGGGTTGGGCGGTGGGCTCGGTAGTGGGCTCGGTGGTGGACGTGCCGGCGGGCTTAGTGGTGGGCTCGGCGGCGGTGGGCTCGGTGGGCTCGGTGGGCTCGGTGGGCGCGCGGGTGGGCTCGGTGGGCTGAGCGGGCTCGGGGGTACTGACGGTGGTGACCGGAAGCCTGGAGGGTTGTCCGGGTTGGGTGAGCGGAAGTCTGGCGGTCTGCCGGAGTTGCCGGGGTTGGGTGAGCGCCGGCCTGCCGGTCTGCCGGAGTTGCCGGGCCTCAGCGAGCGCAAGCCTGGTGGGTTGGCCGATCTGTCTGGCCTCCGGGAGCGGAAATCTGGTGGCGTGCCGGAACTCCCGGGGTTGAACGAACGGCAGTCGGCTGGGTTGCCCGACCTCCCAGGTCTCGGCGAGCGCAAGTCTGGCGGGCTGCCGGAGCTGCCGGGTTTGGGCGAACGGAAGCGTGGCGGCTTGCCGGAGCTGCCTGGGCTGGGTGAGCGTGAGTCCGGCGGTCTCGGTGAGCGAGGCTCGGCTGGGCTGCCTGAGCTACCGGGGTTGGGTGAGCGGAAGTCCGCTGGTCTGCCCGATCTTCCGGGGTTGGGTGAGCGGAAGCCGGGTGGTTTGTCGGATCTTCCGGGGTTGGGTGAGCGGAAGCCGGGTGGTTTGCCGGATCTTCCGGCGTTGGGTGAGCGGAGGTCCGCTGATCTGTCCGATCTCCACGGATTGGGCAAGCGCGAACCTGGCGGTCTGCCGGAGTCGGGTGAGCGGAAGTCCGCCGGACTGCCGGACCTGCCTGGCCTCGGTGACCGCGAGTCCGGTGGCCTGGGCGCGCGAGGTTCGGCCGCGGTGCACGGCCTAGGTGAGCGGAAGCCGGGTGGGCTGCCGGAACTTCCCGCGCTGGGTAGGGGGAACGCGGACCAGCTCCCCGACCTTCCCGGCCTCGGCGACAGGAGGCCCGCCGGCCTGTCAGCCATTGGTGAGCGCGAACCCGGCGAACTCCCGGACCTGCCGGGGCTCGGCGCGCGGAAGCAGGCCGGCCTGCGCTCGTTCGGTGCGCTGCCGGCAGCGACGAGACTTGGCGAGTCCGGAGTGGACGGTGATGTTCCCGGAGCGGAGTTCGACGACGACGGCCAGCTCGTCCACCTCGCGGGCGAACTCGCTGACGACTTCACGCCGCCGGAGGCACCGGCGGCCGCGCTCAGCTCACGCGCCACGGCCGCGCCGCAGGAGCCGAAAGCGTCCCCGCAGGACGTGGCATCGCTGATCCTGCCGGTCCCGAAGGGAAGCAGGCGGCCGCGGCTGGAACAGACCAAGATCGCCGAACCGGTCGTGGCCGAAGACACCCGGCCTGAGCCGGAAGCCGTTGTGCCGCAGGCACCCGCGCGGAAACGGCCGCGGCCCGCCACCGCTGAGAAGCCGACGCGCAAGTTGCACGTCGGTGACCTCGTGTGTGGCGCCTGCGGTCAGCCGAACATCCCGTCGCGCCGGTTCTGCTCGCGTTGCGGCGAGTCGCTCGCGGACGCCGAGGTGGTGCGGCCGTCGTGGTGGCGGCGGTTGCTGAACTGGCGCAAACCCAAGACGCACGCGGCAGGTACGCGGCCTGGACGTGACGGCACGCCCGGGGTGCGGGAGCGGCGCGGCAAGGTCAAGGGCATCGTGCGGCTCGTGGCGGGTGTGCTGATCACGGTGCTCTCGCTCGTCTACGGGTTCGTGCCGCCGGTGCACGACTACGTCGACCGCAAGTTCTACGGTGCGCGGGACTACCTGGAGCGGCTGGTCTTCCCGCGTTACGACCCGGTGCACCCCACGGAGATCAGCGCGCCCGACGGCGAGGAGCCCGGGCATCCGGCGGCAGCGGCGTTCGACGGGTACAAGGACACCTTCTGGTCGGCGCCGGTGCGGACGGAGCCGGTGCTCGTGGTCACCTTCGACGAGGAGGAGAACCTCGCCAAGGTGATCGTCTACTCCGGGAACAAGGCCGACTTCGTCAAGTACGACCGGCCCAAGACGCTGCACCTCGTCTACTCGACGGGGCAGACCGAGGACGTGCACCTCGAGGACTCGCCCAACCCGCAGACGCTGAGCCTGAATAACGGCAAGGGCGCGAAGACCGTCGAGATCCACGTGACCGAGCTGTACAACGCCGTCGACGGCACCGCGGTCGCCGTCTCGGAGATCGAGTTCTTCGTGCGGGGCTGACGGAAGGTATGCCTCATCGGGCACTTTTCATTGTGCCGCAAGAGGTTATGGTGATTCTCGTGGACGAGACGGACTACGCGGTGGACCCGGTCGAGCTGGGTCTGTACTACGTGGACGACCGCCTGATGGTGCGCGATGAGCACGTCGAGACGGTCCAGCAGGCGTTCGCGGCCGGAACGTTCGTCGTCGAACCCGAACACTGATCGGAACCAACCATGTCGCAGCCGAGGTTCACGCCCTCGACCTTCGCCGATCTCGGCGTGCTCACGAACATGGCCGCCGGGCTGGCCGGTCCGGCACTGCTCAGGGTGGCCGGAGCCGTCGTCGAGTACTTCGGCGGCTCCCAGCTGCGCTTCCCGCCGGTGGAGGTGCGCGACGGCACGCTGCACCCGAGCGTGACGTCGCCCGAGGAGATCGAGACCGCCCGCCGGGCCGTGCCGGACGTGTACACGTTCGAGTTCGCGATGTGCACCCGTTACACAGTGTCGGGTTACCTGCCGCTGTCGTCCGGGAACGTCGTGTGGTTCCGGCCGGACGGGCGCATCTCCTCGCGCATCCCGGTCGAGGTGTCGTTCGAACGGCCGCGCGGCACGTGCGCGGTCACGAACCTGGTGGTGCGGCGGGGTTCCGCGCAACCGCAGCTGGCGTACGGCACCGAGGTGAGCCTCGCCGTCGACGTGCACGTGGGCCGCGACCCCGAACCGGACAGCGCCTACGTGGAGATCACCTTCGACTGGACCGAGACCAGCCGCACCACGCTGACCCAGCCGCTCGCGCGGCTGCGGATCTACGGGTCCGGCAAGGTCGTGCCCGACCAGAACTTCCGCCACGCCGTCGGCGGCGAGGACACCGCCGAGGTGGTGGGCGCCCTGTCCGGGCGCGCGCACCTTGAGCGGGTGACCGAGCAGCTGCTTGCCGAGTTCACGGAGCTCGGCACGACGGTGGATCTGACCTGAGGCGGGCTGGCGGATGGGTGCTGCGGTGTCGCTGAGCCAGGAGGCCGTCGAGGTCGTTCCGGGCGAGGTCGCCACGATCGATCTGACGATCCGCAACACGGGCGGTGTCGTCGACCAGTTCATGCTCGACGTGATGGGTGCCGCGACCGAGTGGACGACCGTCGAGCCGCAGTCGGTCAACCTCATGCCCGACCAGGAGGCGACGGCGCGCATCGAGTTCGCCCCGCCGAGGTCGAGCGACGTGGCCGCGGAGGAGCTGTACTTCGCCGTGCGGGTGATGTCGGTGGAGGACACCGAGAACACCGTCGTCGAAGAGGGTGTCGTGGAGGTGCGTGAGTTCCGCGAGCTCGCCGCGGAGATCGTGCCGTCGAGAACCACCGGGCGGCGCAAGGGCCGCACCCAGCTCGCGGTGGACAATCTCGGCAACACGATGGCGTTCGTGTCGCTCAACGGGTTCGACCCGGCCGACGAGGTCGGGGTGGACTTCCGTCAGCACTCGGTCGACATTCCGGCCGGCCGCACCGTGCTGGTGAGGACGGTGGTCCGGCCGTGGCGCAGGTTCTTCAAGGGCGCGGACAAGACGCACTCGTTCGAGGTGAACGTGGTGCCGTCGCACGGGACGCCGATCAAGACCAGCGGCACGTACGTGCAGACGCAGCTGCTGCCGAGGGGACTGCTGGCAGCCTTGGGCATCGTGGTGGCGGGCGTTGTCGTGCTGGCCGCGCTGATGATGACGGTGCTCAAGCCGAAGGTCGTGTCGACGGCGTCGGACGCGCCACCGGGCGTGAGCGGTGCCGCGGGCACGTCGAGCAGCGGGCCGTCGTCGGCCGCGAGCTCCTCGGCCCCCTCGTCGTCGAGCGCCGCCCCGTCGAGCTCTGTCAGCCCGTCCGGGGGCGTGCAGCCGAGCGGTTCGCCGCTGCCGCCCTCCAGCGCCGCGCCGGAACCGATCGACTTCCGGATCGTGGCCGACCCGAAGCCGGGCGCCGGGTACGTGAGCTTCGCCTACCAGCCACCGGCGGGCAAGACGCTGCTGGTGTCGGACCTGATGATCGAGAACCCGAACGGCGACCTCGGCACGCTGCGCATCCAGCGCAACGACAGCGTGCTCATGCAGTTCGGCCTCGCGAACTTCAAGGACATGGAACGCACCTTCTCCCAGCCGATCGTGTTCCGGCCGGGCCAGCGGGTCGTGGTGAGCGTCAAGTGCGACAACACAGGAGACACCAAGTGCGGGACGTCCGTGTACTTCACCGGTCAGGTGAGGTAGCCGCGAACGGACGGGCCCGCGCGCACCAGGTCACGTCCCGCCCGACTCGGAGGAGGCGCTCATGCCACCGTCGGGACGAGCGACGTGGACGATGTGGCTCGTGGCCGCGGTCTGCGCGGGTGCCGTGCTCGCGCTGACCGCCGGACAGTCCACTGTGTACGCCGATCTGCCGGACCTGGTGCCGCACGACGCCGAAGGGCACGTCGTGGCGGTGGGCGGCGACCCTCGGCAGGACGCGCCGGACGCCGCCGGGATCGAACAGGCGGCGCGGCGCAACCTCGCGGCGCTCGACGTTCGTTACGGCAGGTCGTTCGGCGACTTGGAGGTGGTGAGCACCCGCAGGACGATCGCGGGCACGGTCGTGCGGGCGCGGCAGGTCTTCCGCGGCACACCCGTCGAAGGCGCCGAGGTCGTGCAGGTCTACGACGCGCGCGGCGGGTTCGTCGGCGCGGTCGGACACGTGGTGCTGGCGCGGCAGGGTGACTTCCCGCCGGACTACGACGCGGACGTGCTCCGCGACCGCGCGGTGCGGGCGGTCGCGGCCAGTGCGTCCGTGCCCGCCCAGGATCTGTCCGCGGAGGAACCAGCGCCCGTCTGGCACGATCCGGACCTGGCCAGGCCCGGTGACCTGTCGATCGCCGTTCCCGCCTTCAAGGTCACCGTGCGGGGAACGGCACCAGACCACGCGTGGACAGCTGTGCTGCACGCCACCGAGGACGAGGTGCTGGAGGTGCGTCCGGCCGTGCTGGGCGTGGTGGACCACGCCGTCTGCGACGCGCGCGGCAAGGTCGTCACCGGGGCGCCAGCAACCGTCCGATGTGGACTGACGTTCCCGATCGCCGACCCCGGGGCAGCCAAAGGCGCGGCGGCCACGGCCTACGCGCGGCTCGCGGACGTCAGCGCGTTCTACTCGCGGTTTCTGCGCACCGACCTGGTGGCATTGATCGGCACCGACGCCGGCGACGAGGAGGGCCTCGCACTGCGCGCGACCGTGCGGGTCTGCGCCGCCGGCGGATGTCCGTACCGGTCGTCGTTCTGGAACGGCGAGCAGCTCGTCTTCGGTGACGTGGTCACCGACGCGGTGGTGGGGCACGAGGTCGCGCACGCGGTGGCGGCACGAGTAGCGGGTGATCCGGTGACAGGACGGGCACGGGAGGTCGCCGAGGGCATGGCGGACGTCCTCGGCCAGTTCGCGGCGATCGGTTCCGGCCCGGCCGGCGTCGAGGGTGGTGATCGGTGGCAGTTCACGGATCCGGCGAGCGGGGAGGTTCGGAACATGGCCGATCCCGGCCTGTCCGCCGTGCCGCAACCGGCGAGCGTGGGCGGCGCGCACTGGCAGTCCGGCGCCACCGATCCGCACGTGAACGCGGGTGTCGTCGCCAAGGCCGCGGCACTGCTCGTGGACGGCGGAGAGGTGGACGGGCAACACGTCCAGGGCATCGGCCTGGACAAGGCAGTGGCGATCTGGTGGGGCGCGCAGAACTACCTCACGCCCTCAGCGACGTTCCTCGACCTCGCGAACGCGTTGGAGATCTCCTGCAACGTGGCCGTGCGCGACGTGGTCAACGGCGTCGACTGGGAGGACTGCGACTCCGTGAGCGCGGTCATCACCGCGACACGGCTGGATTCCCCGGCGGAATAGGCGTCATCGACAGCCGGTGCCGTGGTCAAGGTGGGCAACCGGACGAACCTTTCGAGGAGAGCAGTGGTATGGATCGAACCGAGCCGCGCGACGGCACACCGAAAGCGGTGCTGGTCGTGTCCGCGGCCTGGCTCGCGACGGCGGTCGTGATCGGGGCGCTCGCGCTGGGCCACGAGTACGGGCAGGCGGCACCTGCACGGCCGCGCACCGAGCCCACCACACCCGCGCAGAAACCCGTTGGGCTGCGGGTGAAGGACAACCGTCTGCCTGCGGAGAGCAAGACGACGCAGGCACCCGAGAGCGAGCGGGCGAAGGCGAGTGCCATGTCCGTCGTGGCGTCGGCGCTCGCGGCCAACGGCATCCCGGAAACCGCGTACAAGGCCTACGTGCACGCGGCCGAGGTGATCGCGAGCGAACAGCCGGGCTGCGGTCTGCACTGGTCCCTGCTGGCGGGCATCGGCAAGGTCGAGTCCGGCCACGGCAGGGGCAAGTACCTGGCCGACGGCACGGTGGCGCAACCGATTCTCGGGCCATCGCTGGACGGCAGCCCCGGCGTGGCGCGCATCGTCGACGCGAACGGCGAGTACGTCCGGGCCACCGGGCCGATGCAGTTCCTGCCGTCCTCCTGGGCGCCGGTCGCGTCCGACGGCAACGGCGACGGCGTCAAGGACATCAACAACATGTACGACGCGGCGCTCGGCGCGGCGAAGTACCTGTGCCGGGGTGGTGGCGACCTGCGGGACGAGTCGCAGCGCCGCGCGGCGGTGTTCCGCTACAACCAGTCGCAGGCATACGTGAACCTGGTGCTGGCGATCGCGGACTCCTACCGCACCGGCGAACCCGTGCGCGCCACCGAGTCGATCCTGCCCGCACCGCTCCCGCAGCCGGAGCAGCAGGCGCAACCGGTGCAGGCTCCGGAAAGCACGGGTACGAGCACCACGAGCACCACGGGTACCACCACCGCGGTCACGTCCACGCCGACGACCACCGTGCCGGTGCCGAGCGTCACGGGGTCGTCGACGTCGGTGCCGCCGAGCTCTTCGGCGGCGAGCTCGGCCGCAGCCAGCTCCGCTGACCAGATCGGCTGACCAGATCGCCTGAGCAGGCAACGGAAAAGCCGCCGCCCGAACCGTTCGGGCGGCGGCTTTTCCGGTGTGCCGTCAGACCGGAGCGTGTTCCCGCTCGGCGGAGTCCTCGGTGACTTCCGGCTCGGCCTTGCCGGACCGGGTGGTCAGCGCCAGCAGTCCGGGCACCAGCAGCAGCGCCACGATCGAGGCGGTGAGCACGATGCCGGTGGTGACGGCGATTCCGGTCTCCACGAGCAACGTCACCCCGGAGAACAGCAGCGAGGCGAACGTGCCCGCGAGGATCGCGCCCGCGGCGAGCACAGAGCCCGCCGTACCGCTCACCGCGGCGCGGATGGCGTCGCGTGTGGACAGTCCGGCCGCGTGCTCCTCGCGCACCCGTGCGACCACGAGCATCGCGTAGTCGCTGCCGATCGCCAGCACGAACAGATACGCCATCGTGGGCACGAGGTAGTTGACGCCGTTCTCGCCGAACCAGCGCACGAGCAGCCCGGTGGCACCGAGCGTCGCCGCGAAACCGGCGAGCACGGCCAGCGTGATCAGCACCGCCGTCAGCGGCCTGCGCAGCAGCAACGCCAGCACCAGCACGATCAGCGCGCCCGCGATCGGGAACTCGAGCCGCAGGTCGTGACTGTTGGCCGCCCGCAGGTCGGCCAGCGCCGACGACTGCCCGCCGACGAACGCGTCCACCCGTGTGCCCGCGGCCTCGTGCACCTTGTTCCGCAGCACACCGTTCGCTCCGGCGAGGTCCATCGCCTCCACCGAGGCAGGTGGCACGTCGAGCACGGCGTCGATGCGCGCGACCTTGTTGTCGCTGGACCGGATCGGCTGCTGCACGGTGACGACGTGCGGCACCGACCGCAACGTGTTGACCACCGCGGTGATCCGCCCCGCCGAGAGCGCGGCGCCGTCAACCGTGCGCAGATAGACCGAGACCGGGTTGACCGAGCCGACCGGATAGCCGGTGGTGAGCTGGTGGTAGGCGGTCACGCCAGGGGAGTCCTGCGGCAGCTCGCCCAGGTTGTCGTAGTCCAGCCGCAACGTCGCGAGCCCGCCCGCGAGCACTCCGAGCAGCACCAGCGCACCCAGCACGACCCGGAACGGCCGCCGTGCCACGAGCGTGGCGATCCGGCCCGGTTCGGCGTGGTGTGCGCGTGCCGCGTGCGGCTTGCTCGGCCAGAACACGGCGGGCCCCAGCACCGAGACCACGGCGGGCACGAGCGTGAGGGCGGCGAGCACCATCACCACGACGCCGATCGCGAGGCCGGCACCGAGCGTGCGGAACACCGCCAGCGACGCGACGAGCAGCGTGAGGAATGCGCACGTCACCGCTCCACCGGCCGAGGCGATCACCTCACCGATGCGGCGCACCGCGGTGATGACGGCGTCCGGCCCGTGACCGCCGGACCGCAGCTCGTCGCGGTAGCGGAACAGCAGGAAGAGCACGTAGTCCGTGCCGATGCCGAAGAGCACCACGATCAGCAACGTCAGCAGCTGCGGCGGCACGGTGAAGCCGAAAGCGGTGGCGGCTGCGGCGATCGCCGCCCTGGCGACGACGAAGACGATGCCGATCGCGATGAGCGGCACCACGGGCGCGGCGACGCTGCGGAACGCCACGATCATCAGCAGCACCACCAGGATCAGCGTGATCACCCCGACGAGCCGCTCGGCGCGTTCGATCGAGGCGGCGAAGTCGGCGCTCATCGCCGCGGGCCCGGTCACCCCGGCGACCAGACCAGACGCACGTGCCTTGTCCTGCGCTGCCGAACGAACCGCGGTGACCGCGCCCGCCGCCTCCGGCGACCCGGCCTGGTCGGTGGCGAGCACCACGGCTGCCACCGCCACCTTCTTGTTCTGCGACAACGACTGCGGCGTCGTCGTCACGGACTTCACTCCGGCGGGTCTGGCGGTGTCGATCGCGTGGCTGATGACGCCCACCTGGGCGATGTCGGCGCCGGAGAGCACCCCGCCGTCGGCGCGGGTGAAGACCAGCTGCACGCCCTGGTCACGGCTGAACGCCGAGCCCGCGACACCGTTCGCGCGCGCGGACTCGCTGTTCGCCACGACCGGCGTGGCGGCGGCGGGGTCGACCACCGACGAGTATGCGGGTGCGAAGACGTACGCGGCGGCCGCGAGCACCACCCAGAAGGCCATCACCCACCACCGGTGGCGCACGACGACTCGGCCGATCGTGCCGAACAGACCCGCTCGCTCGTGGGCGCGGCCAGCGGCTGTGGAGGCTGCAGAGCTCATCCGTCTCCCCTTCCAGCTCCACCCGCGGCGCGCGTGGCTGAGACCGGCACGACCCGCGGGCGTTCGTGCAGGACATGAGCCGGCGGGCTGGTGCTCCTTACGCGCGCACCAGGAAATCCTTTCGGCAGCTGTGTTCAGCTCGGCATGAGCGTCCGCACGCGCGCGGTGAGCTCGTCGTTGTCGCGTTGCGCCTGCTCCGCCAGCGCCGGGAATCGGGAAACCGCCTCGGTGACGACGTCGAGCGACTCCCCGGCGGCCTTCTTCGCCCAGGCCAGTTCCTCGCGCAACCACGTGCGGATCTCGGCGAGCGCGTCGGGGGAGTCCACCCTGGACAGATGCGCGCGCGTGTGCAGCCGCAGCGCATCGAAGCCGTCCACGTAGTGCTGCGCGTTGGCGCAGTGCGCGGCCAGCGCGTCGTCAGCGGTGAGCTCGGCGAAGTCGCCGACGAGAGGTGCGGGGGCCGGGTCGGGAGCGAAGAGCACGACCAGGGCGTCCCGGCACTCGGTCCACGGCTCGGCGTCCGCGACCGCTTCCCAGCCCTCCAGCAGCGCCGCCGACTCCCGCGCCCACGCCTCCGACTCCGCGAACAGCGAGGTCGTCCACGTCGCGAGAGAGGTCAGCGCCGCCGATCTCTTCCCGAGTGCGTCCAGCAGCTCGGCGTGCGCCTCGGCGAGCGCGGATGCGGGTGGGTCAGGCTGCGCCACCAGGTTGTTCCAGACGTCGGCGTTGTCCTGCACGGCAGCGTTGACCCTGTGCAGTGCGCTGGTGGGCGCGAACGTGGTCAGGCCGTCGAACCGCACCGGGAGCTGGGCGCCGCCGAGCCGGATGCCGGGGTACGTCTGCGCCAGCGCGGTCCAGTACGCCGCGTGGTTCGCGACCAGCGGACCGGCCACCACGATGCCGCCGTCGAGCCGCGGTGCCACGACGACACCGCCGTCGACGCGCCGCCACGTGCGCGCGTGCCGGGGGAGCGCGCCCGATCCCGGCACCTCGTAACCGTCCGGGCCGCGCACCGACCTCGCCCGCTCGGGATCGACGAGGACCATTCCGTCGCGTTCGGCGCACGGCAGCGGCCGGCGCGGCGGTGCGGCGTGCAGTGCCGCGATGTTGTGCCGGTCGACGAGCCCGCGCAGGACGTCCCCGGTGACCCCGGCCGGGAACAGCGCGATGCCGGCGGAGAGGTGGTTGGCCAGCTCAGGCTCGGTCTGCACGATTCCGATGCGTTCGACCGGGGGCAGTGCCGCCCACGCCTGCGCGGCCTGTTCGGGCTTGGCCCGGCCGCCGAACGCCCACTGCTGCACCCACTCGTCGGCGTCCTGCAGTGCCTCCATCACCACCTCGTCGGCCGCCAGCACGCCGAGCTCGGCCGACGGCACGGAGTTGACATAGGCGCGCAGGCTGAACCGCCCGGCGTCGCGGAGCACGGTGCGCGCCGCGCGCCGCGTGATCCAGTCGTCGATCTCGCCCCAGCCGCGCGCCATCGCCTGCTTGTCGGCGGGCCAGGAGTCGAACAGCTGCTCCTGCTCGGCGAACGGCAGCGCAAGGAACGCGTCGACCTCGGCGTCGAGCGGCATCAAGGCGGCGTTGACCGGACTGGACTGCTCGTCGGTGCCGAGTGCGTCGGTGCCGATCGCACTGAGGCACGCGATCAGGTGCAGGTCGGTGGTGCGGCCGAACTCGGGCCGGTCGAGCAGCTGGGCGAACAGGCCACCGCAGCGGTGCACGCCGCGGCACCCGGACGGGTCGTCGCACAGCCGCGTCTCACCGTCGACGAGCGCGATCCGCGGGTCGTTGACGTACAGCACGGTGATGCCCGGTGCTTCCGCGCTCGCGAGCACCGCGTACTCGTCGTCCCCCAGCGGACCCAGCGCCACGTTGGGGCACACCGCGAGCGGGCCGATCGAGCGCAGCGGTGCCGTGCCGCCGCGGCCGGTGAGCGCGGCGGCACCGAGCGCGAGCGGCAGCGACTCGCCGGGTGCGGCGTAGAGGTGGACGGTCAGTCCGGCTGGGACGAACGTGTCGTCTCCTGTGGACAGTCCGTGTCCGGTGACGAACAGCTCGGTGGTCATGGCGGCTCCCTGTCGGCGTGATCGGTTCACGGCACATGTCATCAGGTGCCCGATCGGGCAGCCGATGGTGCAACCGGGAACTTGCTGGCACAGCAAGGGAAAGACAGCCCTCGGCGGCGTTCATTACGGCTTGACCTCCACCTTCTCCCGGCTCGGCCGCGACGGCATCCCGCGGAGCGCGGTGCCCTCGCGGGCACATGCCGAAGAAGCGGACATGCATGCGTAATCCAAGTACCGCACGCAGATCTGGAGTGGTGTCCGACCGATCGGCCGGGTGTTCGGTACGCCCGCGCTCGCACGGCGAGCGCCGGGACTGGAGGAGTGCGATGAGACCAGCTCAGAGCACCGGGGAACGTCCGCGGCGAAAGCGACGTGCCTACGGGTTCACTTCCTTGTTCACGGTTCTGCTCCTGGTAGTGGGCAGCGTGATGACAGCCCCGGCCGCGAACGCCGCGCCGGAACTGAAGATCGACAAAGCGGTCAACGTCACCGACGCACCGAGCGGCGGGCAGATCGAGTACACGATCGGTGTGTCGTGCGCGTCCTTCGAAGGCGAGTCGTGCGCGGGCGCCGTGGTGCGCGATCCGCTGCCCTCGTACCTCGACATCAACAACAACACCCAGTTCGCGATCCCTCTGTTCAAAGTCGGCGCCGGTGCCGGCATCAGCGACGACGGCCAGATCGTCGGCAACGAGGTCGTGTGGACGATGGGCCCCGGCTTCATCGGTGGCGTGACCGCCCAGCTGAAGCTGGTCGTCACCACGCCGCAGGGCATCACTCCGGAAGGAGCGGTGCTCGTCAACCACGCTTCCGTCCAACTGGCACCGCAGGCGCCGGTGGTCAGTCAGCAAGACGTGCGCACCACGCTGCACGCCGCCTCCGCGATCAAGGCGGAGAAGACCGGCCCGACGCAGGTGCTCTCCGGCAGCAACGGCAGCTACCAGGTGCGAGCCTGCTTCGCACCGCAGTCCAACCCGAACGTCGGCCTGCTCGACATCGACAACGCCCAGCTGGTCGACACCTTCCCGGCCGGCGCCGTGGTCGTGTCCAGCGACGGTGGCGTCGTGTCCGGCAACACGATCACCTGGAACATCGGGCGCATGGACGTGGGGGCGCTGCAGCCCACCGGTGGCTGCGTTCAGCGCAACGTCGTGCTGAACTTCCCCACGGCGAACTTCCCGCCGAACGCCCCGCCTGTCGTCAACACGGTAGTGGCCAGCGGCACCAACCCGTCCGGACAGCCGATCCCGCCGTCCACGGCGTCGGTCAGCACCGGTATCACCGGTGACGCGACCATTTCCGGCTACCTGTCCAAGCAGGCGTCGCGTGGCTCGCTCGCCAACGGTGAGGACGTGTTCTGGTACTACGGCGTCGCCAACAACGGCACCGGCAACCTGGACACGTTCCGCATCGACGACGTGATCGACTCCAACCTGAAGGTCACGCAGTTCGCCCCCGGTTTCTGGCCGGGCAACGCGACGCTGCAGATCACCTACGACACGAACACCGGTCAGACGAACGTCCCGCTGCCCGGCAGCCCGTTCGCCCCCGGCGCGACTCCTGTCGATCCCGCTTCGCTGAACCTGCCGCCGGGCACCGAGATCACCGCAGTGCACTACGTGTGGAGCGGTGTGTTGGAGCCTGGCTGGGGCGCCAGCTACGTCGGCATCGGCACGACCGTGCGCAACCCCGGCTGGGACGGCACGCCGCTGACTGACAACGAGCAGGTGACCAACTGTCTCGACGCGTCTGTCACCGGTGCGGGCCAGACCGTGCCACTGCAGCGGTTCTGCGCCTCGGCGACGTTCCGGGACAACCCGGTCCGCGCCTACGTCAGCACCTCCGCCACCGGCAACCCCGGCGGCGCCAACGTCGGCGTTGTCGGCGGTCTCTTCGCGTTCACCACGGTCGCCGGAGTCGGCAACGACACGTTCGGCCCGCTGACGCAACCCGTCGTGACCGTGCGGCTGCCTGCGGGCTTCACGCTCGACGGCACCTACACCTTCGACCCCGGCACGAGTGGACTCCCGGCGCCAGACCAGTTCGAGCAGGTGCCGCTCGGCCCAGGCGGGACGCTGCTGAGGTGGACCTGGCCCGCGGGCACCAGCGTCACCGCTGGCAAGACCTGGTCCTTGAACTACAACGTGCGCGTTGGTCCGACGGTGACACCGGGCGGCATTCCCTACGACTCGACGATCTCTCCCGGTGACGCCGCGAGCCCGGTCTTCGAGTGCTCGTCGCAGAACCCGGAGGGTCTGCGCAACGAGGCCGACGGTGACGACCGCGACGGCGACGACCGCAACACCGACCCCATCTGCTTCCACCAGGAAGGTCTCACCGTACTGGAGACCACCAACCTGACCTCGTTCAAGCAGGTCAGGGGCCAGGTGGACGCGGAGCAGGGCCTCGGCTTCAGCTCGTCGGGCCACACCTACCCCGGTGGCCAGGTCGACTACCGCATCTCGGTGGTCAACAGCACCTCCGCCACCTTCGCGGCGGGTACGCAGGTGATCGACATCCTGCCGCGGGTCGGTGACACCGGCGTGATCGGCACCGGCCAGCGCGGCTCGCAGTTCGACGTGCAGCTGACCGGTCAGATCACCGGTGCCGGCGCGACGATCGAGTACAACACCTCGGGCAACCCGTGCCGTCCGGAGGTAGGCGGCCCCACCACCGGTTGCGACGCCACCCCGTGGGTGCCGTGGGCGGTGGTCGCGGGTGACCCGACCTCGGTGAAGTCGATCCGGTTCACCTTCGACGGCCCGATCGCACCCGGCGGCTCGCTCACCTTCGAGTGGCCGATGCGCGCCGAGACCGGTGCGACACCGGGCGAGATCGCCTACAACTCGTTCGCCTACCACGCGATCCCGGCGAACGGTGACCCGTTGCCGCCCTCCGAACCGGAGCGCGTCCCGGTGATCGTGGAGCCGCTGCCCGCGCTGGGCGTGGTCGGTGACCGCGTCTGGTCCGACACCAACGCCAACGGCGTGCAGGACAACGGTGAAGAAGGCATCGGCGGTGTGCGGGTCCAGCTGTGGCAGCCGGGTCCTGACGGCGTCGTCGGCACCGGTGACGACACCATGGTGAACAACGGTGAGACGTTCACCGACTCCAGTGACGCCACCAAGGGCCAGTACCTGTTCACTGCTCTTCCCGCGGGCAACTACTACGTGCGGTTCTTCCCGCCCGCAGGAATGATCGCGTCTCCGGCGAACCAGGGCGACAACGCGCTGGACTCCGACGGCAACGCGAACTCGGCGAGCCCGAACTACGGCTGGACCGAGGCGTTCGCGCTCGGCCAGGCGCAGGACGACCGGACCTGGGACATGGGTCTGGTGCAGGCAACGCCGTCGATCCACATCGAGAAGTACGTGACCGGTGGCTCGGCGGTGCAGGACGACGCCGACGCGGCACCCGGCCCGTCGATCCCGATCGGGTCGCCGGTGACGTGGACCTACGTGGTCACCAACACCGGCAACATGGACCTGAAGGACGTCCAGGTGACCGACGACCGCGGCGTGGTGCTCACCTGCCCCGGCATGCCGGCACCGACCGACGTGTTCCTGCGCGGCGCCTCGTTCACCTGCACCGGTACCGGCACCGCCCAGGCCGGTGACTACGTGAACGTCGGCACGACGTCCGGTCAGCCCGTGGACACCGCGGGTCAGCCGAGCGGCGGACGGGTCACCTCGACCGACCCGGCGCACTACACCGGTACCGACCCGCTGACCGCGTCGGTGGGCGACTTCGTGTGGCGCGACCTGGACGGTGACGGTGTCCAGGACGCGGGCGAGCCGGGAGTGTCCGGCGTGGCGGTCGAGCTCTTCCGCCAGGACCCGGGCGGCCCGGTGTCGGTGGGCACGACCACGACCGACGCCAACGGCTTCTACCAGTTCACCGGTCTGCCCGCGGGCAGCTACTCGGTGAAGTTCACCGCGCCCGCGGGCATGGTGGCCTCGCCGCAGAACCAGGGCGGCGACGACGCGGTGGACTCCGACGGTGACGCCGGCGGTACGACGCAGGTGTTCACCCTGGACATCGGTGAGCACGACACGACGTGGGACCAGGGTCTGATCCTGCCCGCGAACGCCACCATCGGTGACTTCGTGTGGCGCGACCTCGACGGTGATGGTGTGCAGGACGCGGGCGAGCCCGGTGTCCAGGGCGTGACCGTTCAGCTGTTCACCACCGGTCCGGACGGCCAAGCCGGCACGGCCGACGACGTCTCGCTGGGTACCCACGACACGGACGTGAACGGGTTCTACCTGTTCACGGACCTGCCGGCGGGCACCTACTTCCTGAAGTTCCTCGCGCCGAGCGGCACGTACATCACGCCGCGCAACCAGGGCGGTGACGACGCGGTCGACTCCGACGCCGACGCCACCGTCGCCGGCCCGGCCTACGGTCGCACCGAGGTGATCACGCTCGACCAGGGCGAGGTCGACCGCACGTGGGACATGGGCCTGGTGCAGGCGCAGATCGACATCGAGAAGTACGTGACCGGCGGTTCGGCCGTGCGGGACGACGCGGACAACCCGCCCGGTCCGACGGTGCCGAACGGCAGCGCGGTGACGTGGACGTACGTCGTCACCAACACCGGCCAGCTGCCGCTGACCAACGTGGTGGTGACCGACGACAAGGGCGTCACGATCACCTGCCCGAACCAGCCCTCGGTGCTGGCTCCGGGTGCCTCGTTCGAGTGCACGGCGTCGGGCACGGCGGTGCCGGGCCTGTACCGCAACGTCGGTGACGTGGTCGGCGACGTCGTGGACGGCAGCGGTCAGCCGACGTCCGACGAGGTGCGCGACAGCGACGCGGCGCACTACACCGGTGTCGACCCCTCGACCGGCTCGGTCGGTGACTTCGTCTGGGCCGACACCAACGGCAACGGCGTCCAGGACGCCGGTGAGGCCGGAGTTCCCGGTGTGACCGTCGAGCTGGTCAACGCCGGTGCGGACGGTCAGGCGGGTACCGGTGACGACGTGTCGATCGGCACGAAGATCACCGGGGCGAACGGCGACTACCTGTTCACCGGCCTGTCGGCGGGCAGCTACTTCGTCAGGTTCACCGCACCCGCGGGAACGGCGCTGTCGCCGCAGAACCAGGGTGGCAACGACGCCGTCGACTCCGACGGTGATGCCGCCGGTGTGACCGCGGTGTTCGCCCTGGCTCAGGGCCAGCAGGACCTGAGCTGGGACCAGGGTGTCGTTCCGCCCGTCGGCTCGGTCGGTGACCGCGTGTGGACCGACGCGGACGGCGACGGTGTGCAGGACGCGGGCGAGCCGGGTGTCCCCGGTGTGACCGTGGAGCTGTTCGCCGCGGGTCCGGACGGTCAGGCGGGTACCGGTGACGACGTGTCGCTGGGCACCAAGACGACCGACGCCAACGGCGCGTACCTCTTCACGGGTCTGCCCGCGGGCAGCTACTTCGTGAGGTTCGTGGTGCCGGCCGGTTCGTACGTCTCGCCGC
>NZ_JYJG01000088.1 GCF_000955955.1 Lentzea aerocolonigenes
CAGAACCAGGGCGGCGACGACGCGGTCGACTCCGACGCGGGCGCCGCGGTCGGCTCGCCCGCCTACGGTCGCACCGAGGTGTTCACGCTCGACCAGGGCGAGAACGACCTCACGTGGGACATGGGTCTGGTCGCGGCCGGCATCGACATCAAGAAGTACGTCACCGGTGGTTCGGCCGTGCGTGATGACGCGGACAACCCGCCGGGACCGACTGTGCCCGCGAACAGCCCCGTGACCTGGACCTACGTGGTCACGAACACCGGTCACCTGCCGCTGGCCAACGTGGTGGTGACCGACGACCAGGGTGTCGCGGTCACCTGCCAGAACCAGCCCGCGGTGCTGGCTCCGGGTGCCTCGTTCGAGTGCACGGCTTCCGGGACGGCGATCGAGGGCCTCTACCGCAACGTCGGTTCGGTCGTCGGCAACGTCGTCGACGGCAGCGGCCAGACGACCTCCGGTGAGGTGCGGGCGGACAACCCGGCCCACTACACCGGTGTCAACCTGGCCACGGCCACCGTGGGTGACTTCGTCTGGTCCGACGCGAACGGCAACGGACTGCAGGACGCGGGCGAACCCGGTGTGCCGGGTGTGGCCGTGGCGCTGCTGCAGCCGGGGCCGGACGGTGTGGCCGGCACCGGTGACGACATCCCCGTCGCCACCACCACGACCGGCCCGGCCGGTGGCTACCTGTTCACGAACCTGCCCGCAGGCAGCTACTTCGTGAAGTTCACCGCTCCGGCGAACGCCGTGCCGTCCCCGCAGAACGCGGGCGACGACGCTACCGACTCCGACGGTGACGCGAACGGACTGACCGCGGTGTTCCCGCTGATCCTCGGTCAGCAGGACCTGAGCTGGGACCAGGGCTACGTCCCGGCCTCCGGCGCCGTCGGTGACCGCGTCTGGTCCGACCTCGACGGTGACGGTGTGCAGGACGCCGGCGAACCCGGTGTGCCGAACGTGCCGGTGGAGCTGTTCCGGCAGGGGCCGAACGGTCCCGTGTCGGTGGGCACCACCACGACCGACACCAACGGCATCTACCTGTTCAGCGGCCTGAGCGCGGGTGACTACTTCGTGAAGTTCACCCCGCCCGCGGGCATGGTGATCTCGCCTCAGGACCAGGGCGGTGACGACGCGGCGGACTCCGACGCCGACGCAACCGGCACGACCGTCGTGTTCCCGCTGGGCCAGGTCCAGGAAGACCGCACACGGGACCTCGGGCTCGTCCCGGCGGCCGCGTCCGTGGGCGACTTCGTCTGGTCGGACACCAACGGTGACGGCGTCCAGGACGGCGGCGAGGCCGGCGTCGCGGGCGTGACCGTGGAACTGCTGCAGCCGGGTGCCAACGGCGTGCCGGGTGGCGGTGACGACGTCTCCGTCGCCACGACCACCACCGGGCCGAACGGCCAGTACCTGTTCACCGGTCTCGCTGCGGGTGACTACTTCGTGCGGTTCACGCCGCCCGCGGGCTCGGTCATCTCGCCGCAGGACCAGACGGTCGACACTGGTGACTCCGACGGTGACGGCTCCGGCGTGACCGCGGTGTTCAACCTCGGCCAGGTCGAGCAGGACCTGACCTGGGACCTCGGGATCGTGCCGCCCTCGGCAGTCGTGGGCGACAAGGTCTTCAGCGACACCGACGCCGACGGCGTGCAGGACGCTGGTGAG
>NZ_JYJG01000089.1 GCF_000955955.1 Lentzea aerocolonigenes
CTCCGACGGTGACGTCACCGGCACCACGCCGGTGTTCACCCTCGGCCAGACCACGATCGACCGCACGTGGGACTTCGGTCTGATCCCGGCCACGGCTTCGGTCGGCGACCGGGTGTGGTCCGACGTCAACGGCAACGGTGTGCAGGACGCCGGCGAGCCGGGCGTGCAGGGTGTGTCGGTGGAGCTCTTCCGGCAGGGTCCGAACGGACCGGAGCCGGTGAGCACCATGCTGACCGACGCGAACGGCACGTACCTGTTCACGGGTCTGGGCGCGGGCAGCTACTTCGTCCGCTTCACCCCGCCCGCCGGGATGCTGATCTCGCCGCAGGACCAGG
>NZ_JYJG01000090.1 GCF_000955955.1 Lentzea aerocolonigenes
GCAGGACCTCACGTGGGACTTCGGTCTGATTCCGGCCACCGGCGCCATCGGCGACCGCGTCTGGTCGGACGCCAACGGCAACGGCGTGCAGGACGCTGGTGAGCCGGGTGTGCCGGGTGTGCCGGTGGAGCTGTTCCGGCAGACTCCGACCGGTCCGGTGTCCGCGGGTACGACGACCACGGACGGCAACGGTGAGTACCTGTTCACCGGTCTGCCCGCGGG
>NZ_JYJG01000091.1 GCF_000955955.1 Lentzea aerocolonigenes
CGACTACTCGGTGAAGTTCACCCCGCCCGCCGGGATGCTGGTGTCGCCGCAGGACCAGGGTGGCGACGACGCGCTCGACTCCGACGGTGACAACACCGGTGCGACCGCGGTGTTCACCCTCGGCCAGACCGCGACCGACCGCACGTGGGACTTCGGTCTCATCCCGGCCACGGCTTCGGTCGGCGACCGGGTGTGGTCGGACGCGAA
>NZ_JYJG01000092.1 GCF_000955955.1 Lentzea aerocolonigenes
TCACCCCGCCGGCGGGCATGAAGTTCACCCCGCCGGCGGGCATGAGACGCGAACGGCACGTACCTGTTCACGGGTCTGGGCGCGGGCAGGACGCGCTGGACTCCGACGGTGACGGCACGGGTGTGACTCCGGTGTTCAACCTGGGTCAGATCGAGCAGGACATGGGTCGGACGCGAACGGCAACGGCGTGCAGGACAACGGCGAAGCCGGTGTGCCGAACGTGCCGGTGGAGCTCTTCCGCAACGGTCCGAACGGGCCGGTGTCGGCAGGCACCACGACCACGGACGCGAACGGCACGTACCTGTTCACGGGTCTGGGTGCGGGCAGCTACTTCGTC
>NZ_JYJG01000574.1 GCF_000955955.1 Lentzea aerocolonigenes
GATCAAGAGTTGGCGGTACTTGCAGACGCCAACAGAGCAGACCCCTTGGAATCAGCCGTCTAGAGGGTCAGCAGGTCGTTGTCCTCCAGGAAGTCCGCCACGTCGTCCGGTCCGTGCCTGGTCACGTCGAACTCGAACACGGGCAGGATCGACTTCTTCGCGAGCTCGCGGAGTTGGCGCTGTTCCTCGACGAACGGCTCCAGCGACACGTACTGCTTCGGGTTCGCGCTGATCTTCAGCCGCTCGGCGCGCGCTTCCTCGAACGTGTCGTCCGGCCGGGTGCACAGCACGATCGCGAAGTTCAGCGGCTTCAGCCGTTCCTCCAGCCACGCGAAGTCGAACTCACGCCCCTGCGTCGCCTGATAGGCCTGCGTGGACAGGTGGAACCGGTCGACGATCCACGAGTAGTAGCGCTGCAGTTCGAACAGCCGCACCCACGTCTCGTAGGTCTCCAGCGCCAGCTCGGTCTCGTCTTCCGCGAAGTTGATCAGCCCGCGCCCCCACGGCTCGTTGCTGAAGGCGCTCCACTCGGCCGAGATCAACGGCGAGTGGTAGCGGTACTTGCGGTGACCGACGAGCCGCGGGTGCTCGTTGAGCGCGTACGCCAGGTCCGTCTTGCCGGTCAGCCGCGTGCCTTCGAGGATCACCTTGGGCGTGAGCTTCATTCTGTTAGCTTGCCTTGTGATCCTGTGCCTCGACGTCGGTTCCACCTGGACCAAAGCCGCGCTTCTCACCGACGAGGGCGAGCTGGTCCGGACCGGACAGCACCCGACCACGCCGCCCGAGGTGTTGCACGGCATCGACGCGCTGCGCTCGGAGGTCGGTGACGGCGAGATCCTGGCGTGCTCGTCGGCCGGCGGTGGCCTCAGGCTCGCGGTCGTGGGCCAGGAACGGGTCGTGAGTGCCGAGGCCGGCTATCGGGTCGCGTTGTCGGCGGGCGCCAAGATCGTGCACGTCAGCGCGGGCCCGGTCGACGTTCGTGCGCTGCGGGCGTCTGCTCCTGATCTCGTGCTGCTGGTCGGCGGCACGGACGGCGGCGACCAGTCGGTCCTGCTCCACAACGCCGCCAAGCTCGTCCGCGTTGCCGTGCCGATCGTCCTGGCAGGCAACATCGAGGCGCAGCCGGAAGCGTTGCGTCTGCTGGCGTCGAGGACCGTCGTGGCGTGCCCGAACGTGCTCCCGGACGTAGGCCGGCTCGCCCCCGAACCGGCTCGCAAGGCGATCCGTGCGGCGTTCCTGCAGCACGTGATCGGCGGCAAGGGCCTCTCGCGCGGCCCTCGTTTCCGCCGGCTCGTGCGCGCCGTGACGCCAGACGCGGTGCTGGCGGGTGTGTCGAGACTGGCCGCTCAGGACCGTGAAGGCGCAGTGTTGGTGGTGGACGTCGGCGGCGCGACCACGGACGTCTACTCGGCGGTGTCCACGGCGGACAGCGAGGGTCTGGAACGGACCGTCGCCCTCCCGCCGGACCGCCGCACGGTCGAAGGCGACCTCGGCATGCGCTGGTCGGCACCGGGCGTGGTCAAGGAAGCCCACGCCGAACGCCTCACCACCGAAGACCTCACGCACGAAGCCCAGCTGCGTGCCGAGAACGTCGGCTGGCTCCCGGACGATCCAACGGTCGACGTGAAGCTGGCGTCGTTCGCGGCGATCCTGGCCGTCCGCCGGCACCTGCGCCAGGTCGACGGCCAGCTCGGCCCGCACGGCGCAGGCTTGCTGGTGTTGTCCGGCGGCGTCTTCCGGCACACGCCCGATCTCACCCCGGTGATCGAAGCGCTGCGCAGCGACCCGGTGCTGCGCCCAATCCTGCGCACCGCCGAGATCACCGTCGATCGCGACTACGTCCTGGCGCCGGTGGGCCTGCTCGCCGAGTCGGGGCGGCTCGAAGCCGCCGACCGACTCGCGAAGCGACTGACCTAGGCGGACTCCTCCTCGTCCACGAACTCCAGGAGGTCACCCGGCTGGCACTCCAGCACCCGGCACATGGCCTCCAAAGTGCTGAACCGCACGGCTTTCGCCCGCCCGTTCTTCAGCACCGCGACGTTGGCAGGCGTCAGCCCGACCTTCTCCGCGAACTCGCCGACGCTCATCTTGCGCTTGGCCAGCTCGACGTCGATGCGCACGATGATCGCCATCAGATCACCGACTCCATGTCGGCGCGCAACGTCGTCGCCCGCTGCAACAGCGCCCGCATGACGATCAGCACGAGCCCGAGCACTGAAACCCCCGTCGTGATCACGAAGAACAACACCAGCACACCGGGGTCATCGGCGATGAAGCCGAGGTAGATGAACACGGCCACCAGGACCACCCAGCCGGCCGCGATCGCCCAGACCATCACGTCGACCCACTTGATCGCAGCGTCGGTGAAGATCAGATCCTTGCGCACCAACGTGAGCAGCTTCCACGTGGCCACGATCACCACCTGCACGCACAGCACCCAGAAGATCGCGACGATCATGATCGCGAGGTTCTCGGTCGCGCGGTCCGGGTGCTGCTCGACCGAGTACCGGTACGAGCCCGGGATCGACAACGTCTCCAGCATGACGAGGACCCCGAACAGCGCCACCAGGAAGAACCGGAGCGCCATCACCGCCCAGCGTTCAGAAATCATGCGATCGAGTATCGGTAGTGATCTATCGAAAGTCAATCGGTAGTGATCGTGTTGCAACAGGTCTCTACAGTGATCGCCGTGGGACTGCGTGAGCGCAAGAAGACCGAGACCCGAGCAGCGCTGTCGGAAGCCGCCCTGCGGCTGGCCCTGGAGAAGGGCGTCGACAACGTGCGCGTCGACGAGATCGCCGAGGCCGCGGGCGTCTCCCCGCGCACCTACAACAACTACTTCCCGAGCCGCGAACACGCGATCGTCGCGGGCATCACGGCCTCCCGCGCCGAGGCCGTCGCCTCCGCACTGCGGTCCCGGCCTGCTGCCGAGCCCTTGGTCGAGTCGATCATCGCCGCTTTCGCCGAGCAGTACCGCGAACCGCCGTCCGAAGCCGTCACCCTGATCAACTCGACCCCGGCGTTGCGCGAGGCCTACCTCGACTCGACCGCTTCCATGGAACCGCCGATCGCCGAGGTGATCGCCGAACGGCTGGGCAAGTCCGAGTTGGGCGCCGAGGTCCTGGCCGCCGCGGTGTCGGCGGCGGCGCGGATCGGCATGCAGCGCTGGGTGGACCTGCGCCCGTCCGGCCTGGTCGTGATGACGGCGACGTCCGTGGAGGACCACCTGCGCGAGGCGATCAGCCACCTCGCGCCGGCGCTCACGTGAGCTCGTCGGCGAGCACGCACATCAGCAGTTCGTCGTGCCACTCGCCGTCGCGGTGGAACGCCTGCCGCAGCCGCCCGTCCACCTGGAAGCCGAGTTTCTGGTACGACCGGATCGCCCGTTCGTTCGCCTCGACCACGGTGAGCTCGATCGAGTGCAGCCGCAACGTGCGGAACCCGTACCGGCAGAGCGTGCGCAGCGCGTCCGTGCCGTAGCCGCCGCCCCAGTACTCCTGCTCGCCGATGTAGATGTCGACCTTGCCGCGCGCGTTGACCGGGTCCGCGTCCCGCAACGCGACGATGCCGATGGTCTTGCGCTCCTCCACCGTCTCGACGCAGAGCGTGACCTTCTCGTACGAGTTCTCCTCGCGGTCGGCGAGGCGCTTGCGCAACCCGGCCAGCGACTCGTGGAAGTAGGCCTGCAGCCAGCGCATGACGTTCTCGTCGTTGTGCCAGCGGTAGAGCGCGTCGGCGTCCTCCGGTTCGAGCGGCCGCAGACGTACGAGATCACCAGTCAGCATGAGCCGGAGACTAGGAGCCGCCCAGCGTGTCCCGCGACCGGGTTTCCGGCCTCCGCGCGAACGGCAACGGCGGCGCTTCGGGCGCGTCCACGTCCAGCAGCCCAGCCGCGATCGCCACCGCCCGATCCCACTCCGGATCCGACGTGTAGTCCGAGTGCGCCGACACCCCGGACCGCCACCGACGGCCAGGAAACGGTCCCCGCTGCGGATCCGGCAACCAGTGGTCGCCCCCGAGCACCAGCGCCCCGGTAGGCCCGCGCAGGGCAGGCGCCAAGGCACCCTCCGAGCCGTCCTCCCGGTACCCGACACCCAAAAGCATTCCGTCGAATACTTGCCGCCGCCACGTCGTCACCGCGCCGCCCAACGGATCCGTTCCCCGGCACAACGCCCGCCAACGCCCGTCCAGTCCGCCAGCCAACCGGGCCAGCGACGCATGCGGCACCACGGCCGGAAACGCCCGCGGATAGGCCCACTGCAACTGCGAACCAGCCGTCACGAGCCCGATCCGCTCACGGTCGTGCGCAGGCAGGTCCTCCAACAACCGCGCCGCCGCAACAGCAACGAGCAACGACCCCTGCGAATGTCCGCAGAGGACCACCCGAGTCCCGGGGTCGCGCAGGTGGTCCTGCACGCGCGAAACCAGCTCCGGCACGACCTTCAACGCATAACAAGGCGGCACGATCGGATGCGCCTCACGCGGCCAGAACTGCGCCACGTCCGCGATGATCCCCAGCCGCCGCCCCGACTCCGGCTGCCGAGCCGCCAAGTACACGGCCCGCAACAGAGACACAGCCAGCAACCCGAGCACGAACACGCCGAAAGCCGAAACCGGCACCGTCCACGAAGGCAGCGGCACGTTGCGCACCCGAAGGAAAGTCGCCACCACCGCACCGACCACCAGCACCGAAGCGATGATCATGATCAGGTGATGCCCGTGGTTGCGTTCCCAACGTGCCCACCACCACGCCCGAGTCGCGGTGCGCAGGTCACGCATCCGGCCCGAGTGCAGCAGAGAGGCTTCGCGCGCCCACACCTTGCCCTTGCGGAACGCCCGCCACCTCACCGCGCTGGTGAAAGAAGCCACCGCGAACGTGCTCAGCAACCCCAACGCCCCGGCAACACCCCACAAAAGAGTGATGTAGGAGTAGCCGACCGGCAGAGCCAGCCCGTCACCCAGAGCTTTCCGCACCGGCAGCGCGATCCCGGCCCCGAACCCGCCACCCAGCAGTCCGGCAATGGCCAGAACGGGCGCCGAGAACCACCCGCCTGCCCAAGGCCGCAGCTCACGCGGCAACGAAGCCCAGGACTTGCGAGCCAGCAGAGCGGCCGGCACCAGCAAGGCCCCGAACAACACCAGCACGAACGCCAGCAGCAACGCCAAGACCTGCACGGTCACGTCCGCACCGGGAACGCGAGTGGGCAGCTGCTCCTGCAGTCCCAACGTCGTCAGCACCAAAAGCGCCGACAACACCATCAGCACCCGGCGAGGCTTACGACCCAGAGCGGCGCGCAACCACCGTCCACCACGATGAGGCGCCCCACCGGTCGGATCGTCGAGCAGCAGCACACCGAGCACCGACACCCCGATGAACACCAACGCCACGACCCACGCGGAACTAACCGCCACACCCATCGGCCCACTAGCCGTGAGCTGCTTCAACGGCCCGCCGAGCGCAATCAGCGAGCCCACCGCCAGCGCGACGACGACGTGCAACGAACGCAAAGCAGGCGTGTCCGGGTCAGTGGCGACGTGCGCGCCAGGCAGCCCACTAGAAGGCGACTGCTCCGACTCCTCGGCGTCCGCGATCTCCCGCCGCTCGATCCGCCACTCGACGTGCGAGATCCGCCGCATCACGGAGATCAACACGATGACTGGCAGAAGTCCCAGAAACGTGCGGAACCAGGGCAGCAGTCGCACATCGGTTGGAATGCTGGTCAGACACGCCGCACCCGGCCGCAGGCACTGGGCGGCGAGCAGGTCGAGGCTCACCACGGAGACCTGCGCGACCAGCAGCGCTGTCAGGAGCAGCGCGAACACCCGCAGCAACGACCGCAGGCAGAGTCCGAGCAGGTGGCCGGGCAGGTTCTTCTCCGGAACAGGAGGCAGCATCCAGTGCGCGACGTTCGCGATGCTGAACGGGAACAGCAGCGCCCACGTGGCCTTGGCCACACCTCCGGACGTCATCCCACCCCAGAGGTACCCCTCGACCACGCGGGGCACGGAGCGTCCCTCGGTCTGCAGCACCGGGCCCGGCGCGGGCCTGCGGAGTCTGTCCGCCGGGCGCACGATGCGCCCGAGCCCGTCTCCCGCAACGTCCACGGCCGCGACGGCGTCGACCAGCGTCTGCGGCGTCGTGCCCTGCACGCCGTGCACCCGCAGCTCGACGACGCGTGTGTCCGGGCCCGCGATCAACACCCGAGACCTCCCTCACCCAAAGTAGGGGTCATAGTGGTGCATCGGCGGGCGGTATGGTCGCAAGACACCCTTTCTGAAGTGCCCTGGAGGACTTCGCAATGACCTCGGACCGCTTGCAGACCCGCAACGGGATCGACTTCGCCGTCGCCGATCTCTCGCTCCACGAGTTCGGCCGCAAGGAGATCCGCCTGGCCGAGCACGAGATGCCCGGCCTGATGGCGTTCCGTCGCGAGTACTCCGGGGTGTACCCGCTCAAGGGTGCGCGCGTCTCGGGCTCGCTGCACATGACCATCCAGACGGCCGTTCTCATCGAGACGCTGGTCGACCTCGGCGCCGAGGTGCGCTGGGCTTCTTGCAACATCTTCTCGACCCAGGACCACGCGGCCGCTGCCGTCGTCGTCGGCCCGTACGGCACGGAGGAGGAGCCCAAGGGCGTCCCGTGCTTCGCGTGGAAGGGCGAGACGCTCGAGGAGTACTGGTGGACGGCCGAGCAGATGCTCACCTGGCCGGACGGCAAGGGTCCGAACATGATCCTGGACGACGGCGGCGACGCGACGCTGCTGGTCCACAAGGGCGTGCAGTACGAGGCGGCCGGTGTCGTCCCGAACGCCGAGGCCGACGACGCCGAGGAGTGGAAGATCATCCTCGAGACGCTGCGCGCCTCGCTCGCGGCGGACGGCAAGAAGTGGACGAACATCGCGGCGGGCATCCGCGGCGTCACCGAGGAGACCACGACGGGCGTCATGCGCCTGTACCAGCTGGCCGCCGCCGGTGAGCTGCTCTTCCCGGCGATCAACGTCAACGACGCCGTGACGAAGTCGAAGTTCGACAACCGCTACGGCATCCGCCACTCGCTGATCGACGGCATCAACCGCGGCACCGACGTCCTCATCGGCGGCAAGGTCTGCGTCGTCGCGGGCTACGGCGACGTCGGCAAGGGCGCGGCGGAGTCGCTGCGCGGCCAGGGCGGTCGCGTGATCGTCACCGAGATCGACCCGATCTGCGCCCTGCAGGCCGCCATGGACGGCTACGCGGTCGAGCGCCTCGAGGACGTCCTCGACAAGGCCGACATCATCATCACCACGACGGGCAACAAGGACGTCGTGATGGTCGAGCACATGGCGCAGATGAAGCACCAGGCGATCGTCGGCAACATCGGCCACTTCGACAACGAGATCGACATGGCCGGCCTCGCCCGCTACCCCGGGATCCGCCGCAACAACATCAAGCCGCAGGTCGACGAGTGGGTGTTCCCCAACGGCCGCTCGATCATCGTGCTGTCCGAGGGCCGCCTGCTGAACCTCGGCAACGCGACCGGCCACCCGTCGTTCGTCATGTCGAACTCCTTCTCGAACCAGGTGATCGCGCAGATCGAGCTGTTCACCAAGCACGAGGAGTACGACAACGAGGTCTACCGCCTGCCCAAGGTGCTGGACGAGAAGGTCGCCCGCATCCACCTGGAGGCGCTCGGCGGCAAGCTCACCAAGCTGACCAAGGACCAGGCCGAGTACATCGACGTCGACGTCGAGGGCCCGTTCAAGGCGGACCACTACCGCTACTGAGTTCACGATGAAGGG
>NZ_JYJG01000575.1 GCF_000955955.1 Lentzea aerocolonigenes
GATGAAGGGCTCCTTCATCCACGTCAGGTGGATGAAGGAGCCCTTCATCCATGTCGCCACAGGGATGAAGCGTGGGATTCTTCGGCACGTACGCGTATGAGAACGGCCAGTGGAAGACGCTGTCCGAAGGCGAGCTGCCGCCGCTGGTGGAGCCGTTCCTGTGGATCGACATCCACGACAGCGACATCACCTCGGTCGTCTACGCCCCCGCAGGGCCGGGCACCGGCGTCGCCTACCTCGGCCTGACGCCGCGCACCTACTTCGAGAACCCCAGCGCCTCCGACCCGACGGACGTCCTGCGCGAGGCGGCGGGGCTGGCCGCGTGGTGGGCGCTGCACAACTCGGGCGACGTCACCGCCAAGCAGGCGGAGCTCCTCGGCTACCTGGCGTCGGACGAGAACCCGGACGACTTCTCGCTGGACGAGGAACAGGACGTCGAGGACGTCGACGTGTTCGTCGAGCTCAAGACGGCGCGGTTCCTGGAGGTGCTGGACCTGCCGCTGCCTACCGAGCTCCGATGAACCAAGCTGACGCAGGGGTCCCCCGCCAAGGCACGGCCCCGGCAAAGTCGTTTGTCCTGAATGCAAGGCGGGCACGGCGCTCGTTGATCAT
>NZ_JYJG01000576.1 GCF_000955955.1 Lentzea aerocolonigenes
TCCTGAGGAGGTGGACCATGTCCGGTCTGCTCGTCAAAAGCTTCGACAAGCCCGAGGAGACCCGTCCCTTCGAACAGGGCATGGGTCAGATGGAGCTGCTCAACCTCGACTCGGGCCCGGTCGGCCGTGGCGTCTTCCAGCCGGGCTGGCGCTGGTCGGAACACGTCAAGCCGATCGCGCAGACCGACAGCTGCATGGTGGCGCACAAGGGTTACTGCGTCTCCGGCCGGATGCAGATCGTGATGGACGACGGTCAGCAGGAAGAGATCGGGCCCGGCGACTTCATGACGGCCGAGCCCGGCCACGACGCGTGGGTGATCGGCGACGAACCCTGCGTGCTGGTCGACTGGCAGGGCGAGTCCGACTACGCCAAGCGGAAGTGATCACAACCCGTTCAGCAGCAGTTGCAACGTGAACTCGAACCGCTCGTGCCCCTCGCCAGAGTTCAGCTTGTCCGCGTGCTCGACCGTGTGCGGGAACCGGCTCACCGGCAGCATTCGCAGCCGCGCCAGGATCTCGTCGCGGTCGACCACGCGGCTGTCCTCCGCGCGGTCCGGGTGACGGCGCAGTGACGCCTCGACCGTGTAGGCGCTGACGTAGAGCAGTGCGGCGTCGATCGCCCACGCCGCCGGCTTCGGCGCCACGCCACCGGCGAGCAGGATCCCGAGCAGGCCCTCGGTGATCCGCAGCGTGTCCAGGTTGGCCGGGGCCGCCGCGAGGGCTGCCTGCGCGATGCCCGGATACCGCAGGAACTGGTCGCGCAGCTGGCCGCAGACCTCGACGAACTGCGCGCGCCAGCGGGCGGCGTGCGGCGTGGGCACCGACACGTTCCGGCTCAGGGTGCCGATCAGCAGGTCGTCGAGCGCGGCCTTGTTGCGCACGTGGGCGTAGAGCGAGGCCGGGCCGGTGCCGAGCGCGGCGGCGACGCGGCGCATGGTCAGCGCGGCGAACCCCTCGGTCTCGACCAGGGCGAGCGCCGTCGTGACGATGCGGTCGACCGTGATCGGCTCCTTGCGCACCACAGGTGCGTCCAGCGCCGCGATCTGGGCCGCCCACTCTTCCCGCGACGAGCTCTTCCGCTTCATGTCACCTACCCTACCAGTTGACACGAACAGTGTTCGTCCGTAGAACGGTGTTCGTGTCAACTCAAACCTCCCCGCGGTCGCTGCGGGAAGCGTGGATCGCCCTCGCCGGGCTGTCCGCGGTGTTCCTGTTCGAGATGCTCGACAACTCGATCCTCAACGTCGCGCTGCCCACGATCGGCCGCGACCTGAACGCCTCGACGACCGCGTTGCAGTGGGTCTCGAACTCCTACGCCGTCGTGTTCGGCGGCCTGATGCTGGTGTTCGGCGCGGTCGCGGACCGGTTCGGGCGTCGTCGCGTGATGCTCGCCGGCCTGGTGCTGCTCGGCATCGCGAGCCTGGCGACCGTGTTCGTCACGTCCGTCGCCGAGCTGATCGCGGTGCGGTCACTCATGGGCGTCGCGGCGGCGATGACCACGCCGGGCTCGATCGCGCTCGCGTTCCGGCTGTTCCAGGACGACGACCTGCGCGTGCGGGCGATGACGTTCATCTCCACCGTGGGCCTGGTCGGCCTCGCGGTCGGCCCACCGCTCGGCGGCTTCGTGCTCACCGTCGCGCCGTGGCAGGCGTTGCTGCTGATCAACGTGCCGATCTCGGTGTTCGCGTTCGCCGGCATCAGCCGTGGCATCGGCGCCGACACCGAGTTCCACCGCGACCCCGCGGACGTGCTCGGCGGCGTGCTCGGCACCGCGGCCATCGTGCTCGCGCTCATCGTGCCGACGTTGTTCGTCGAGCAGGGCGCCGGGTCGTGGATGACGTGGACCGCCGTGGCATTGACGATCGCGATGGCGTTCCTCTACGTCGTACGCGCGCGCTCGGCGAGCCACCCGTTGCTCGACCTGAAGCTCGTCGCCCGCCCGTTGGTCGCCAGTGGTCTCGCGTACAAGGCCGCGACCGGGCTGGCCGCGGCCGGTCTCACCTACCTCGTCACGCTCCAGCTGCAGCTCGACTGGCAGTGGTCGCCCGCGCTGGCCGCCGCGGGCATGCTGCCGCAGGTCGTCGTGCTGATCGCGAGTGGCCCGTTCGTCAACCGGTTCGTGCGCTGGGCCGGACTCGACCGGGCCGCGTGGCTCGGCGGCGCGGTCACCGTCGCCGGGCTGGCCGTCTACGCGCTGTTCGGCCGTCTCGGGTACGTGCCCGTCGCGACCGCCCTCGTCCTGGTCGCCGCCGGCATCCGCGTGGTCGGTGCCGTCGCGGGCGTGAACGTGCTGAAAGGCCTGCCGGAGAACAGGACCTCGATCGGTGCCGCGCTCGTCGACACCGCCTCGCAGGTCACGTCGGCCGCAGGTGTCGCCGTCAGCGGCACCGTCCTCGCCCTGATGTTCACCGGCACCATCGCCCAGCCGGACTGGACCACCGTCCAGACCGTGCAGTTCGAGAACGCGGTCACCACGGGCAGTCTGCTGCTCACCGCCGTGGCGGCCGCGCTCGTCGGCTGGGCCTACCTCCGGATGCGTCGCGCCTAGGAGCGCTGGTCCACCGGCACGTACTCGAACGTCGGACCCGCGCCCGCCTTCATGAGTCCCTGCGCCAGCCCCTTCAACTGGTACATCGTGCCGACGGTGGCACCGAGCTGAGCCGGGTTGCCGTTGAAGACCTCTTCGAGTTGGTAGAGCAGCAGGCAGTAGGCGTTGTTGAACTGCTCCTGCGCGACGCGGATCTCACCGCCTTCCGGGTAGTCCGCCATGCGGGGATTCGGCCGCATCGGCAGCACGCCGTCGTAGTCCACGACGATCGGTTCCCCGGTCGGCCCGGACTGCGGCGTGTCACCGCTCCGGTAGCGGCGGCCGTGCTTGAGCTCCTGGAACCGGTAGTAGTGCGCCACTTCCTCGCGGTCGGGGTGGAAGACGTCACGATCGCCGTCCCACACGTCGGTGCGCGCGGCTCCCTCACCCTGTTCCACGATCTCGCCCAACGCGGCCAGGGCGGACTTCAGGTCGTGCACCGGCAGCACCGAGCCGCCGGCGGTGCGCAGGTGGAACTCCCCGATCTGCCGCTCAGGGTCGCCGCAGAAGACCTGCTCCTCGCCGAGCTTCTCGCACAACGCGCGAATGCCCGCCGCGATCGCCGCGTAGAACTGCCCGATCGTCTCGTACCCGTCCGCCTCGGCCGGGGCGTCCGCCGACGCGGGCTGCTCGATGCGCAGGAACAGTTCCAACGCGTCCGGGCCGAACGGGGCGAGGTGCACGTGCACGGACTTGTCGCCGTGCGGCAACGGATGCGGGTACGGCGGCAGGAGTTCCGGGGTGTCGAGCTTCGGCTCGCCGCCCACGGCGTTCAGCAGGTTCGCCGCCAGCGCGAGGTGCAGCATCTCCTCCGCGAACACGCCGCCGACGACCTGGGCGGCTTCGGCGTTGCGGCCGGGGTCGAGCGAGTACAGCGCGCACAGGTACGGCGGAATGGTCGCGTGTTCGAGCTCGATCGCCCATTGCAGGTGGCGGCGGAGGTCCTCGAGCGTGTCCATTGTGGATCCCATCTCGGTGGTGTCGGTGTCGACAACCAAGACAAGGCAGCGTTCCGAGTTGTGACAGCCGCGTGTCACAACTCGCAGGGCTGCCTTGTCGTAAGTGGGTGACCGCTCTGGAGTTGTTCTCGGCTGCCCGTCCGCGTCTGTTCGGCATCGCGTACCGGATGCTCGGCAGCGCGCTCGACGCCGACGACCTGCTGCAGGAGGTCTGGCTGCGCTGGCAGGACTACGACCACGCCGAGGTGCGCAACCCGGCCGCGTTCCTGGCGACGATCACCACCCGGCTGGCGATCAACGCAGGCAAGACCGCGCGGGCCCGCCACGAGACCTACATCGGCCCGTGGCTGCCCGAACCCGTCGACACCTCCGCGGACCCGCAGCTCGGCGCCGAACGGGATGCGGCGCTGGAAGTCGCCGTGCTGGTGCTGCTGGAGAAGCTCACGCCGACCGAGCGGGCCGCGTACGTGCTGCGCGAGGCGTTCGACTACCCGTACCCGCAGATCGCCGAGATCGTCCAGACCAGCGAGGCCGCGGCCAGGCAGCTGGTCAGCCGGGCGCGCAAACACCTCGCTCAGGAGCGCACCACGACGGTCAGCACCGAGGAACAACGCCGGTTGCTCACGGCGTTCATCGCCGCCGCGAAGAACGGGGATCTCGCCGCGCTGGAGGAACTGCTCGCCGAGGACGTCGTGAGCTACGCGGACAGCAACGGCAAGGTTCGCGGCGCGTCGAAGGTCCGTCTCCTCGGCAGGTCCGCGGTGGCGAAGGTCGTCCAGACGGCCTCGCCGGTGTTCTGGGCCGGCGCCGAAGCCACGATCACGCCGGTGAACGGCCGGCTCGCCGCCGTCGTCACGCGCGGCGGCGTCCCGTTCTGCGTTATCAACATGGTCGCGTCAGATGACGGCATCGACCAGCTGATGTGGATGATGAATACGGACAAGATTCTCCAGAACAGACATTTCACATTAAGTATGTAAAGTTTCCTATCATATTGACCAGAGGTCTAGACGTATGCGACTCTCACGGAAATCGCCGCCCTGCAACGAGATCCGGTCTCACGGAGTGAGGGGCTCATGCGCAAAACCCTGCACGCACTGGCTTTGGCGGCTGTCACCGCCACCAGTCTGATCTCCACGGCGGCCGCGGCACCGGCCGCGACCCCCTACGTCCCCGGCACGCTTCGCCCGTCCGCGGACCAGGCCACGCAGGACGCGGCGCTGATGAAGTACTGGAACTTCTGGAAGACCAACTTCCTGAGCACCAAATGCGGTTCCGGTACTTATGCCGTGCTTTCGAAGGACGCCGACCACGCCTACGTCGCCGAGGGCGAGGGCTACGGCATGACGATCGCGGCGATGATGGGGAGCAAGGACACCCAGGCGCGGGCGATCTTCGACGGCATCCTGAAGTTCGTGAAGGCGCACCCGTCGGTCAACAACAAGGACCTGCACGCGGCCGAGCAGGACGCGAACTGCAAGAGCGTCAACGGCAGCGACTCCGCGACCGACGGCGACCTGGAGATCGCGTACGGCCTGCTGATCGCGGACAAGGTGTGGGGCTCGTCGGGTTCGGTGAACTACCTGGCGGAGGCCAAGCGGGTCATCAACGCGATCAAGAAATCCGAGGTCAACTCCAGCTCCCACTACATGCTGCTGGGCGACTGGGGCAACGACGCCGAGTACAAGAACAGCTCGCGGTCGTCGGACTGGATGCCGGGCCACTTCCGGGCGTTCGCCAAGGCGACCGGCGACTCGACCTGGACGACCATCCGCACCACGCACGAGAACGCGATCACCAAGCTGCAGTCGCAGTACGCGAGCTCGACCGGTCTACTGCCCGACTTCGTGGTGAACACCAACAGCACCCCGAAGCCCGCGCCCGCGAACTTCCTGGAGGGCCAGTACGACGGCGCCTACAGCTGGAACGCGTGCCGCGACCCGTGGCGGCTCGGCGCGGACGCGATCACCGCGGACGGCAGCGCCGCGAAGGCCCAGGTCCGCAAGATGAACTCGTGGATCCAGACCAAGACCGGCGGTGACCCGGCCAAGATCGGTTCCGGCTACAAGCTGAGCGGCTCCGCGACCGAGTCCGGCGAGCACCCGTGCTTCACCGCGCCGTTCGCCGTGGCCGCGATGACCGACCCCGGCAGCCAGGCGTGGCTGGACAAGCTGTTCACGCAGATCACCAAGTTCAGCCCGGACAAGACCGACTACTACGGCACGGGGATCACGCTGCAGGTGCTGATCATCCTGTCGGGCAACTTCGTCGCTCCCTGACCTCCGTCCCTCTACCCAGCCTCGGAGGTTTCCTTGTCCAGCAACAAGTACTGGGCGTTCGCCGCTGCTGTCGCGCTGGCGACGCAGTGGACGCCCACGGCGTTCGCCGCCGACACCGTCACCGTGTCGACCGCGGCACAGCTGAAGGCGGCCCTCGCGGCCGCTGTTCCCGGCCAGACGATCTCGCTGGCGGCGGGCACGTACCACGGTGCGTTCCTGACGCAGAAGGCCGGCACGTCCGCCAAGCCGATCACGCTGACCGGCCCTGCGAGCGCGGTGCTGATCAACGACGGCCCGGCCGGTGACCCGCCTGACTGCCCAGCGCCCGCACCGGGATTCGACTCCGGGTACGGGCTCTGGCTCGTCAACGCGCCCTACTGGAACCTCACCGGGTTCACGGTCGCGCAGTCCAAGAAGGGCATCGTCGCGGACAACTCGCACCACACGGTGATCGATCGCGTGACGGTGCATCACGTCGACGAGGAGGGCGTGCACTTCCGGAAGTCCTCTGCCGACAGCATCATCCGCAACTCCAAGGTCACCGACACCGGCCTGGTGCAGACCGGGTACGGCGAAGGTGTCTACATCGGATCGGCCGAGTCCAACTGGGAGTGTCACGGCAACAGCGGCGGCATCGACAAGTCCGACCGCGTCCAGGTGCTGAACAACACCATCGGCCCGAACGTCACCGCTGAGCACATCGACATCAAGGAGGGCACGGCCGGCGGCGTGATCCGCGGCAACACCTTCAACGGCGCCGGGATCTCGGGTGAGCACTCCGCCGACTCGTGGGTGGACGTGAAGGGCTCCGGATACCTGTTCGACGGCAACACCGGCACGTTCCGCAAACCCGGCACGCTGGCCAACGGGTACGAGACGCACCAGATCACCGGCAGCGCGAGCGGGTGCGGCAACACCTGGAAGAACAACAAGTCCGATGTCGGCGGGTCCGGCGAGTACGCGATCAAGATCACGACGTTGTCGCAGTGCACGAGCAAGCCCAACGTCGTACACGCGTCCAACACGGTGACGGGCGCGAAGAAGGGGCTGACCAACGCGAAGGTCACGCCTTAGGTGACACCGGTCGGTCCTCGCGTGCCTGTGGGGACCGACCGGCCGTCCCTGCTGCGTCCGGCGTCTGCAAGTACCACCAACTCTTGATCAAATCGCC
>NZ_JYJG01000577.1 GCF_000955955.1 Lentzea aerocolonigenes
GATCTGGACAGGGCAGTGCCGGACACCCAGGTGACCTGAGTGCCCGGCACGGGGTTACATGGCCTCGATGTGACAACTACGGCTTGGGGCAGGTCTTCCACGCGAAGTGGTAGGTCGTCTCGATGGACCCGTCGGTGGAGTCCATCGCGATGAAGCTCGTGACCTTCTTCGGGTCCGACGTGCCGGCGGCGACCCGCAGCTCCGTGTTGATGTTGAAGTTTCTCTTCTCACCGCACGGGTGGTAGACGATCGAGGCGACATCCGTGGTGTCGGTCGCCTGCCAGTCGTCGCTCAGCGGGCCCGCGTAGTTGTGCTGCCGGTACTCAGTCTGCGACATGCCCTGGAAGTAGTAGTTGGCCTTCTCCAGGGCCGTGGCGCCGCGCTCGAGGTGTGCGAAGCCGCGGTAGTCGGTGGACGCGATGCCGTAGGTGAAGCCGGACGGCACGTTGACGCGCAGGTTCAGCTGGCAGTTCTTGCGGAAGTCGGTGGGTTTCGCCTCGGGGCCGACCTGCGCCATGAACTCGCTGTACGTGACGGTGAACGCCTTGTTGTCCGGGCTGACGGCGACCGCTGCCGTTCCCGCCTTGCAACCTGAACCGTTGATGGTCACGACGTCGATGGTGATGATGTCCGGCGGCGGCGTGGTTCCGGGGGCGCCGCCGGGCGGGATGATGATCGTCGACATCGCGAGCGCGGCCGCGGCCAGTGTGTTGAGCATGGGGCACCTTTCCGTCTGGGTATCAACAATGAACGGGCGGCGGCAATTGGTGCCTGGTCAGCAGCGCTTCCAGGAGAACTGGTACTTGGTGCTCACGCTGCTGTCCGTGGAATCCATCGTCATGAAGCTGTTGGCCTTCGACGACGAACCCGCGTTCACGCGCAGTTCGGTGTTGATGTTCAGGTGCCGGACTTCGCCGCACGGCGCGTAGATGATTTCCGACACCGTGGCGCGATCGGTCGCCTGCCAGTTGTCGGACGTTGGGCCGTAGAAGTTGTGCGTGCGGCTGGCGGTCTGTGACATGCCCTGGAAGTAGTAGCTGCCCTTTTCTGTGCCGGTGGCCCCCTGCTGCAGGCTGGCGAATCCGCGGTAGTCCGCTTGGGCGATGCCGAACGTGAAGCCCTGCGGGTAGCTCACTCTGATGTTGAGCTGGCAGTTCTTGCGGAAGTCTGTGGGGCCTGAGCCCTGTCCGGCCTGGGCGAGGTACTGGCTGTAGGTCACCGTGAATGCCGTGCGGTCGTCCGCGGCGGCGACCGCGGCGGTGCCGGCCGGGCAGCCGGAACCGTTCTCGGTGACCACGTCGATGGTGACGAAATCAGGAACGTCGGGAACTGCGTTCGCTGTGGGCGCGGACAGGACCGCGGACAGCGCGAGGGCAGTAGCCGCCACCGTTTTCAGCATGGCCAGCCTTTCTTTCCAAAGTGCGGTAGCGGCGGCGGAAGTCAAACGATATCGGAAACCCTGTGTTGCGAAGGGCCGCCGAATGGGTGACTGAATTGTTGGGCAATGTATGGAGCAAAGCAGGACTAATTGCACACCCGAATTTTTCGTGTGTGCGCGAACTATGCTCACCCACGGTGTGCGGAATTAACCTGACGATTGTCTGACGATCGCTGATCGCTGGGCCGTTCGAGTGATGCGAGCTGACAGGCAACAAGGTTTCCAGTAAGACCTTGAGTGTTCGCCGCCCCGGACAAAAGGGACCACATGCACAAGACAGGGCGCACGTTCACCATCTCGGCCGCGCTGCTCGGCGCGCTCCTCCTACCGACAGTCGCATCAGAAGCCCAGGCGGGCTGGACACATCGGCGCACGCTCACGATCGACACGACGGCCTCCGGTGCAAACGTTTCCGGTGACGTGAAGGGCTTTCCGGTGCCGGTGAGGCTGGACGCGTCGAACTTCGACTTCGGCCAGGCCAAGCCGGGTGGCGCGGACATCAGGTTCGACGACGCGGCGGGCGCGCCGCTGCCGTATGAGATCGAGAAGTGGGACGCCGCCGCCAAGCAGGCGGCGATCTGGGTGCGGATCGACGTCAAGGGCAACGCCAGGCAGACCATGACCTTGAAGTGGGGCAACCCGGAGGCCTCTGCGGAGAGCGACGGCACGAAGGTGTTCCCGAAGGCCGACGGCTGGGTCACGGCCCACCACCTGGCCGAGAAGGGCGCGGCCGCCGGTTACCGCGACTCGGCCGGCAACCTGAACGGCAAGGGCGTCAACATCACCGGCGACGCCACGGGCGCGGGTGTGGTCGGCAACGCGCTGTCGCTCAACCGCTCGAAGAGCGAGTACGTGCTGCTCCCCGGCAGCGAGACCAGTGGCCTGTTCAACCCGTTGCCGTCGAAGGGCACGTTCTCCGTCTGGTCCAACGCGAAGACGCACCCGGCCGCGTACATCGCGATGTTCTCCAAGGGGGAGAGCGGTTTCCGCATCCACTACTTCGGCGAGGGCGACCAGACCGAGCCGTGCGTCGACGTCGCGAACTACGACTGGTGCCCGCTGCCGTCCGGCGGCTACACCAAGGTCAAGAACAACACCTGGTACCACTTCGTCTTCGTGCTCGACAAGCCGAACGCCTACTACTACATCAACGGCAAGCTGGAGGTCGGCAAGACCGACACCAACGCGTGGAAGACCGCCGGCACCGAGCCCGTGACGATCGGCAACAACGAGAAGACCGCGGGTGGCAACAGCCGCAAGCGCTCGTTCGACGGGCTGCTGGACGAGGCGCGGATCCTGTCGGTGCCGAAGGACAAGAACTGGGCGAAGCTGGACTTCGAGTCGCAGCGGCCGGGGTCGAAGCTCCTCAAGTGACCTGGACCGCCCTGGGAAGAAGCGCCACTCGTCGGGTGTTGATACTGATGACTTCTTCCGACCTCGATGAGGAGTGCGCCTGATGGCTCCCGACCAGCTGACCGTCTACTCGACCTCGTGGTGCGGTTACTGCCGCATTCTGAAGAGCTCGCTCGACCGCGAAGGCATCGAGTACGTCGAGATCAACATCGAGGAGACGCCGGGCGCGGCCGACTTCGTGATGGAGGTGAACGGCGGCAACCGCACGGTGCCGACCGTCCACTTCCCGAACGGCAAGGCGCTCACCAACCCGTCGCTGGCCCAGGTCAAGGAACAGCTCGTCGCCTAGTACGAGAAGGGCGCGCACGGACTCGTGCGCGCCCTTCTCGCGGTTCTAGCAGGAGAGGTTGTTGCCTGCCGGCACGCCGAGCAGTGACGTGAACTGCTGGTACTTCGACACGCGGCTCTGCACCTGCGCGGGGTTGCGTCCATCGCACTCGAGCGACCCGTTGATGCTGCGGATCGTCTGGCCGAAGCCCGCTCCGTTGACCATCGCGTTGTGGCCGGTCATGGTGCCGGGGCCGGTCTGCGTCATCCAGTACCAGAGACCGGTCTTCCACGAGATCGCGGCGTTGCTCGCCACCAGGCCGGGGTTGTTCAGCAGGTCGTTGCCCATGCCGAGCGCCTGGCCCGCCGTGTAGTAGTTGAAGTTCCACGACAGCTGGATCGGGCCGCGGCCGTAGTAGCCGTACGTGCCGGCGGGGCAGCCGTAGGACTTGCTCTCGTCGCAGAGGTCGTTGTTCTTGTTGATCTCCTCGATGTACACGAGGCCGCCGGTCTCGTGCGAGACGTTGGCGAGGAACGCCGCCGCTTCCTGCTTCTGCACGGTGTCGCTGCCCGTCTTCGCGAACGCGGGGAACGCGCTCATCGCCGTGACGAGACCGCTGTAGCTGTAGAAGCCGTTGCGCGACGGGAACATCTGGTTGAACTGGGCTTCGCTGACGACGAAGCTACCGCCGCCACCTCCGCCACCTCCGCCACCACCGCCGTTGCAGTTGTACGGATCCCAGTACCAGGTGGAAACCGTGGGGCTGTAACCAGGGTTGTCGTGCTCGGCGATGTAGAAGTTGCCTTCGAACCGCACGATCGCGCCGGTGACGTACCACTGACCCTGCACCCAGTCGGTGAACGTGCAGGTGCCGCCACCTCCGCCGCCGTCACAGCTGGTCGGATCCCAGTACCAGGTGGAAACCGTTGGGCTGTAACCGGGATTGTCGTGCTCGGCGATGTAGTAGCTGCCTTCGAACTTCACGATCGAGCCGGTGGTGTACCACTGGCCCTGGACCCAGTCGGTGTACGTGCACGCCTGCGCGGTCACGTCCGCCTGGGAGGACGCGGTCGGTGCGATGACGGCCATGGCCGCCGCCATCACACCTGCCGCGATAGACGCCAAGATGCGTTTTCTCAGCAAGGTCACCCACTCCTGGAGTCTGCGCGCCCTAGGAATCAAGGATGTGAACAACGCTGAGATTGGCACCAGTGGTCCAGACCAGTCAAGGGTCTAGACCAGTTCTGTCAGAGCATCAGCAGGACAGGTTGCCGCCCTGTGCGACGCCGATGATCCCGGTGAACTGCTTGTACTTCGACACGCGGCTGTTCACCGCTCCGGGGTTGCGGCCGCCGCATTCGAGTGACCCGTTGATGCTGCGGATCGTCTCGCCGAAGCCGCGCGAGTTGACCATGGCGTTGTGCGGGGTCATGGAACCGGGGCCGGTCTGCGTCATCCAGTACCAGAGCGCGGTCCGCCACGCGATGGTCGCGTTGGAGGACACCAGGTTCGGGTTGGCCAGCAGGTTCTGGCCGATGTAGTCGCCCGCCGCCTTGTAGTTGAAGTTCCACGACAGCTGGATCGGGCCGCGGCCGTAGTACTGCTTGGCTCCGGCGGGGCAGCCGTACGGCTTGCTCTCGTCGCAGTAGTCGCCGTTCTGGTTGATCTCCTTGATGTACACGAGCCCGCCGGTCTCGTGGGAGAAGTTCGCCATCGCCGCCGCGAACTCCTGCTTCTTCACCGTGTCACTGCCCTGGTTCGCGAAGCTGAACGAGTTCATCGCGGACTTCAGGCCGCTGTAGGTGTAGAAGCTGTTCCGCGACGGGAACATCTTGTTGAACTGCGCTTCCGAGACGATGAACGGCGCCGCCGTCGCCGGCTGAACGAGCGTGAAGACGCCGATCAGCGCGACGATCAGGGCGGCGGCGCGTGTTCCGAACATGGGACCAACTCCTCAGAGCATCTGCGCGCCCACTGTGTGTTACCGCTTTCACGGTGGCAGGGCCGACACTCCGAGCACAAGAGGTGGTCTATACCTTTTAAAAACCGGAACTTCGCTCAGCAGGACAGGTTGCTGCCCGCGGAGACTCCGAAGACGGCGACGAACTCCTGGTACTTCGCGACCCGGCTCTGCACCTGGGCGGGGTTGCCGCCGTTGCACTCCTTGGCGCCGTTGATGCTGCGGATCGTCTCGCCGAAGCCGCGTGAGTCGACCATGGCGTTGTGCGGGGTCATGGTGCCCGGCCCGGTCTGGGTGTTCCAGTACCAGAGCGCGGTCTTCCAAGCCGTCGTCGCGTTGGTGGCGACGAGGTTCGGGTTGTTCAGCAGATCCTGGCCGATGTAGTCGCCCGCGGCCTTGTAGTTGAAGTTCCACGACAGCTGGATCGGGCCGCGGCCGTAGTAGGCGGACTGTCCGGCCGGACAGCCGTAGGACTGGCTCCAGTCGCAGTAGGTCCAGTAGACGGACGTGTCCTGCTCCACGATGTGGACGAGGCCGCCGCTCTCGTGGTGGACGTTGGCGAGGAACGCGGCGAGCTCCTGCTTTTTCACCGTGTCGCTGCCGGTGTTCGCGAACGCTCCGAACGCGCTCATCGCGGACGTGAGGCCGCTGTAGGTGTAGAAGCTGTTCCTGCTCGGGAACATCTGGTCGAACTGGGCCTGGGTCAGCACGAACTGCGCGGCCGATGCCGGCTGGACGAACGTGAGCACGCCCAGCAGGGCGACGACCAGTGTCACGAGACGGCTTCTTGCCATGACGACCAACTCCTCTTGAGCCTCGCGCGCCCACGTTGCGGTTGCGCAGGGCACCAAAGCATCGGAGGAGTCGGTCGTGGAACCTTTGGTCTATACCATTAGGCTCCTGAGCCGTACGGCCTGGTGATGATCTCCAGCGCGTGACCGTCCGGGTCGTCCCAGTAGACGCCGCGACCGCCGTCGTTGTGGTTGATCTCCTTGTGCCGGCTGCGGTACGGGTCCGCCCAGTAGTCGAGGCCGCGCTCCTGGATGCGGCCGAAGATCTGGTCGAACTCGTCCTCGGTCACCAGGAAGGCGTAGTGCTGGCTGTGGATCGGGCCGTTGCTGGTCATGTAGTCGAGCGAGACCCCGTTCGCGACCTCGACGACGAGGAACGGGCCGAAGCGGACCGGGTCCGGCAGGTCGAAGAGCTCGGTGAGGAAGCGGGCCGAGCGCTCCTGGTCGGTGGCGTGGACGATGGTGTGGTTGAGCTGTACGGGCATACCTCCTGCTTACTCCGGTGTCAGGGAGTTGTCAGCGCGACCGGTGATGATCCCCCGCATGAAGAGAGGG
>NZ_JYJG01000578.1 GCF_000955955.1 Lentzea aerocolonigenes
GTGCTGCTGGGCTTCGTCTTCCCGGGGATCGCGAACGCCGAGACGCCGCCCGGATGTGCCAGCGCCGCGCAGATCGGGTCGACCGGGTACATCAAGTTCCGGGGCGACAACATCGCGTCCGTGAAGCAGTTCGCCGGCTGCGGCTCGAACTACTCCTACGTCTACATGTGGGAGAGCTTCCGCAACTCGGGTCACCACTGGATCACCGAGACCGCGGTCGCCGTCTACAGCAGCGCGAGCGACACGACTCCGAACGACCACAAGGGCGGCAAGAGCAACCCCTACGACCCGAAGGAGTTGTGGAGCAGCCCGACCAACACGCTGGACAAGTGCACCGCCGCCTGGGGGTCCGTGAGCGTCGCGCAGGACTACACCTACTTCAAGTACACCGGAAAGCGCTGCTGATCCGCCATGAAGAGGGGG
>NZ_JYJG01000579.1 GCF_000955955.1 Lentzea aerocolonigenes
CTGGGCTTCGTCTTCCCGGGGATCGCGAACGCCGAGACCCCGCCGGGGTGCTCCAGCGCCGCGCAGATCGGCGCGACCGCGTACATCAAGTGGCGGGGCGACAACATCGCGTCGGTCAAGCAGTTCGCCGGCTGCGGGAAGAACTACGCGTACGTCTACATCTGGGAGAGCTTCCGCGCGACGGGTCGTGACTGGAGCACGCAGACCTCGATCGCCGTCTACAGCAGCCCGAGCGACCGCACACCGGAGCACCAGGGGTGGAACAGCGACCAGTTCCACCCCGTGGAGCTGTGGAGCAAGGGCACCAACACCCTGTCCGAGTGCACGGCCGCGTACGGCCTCGTCAGCGTTCAGCAAGCCGACAACTACACGGCTTACACCGGCAAGCGCTGCTAGTGGCGCGTCTCGGAACGTCGGCGAGGTAATCCACGCTCAGCAGGGCACCTCGCGGCACCGCCCCCACGCCCCCGTACAACCAGTACGAGGACGTGGGGGCGGCACCACGATGCGCCCGTCTGACCGCGCATTCCCCCGGCAACGTTCCGAGCCACACCACTAGTTCCTGATGCTGAACACCGGCCACTTGCCCGTGTGGTTGGTCTTGCGGGTCTCGTAGTCGATGGTGTTCGCGACCAGGTCGCTCGGCCGGTTCTCCACGAAGTTCGCGTAGAACGTCGTGTCCGCACCGGCCGAGTACGGCACCGTCAGGTCGTGCTTGGTGGTCGCGCTCCCACCCGGCGCCCACGACTTGACCAGCAGCCGCTTCCGGTCCGCGCTGGCGTACGAGAAGTCGACGCCGTTGCCGGTCGCGACGAGGTCCTTGAACAACGACGTCGAGGTGTCGACGGTCGTGGAGCTCCAGGCGCCGCCGGCGAACCGGGAGAGCACGATCTTGGCGCTCGTCCTGGTGTGCACGCCGTAGCCCAGCACGAGTGAGCCGTCGTTCAGCGGCACGGTCACCGGGTTCTCCTCCGGCAGGTCCTTGCCGGCGGGGAGGTCGAGCGGGTTCGTGGTGACGACTCGGGTCTTGTCGAGGTCGGCAGCGTCGACCGTGTTGCCGAGCGTGGCGCCGCCGACCGTGAACATCGTGCTGGACGCCGTGTCGAAGTAGGCGACGTAGATGTTCTTGCCGCCGCCGTTGTGGCCCTTGGGGCCGCCGTGCATCGACCAGGTCAGGTAGACGCGGCCGCTGCGTTGCGTCACGCCGAACGCGTACACCTCGGCGTACTTGTCGGCCGTGCGGCCCGAGTCGATGAGCATCTTCGGCGCGGACCAGGTCTTGCCGTTGTCCGTCGACTTGATCATCTTGTACGTGCGGTACGGGTGGGACAGATCCGTGTTGTGGCTGTAGAACAGGTGGATCGTGTTCCCGATGACGACCGGCTCGGGGTAGGTGTTCTTGTCGGTGGAGATCGTCTTCGCGGTCCACGTGCCGGTGATCGAGTGCGCGGTGGGCGCGGTGTAGAACTGCAGCGACGTCGTGTGCGTGGCGCGGAAGATCGCGAGCCTGCCGTCGCCGAGCTGCGTGAGGATCGGGTAGTCGTGGTAGGCGTTGTCGTGCGTGAGGTTCAGCGTGGCGACCTTGACCGCCGCCGACCACGTGTTCGCGGTGTGGTCGAACGCCTTCACGTAGATGTCGTGCTTCGTGCCCGAGTACGTCACGAACGTCTTGTTGACCGTCGCGTCGTACACGCCCGCCCCGTTGGTGCGCAGACAGCCGTAGACGCTCGCCGTGGTGACGGTGTCGAGCACGGGAGCGGCCTGTGCCGGTTGGGTGAAAGCGACGAGAAGCAACAGCGCTGCGGCCAGTGCGCGCATCGCCGACCTCCGATGGGTGTCGGGGCGGCGACGATCAGACAATACTGCCTCCATGCGGACACTGGTTGTAGTCGGGCTGTTACTGGGTCTAACAGTTCCTGCTCACGCCGCCCTCGCTCAAACAGCACAGGCGGACGAAGACCCCTCGTCACTGGTGAACCCCTTCGTGGGCACGCAGAACTTCGGAAACACCTTCCCCGGTGCCTCGGTGCCGTTCGGGATGGTGCAGGTCAGCCCTGATACGGGAGGTCAGGGCGGGTACGACTACAAGGCCACCTCCATCTACGGCTTCTCGCAGACACACCTGTCGGGCGTGGGCTGCGGCGTCATGGGCGAGCTGCCCGTGATGCCGACGGTCGGGTCCGTCGACAACGTTGACATCAACGCCTACAAGTCGCCGTTCACCCACTCGGACGAGACCGCGCAGCCCGGCTACTACCGGGTCGGGCTGTCCCGCTACGGGGTGAACGCCGAGCTCAGTTCCACTCAGCGGACCGGTTGGCAGCGCTACACGTTCCCTTCCTCTGCCGCGGCCAACGTCCTGTTCAACACCGGGCGCTCGAACCAGACGGTGCTCGACTCGGAGATCCACGTCGTCGGCGACCGGACCATCGAGGGCCGGGTGCGCAACGGCCGGTTCTGCGCGGGCAAGGACGAGCACACCGTGTACTTCACGGCGACGTTCGACCGGCCGTTCTCGGCGTTCGGCGCGTGGCGGGGGAGCGTTCCCACGGCGGGTGCTCGTGATGCTGCCGGAACCGGTGGCAACGGCGCGTGGGTGACGTTCGACGCCACTGCCGACCGCGATGTCGTGCTGAAGGTCGGCCTGTCCTACACCGGGCTGGAGGGTGCGCGGAAGAACCTCGCGGCGGAGGCTCCTGCCTTCGACTTCGACGCCACGGTGGCGGCTGCTCGTGACGTGTGGCGCAAGCAGCTGGACGCCGTGCGGGTGTCCGGCGGTGCTCGGGACCGGCAGGTCGCCTTCTACACCGCGCTGTACCACTCGGTGCTGCACCCGAACCTCGCCGGTGACGTCGACGGCAAGTACATGGGCTTCGACGGTCGAGTTCGCACGGCCTCTGGCTACACGCCGTACCAGAACTTCTCGTTGTGGGACACGTACCGGCCGCAAAATCAGCTGCTGCAGATGCTCGAACCTGGCGTGGCTCGCGATGTCGCACTGTCCGTTGTGGCCAGTGGGCGTGACGGCGGATGGCTGCCGCGCTGGGCTCTGGCGTCGTCCGAGACCAACATCATGACCGGCGACCCCGTGACGCCGTTCCTGGTGGAGGCGTGGTCGAAGGGTCTTTTGAAGGGGCACGAGGAGGAGGCGTACCAGCTGTTGCGCACCAACGCCTTGTCGTTGCCGCCCGCTGACTCGCCCTACAACGGACGCTCCGGCGTGGCGTACTACTCGGATCGCGGCTACATACCGTCCGGTCTGAAGCTGGGCACGGACTGCGCGCACAAGGGTGGTGACAACGACTGCGTGCACCCGGCGTCGGCCACTTTGGAGTACTCGGCGGCTGATGCCTCGCTGGCGTTGATGGCTCGTGGTCTGGGGCATCGCTCGGACGCGCGGCTGTTCGCGGATCGTGGTCAGTGGTACCGGAACCTGTGGGACTCGTCGATCGGTCAGTTCCGGCCGCGCACGGTCGCCGGCACCTGGCTGACGCCGTACAACCCGGTCGACGCGTCACACCAGTTCCACGAGGGTGGCGCTTACCAGTACCAGTGGCTGGTTCCGCAGGATCCGGCCGGGCTGGTGTCGCTGATGGGCGGTCGTCAGGCCGCGGAGAAGCGGCTGGATTCGTTCTTCGTCTACGACAAGCTGTTGACGGACCCGGCCGGCACCGTTCGGCAGGACTGGATCACCCAGCCGTACGACTACTACGGCAAGCCCACCTACAACCCGAACAACGAACCCGACCTGCTCGCGCCGTACATGTACCTGTGGACGGGCACGCCGTGGAAGGCGGCGACCGTGGTACGAGCGGCGATGACGTTGTTCACCACCGGTCCGGACGGCATGACCGGTAACGACGACCTGGGCACGATGTCGGCCTGGTACGTCTTCTCGTCGCTCGGCATGTACCCGACGTTCAGCGGAGGCGACTTCCTGGCGCTGTCCTCACCGCAGTTCCCGTCCGCGACCGTCCGAATCGGACAGCACGGGTCGCAGGGCGGCAACCTGGTGATCTCGGCGCCGGGGGTGTCCGACTCGGTGCGGTACGTGCAGAGCGCGTCCATGAACGGGCGTGATGTCCGCAAGACGTGGCTCGACTGGTCCTCCCTGGCGCACGGCGGGAAGCTCTCCTACGAGGTTTCCTCGAAGCCTTCGTCCTGGGGTACCGGGCGTTCCGACGAGCCGCCTTCGCTGAACGACGGCAACGTGGACTCGCGGCGTGCGCTGTCGGCTTCGCTGCGGAACTCCTCGGTCGTGATGCCGACCTCGGACGCCGCGCAGTCGCTGACCTTGCAACTGGACGTGCTGGCGCAGTCGCCTGCCGCTGTTTCCGTCCGGCCGTCGGTCACGGCACCCGCGGGGTGGAAGGTCGATGGCGCGAAGCCGTTCGTCATCGTGTCGCGGCATCAGCCGACGCAGAAGACCGTGCCGTTGACGGTGACCGTGCCTGCGGGCGTCGCTGCTGGTAAGTACGAGGTGTCGGTGGTGGTGGATTCGGTGACGGTGAAGGCCGTGATCGAGGTGAAGCCGGCCGCGGTGTGCGCGCTCGCTGTGACGTGTGCGGTGGACGTCGGGCCGGAACGCAACCACGACGGCACGGCGACCGTTGCTGATCCTGCTTCCGGCGACTTCGACGGTGGCGGCTGGAGCTATGACGCGGCGCTCTTGCCTGCGGCCGGTCCGGTGACGTGGGGCGGGATCACGTACCAGGCACCGGATTCTGCCGGGACCGCGCCGAACTTCGTCGAGGCTCGGGGGCAGGGGTTGTTGTTGCCTCCTGGCCAGTTCTCGTGGTTGCACGTCGTCGGGGCGTCGTACAACGGGCCGGCGTCCGCCGCGTTCACCGTTTGGTACACGGACGGAACGTCGGCCGAGGTCGCTGCGTCGGTACCGGACTGGGCGGGCGGTGGTCCGGCGGTGCTGGAGATGCCGCACCGGATCAAGGCCGGGAAAGGCGTGGACGGACCGCCGGTGCGCTTGTTCGGTCAGTCGTTGCGGCTGGACGCTTCGAAGACCGTTCGTTCGGTGACGTTGCCTGATGACGCGCGGGTGCAGCTTTACGCGCTCACGCTCGCCTGAGGATGATCTCGGCGATCTCCTGTGCGCGTGGAATGTGCGGGCAGTGATCGCCGTCGATCTCGATCGGCTGGGTGCCGAGCCGTTCTTCTGCGGCTCGGCACATCCAGTCCGGGCGGATGACGCGGTCCTGTCTCGGGACGATCACCGTGCTGCGGGGAAGGTTGTTGTGCTTGTGGTGTTGGTTGAACGCGCCCTGCGGCTGGAAGAGTCTGAGGGTGGTGAGGGCGAACTTCAGCTGTTCCAGGTCGCAGTCGTGGAACAGGAAGTACGCGCTGACGGCCTGGTCGGTCAGCAGGTCGGCGCCTGACCACTGGAACCACTCGGGCGGGAAGATCTCCTCGCCGTGGTGCGTGAGTTCTTCCATCATGCTCATGGTGCCGGTCAGGTCTGGGATCAGGGCGCCGATCCAGACGATGTGGGTGGCGTTGAGTTTTGTGGCGGTGGCTGGGACCAGTAGGCCGGCGCCGGAGTGGGCGATGATCGTCGGGGTGTGGGTTTCTGGGAACTGGCGGTGGACTTCGGTGGCGTAGTCCTCGGCTTGCCAGTCGTCTTCGTCGGTGAGGTCGGCTGCGAAGGTGCGGTGGCCTTCGTGGTGAAGGATCGACTGCAGCGGGTGCCAGCAGGCTGGGGTTTGGGTGGTGCCGTGGAGCATCACGAAGTCCATGTTGTTCAGCATGCCTTGGGGTTGCGGTTCAGGGCACGGCTTCGCCGACCCGGCACATGCCCTCCTTCGTCGGGCGTGTGCCGGACCGAATTGTCGGGTCGGCTTGCGTAGGTGGTTGCGGGGCGTGGTCCATTTGCGTGCGATTGTCATCAGGGTCGTAGGTGGTCACCAGGCGCGAGTTGCGCACAAGAGAGAAAAGCGACGCACGGCACCTATGAAACCTGGCTTGACCTGCGGATTCACCCTATTGTGTAGCCGCTAACCCC
>NZ_JYJG01000580.1 GCF_000955955.1 Lentzea aerocolonigenes
GTCCCACTGAGCGTGAATCACCCGCCAACGTTCCGGGTCGCGCCACTAAGGTTGAAGCCATGCGCGTGGCCGGCCTCCTGCTAGCTGCGGGGGCCGGCCGCCGGTTCGGCACCCCCAAGGCCCTTGTCCCGTTGGACGGCAAGCTCTTCGTCGACAGAGCGGCCGAACTCCTCAAGTCCGCCGGCTGCGATCCAGTGGTCGTCGTCCTCGGCGCCAAAGCGGACGAAGTGCGCGCAGCGGCCTCTTTGGACGGCGTCACCGTCGTCGACAACCCGCACTGGGACACCGGAATGGGCTCGTCGCTGCGAACCGGACTGCACGCCATCGGCATCGTCGAAGCGGTTGTCGTGCTCCCCGTGGACACCCCCGGGGTCACCGTCGAAGCGCTCCACCGCCTCATGGCTCTCGCCGAACCGGAAGTCCTCGCCCGCGCGGTCTACCACGGCGAAATCGGCCACCCGGTACTGATCGGCAGCGACCACTTCGCGGGCGTGATGGCCTCGGCAGCAGGCGACCAAGGCGCGCGGGACTACCTCAAAGCCAGCACCGTCCGCCACGTCGAATGCGCTGACGTGGCGGACAGTGCGGACGTCGACAAGCCCGAGGACCTTAAGCGACGTACCGGCGAAGCTTGATGCCCGACGACACGTTGGACGCGCTCAGCCACGCGAGCCCGCCACCCGAGTAGGCCGGGTCGGACACGGCGAACTCGTTGCCGCCGGCGCGGTAGCCGACGATCGTCGCGTAGTGGCCGCCGGAGTAGTTGCGGCCGTTCAGGCGGATCACGTTGATGACGACGGCGTGGCCGCGGTTCGCGTTGTAGACGACGTCGGCCTTGAGCTTGGTCAGCAGCTGCGCGTCCGTCGACCACTGCTTGACCTGGTAGTAGGTCGAGCCGGTGTAGTGGTCGAGGGCGTTCTCGAGGTTCTTGATGTTCGGCAGGCCGTTGGTCGTGACCTTCATGAACGAGGCCAGCGTGGACTGCTCGATGTACTTGCCTCGCGCGGTCAGGGCGATGCGGGCGGCGGCAGCTGAGCACCAGTAACCGGTCTTCTGGACCTGGAACTGGTGCGGCAGCACGCCTTCACCCTGGATGCCGAGCTCGGCGGCGGCCGGGATGACGTTCTCGCCGGGCGCGGCGATGGCCGGCGCGGTCAGGATGGTCATCGCGACGCCGACCGCGGCGACCGCCCCGGTGATCTTCGCAAGCTTCATCTTTCAGATCCCCTCAGTGGAGGCGCCGAACCCCTGGCGCGGCGCTCGGCGAAAGCTTGTCGGCTCGCGGTAAAGGCTCGCCACCACATTCGGCCAAGTCCTAAAAAGCCAGGTAAGAGTACTCACGCCCACGCAGAGTGGGGTGGTTTGGACCGTTCGGCTGAGTCGTCTCGAATCCGGTACAAGGCCTGAGACGCTGTGCCACTCTGCTTGCCGTGCTGCGTGTCCACTTCACGGCGGAGGACCTGGTGAGGGTGCGGATCGCCCCTGGTCCCGACCCGATGTGGGAGATCCTGCTGAGCCTGCACGTGCTGCGGCAGCGTTCGGCGACCCCGGTGTTCGGCGCGTGGCGCGCGAACGTGCGCACGACGCTGCCGGACGACGCCCGCTGGCTCATGCAGCTCGCGCCGCCTGTCGGCTACTCCCCCGACTTCCTGACTCCCACCGCGGGTTCCTGTGCCATCGACGCGGGCATCGACGCCGTGCTCAGCACACCCGTCGAGTCATTACGCGCCGACCTCGCCCAACTGGACGGCCCGCACCGAGACCCGCGCACCCACCTGCTGGCCAGCGGCGACGTGGCCACTTTGGACTCCCTCGGCGAGGCCTTGCGCGCCTACCACCGCCACGCGCTGGCTCCGTTCTGGGACGAGATCAGAGCGGGAGTCGACGCCGACCGCGCGGTGCGGGCACGTTCCTTTCTGGACGGCGGCGGCGAGGGCATGCTCTCGGCCCTGCACCCGACCATCTCCTGGGTCTCGCCCGTGCTGCGGATCGAGTCCCGCTTCCCGCAACGCGACGTCCACCTGCACGGCCAGGGCCTGGTGCTGGTCCCGTCGTACTTCTGCTGGGAACGCCCGATCATGCTCCGCGACCAGCGCCACCCGCCGGTCCTCGTCTACCCGATCGCCCGGGACCTGCACGTCGCCACCACCGGGAAACGCTCGCTGGAAGCCCTGCTCGGACGCACCCGCGCGGCCGCCCTCGAAGTCATCGCGGGCGGCTGCACCACCACCGAACTGGCGCGCAGACTCGGCATCTCGGCGGCCTCGGCCAGCGCCCACGCCTCCGTGCTGAGGGACGCGGGCCTGGCCGTGGCTCAACGCCACCGCAACTCCGTGCTCCACACCGCTTCGGCGCTCGGCGTGGAACTACTGGCGTGAGTCGGGCACGTCGGCGTAGTCGGGCAGCTCGAGACCGTTGATCGCACGGTCCACCAGCGCCATGAGCGCGTCCATGTCGGGTTCGGGACCCGGCTCGATCTCGGCCTGGGGCACCGCACGACTCTGCGCGTGCAGCCGGCCGATCTCCTGGTTGTCCGCGACGAACTGCCGCATCCGCTCCTCGTACGCGGCGAACCCGGCTTCCGGGTCCCACTTGGCGGCGGCCAGCTCTCCGGCGAGCAGGTACGCGCCGACCAGGGCCAGTCCGGTGCCCGCCCCGGACATCGGCGACGCGCAGAACGCCGCGTCGCCGATCAGCCCGACCCGTCCGGAGGACCAGCGGTCCATCTTCACCTGGGCGACCTGGTCGAGGTAGAAGTCCGGCGTGTCGTCGAGGTGCGCGAGGATGCGCGGCGTCAGCCAGCCGAAACCGTCCATCTTCGCGCGCAGCAACTGCTTCTGCGCCTCGATGTCGCGGTGGTCGATGTCGAACTCCTTCGCGGGGAAGGAGAACAGGGCCATCGCCTGCGTGGCGTCCTGGATCGGCCGCAGCCCGGCGGACCGCGCGGTCACCGGGTCCTGGTAGTCGAGGAACCAGCGGTCGAGCCCGAACTCGTTGGGCACGCTGTAGAAGGCCAGCACCATCCCGAGGTGGTGGATGAACTGCTCACGCGGCCCGAACACCATCCCGCGCAACGACGAGTGCAGCCCGTCGGCCCCGACCACCAGGTCGAACCGCCGCCGCTCACCGCTCGCGAAGGTCACGTCGACCCCGTCCGCGTCCTGCGTGAGCTCGGCGATCCGGTCGTTGAACACGTACTCGACACCGTCGCGGGTGTCGTCGTAGAGCACCTGAGCCAGGTCTCCGCGGAGGATCTCGATCTCCGCGATGAAACCGTCACCGCCGTCGTCTTCGGCGCTGAACGTCTGCACCACGTTCCCGTCGACGTCCACGGTGTGCGCGCCGGCCGTGTCCGTACAGGCCGCGCGCACCTCCGCGTCCAGCCCCATCCGCCGGATGACCTCCCTGGCCACCCCGCGCGCGTCCACCGCCTGACCACCGGGACGCAACCCGGCAGCCCGTTCCACCACGGTCACCTCGGCACCGCGCCGCCACAACCAGTGCGCCAGCGCGGGCCCGGCAATGCTCGCCCCCGCGATCAAAACACTGTTACCGCTCACCGCGACCCCCAATAATCGCTCAGCCGGACAACGGTCCGGAGTGTACGGAGCCTCACGGCCGCGCCCGCACCGCCGCGCGCGCACAACCACCAGCCACCACGAGCAGCGCCAACGCCACCCACACCGGCCACAGCTCGGAGTAGGTGATCGCCAGCGCGATGTTCGTCGCCCCGGCAGCCGTGAAGACCGCCGCCACCACGACCCAGAAGTAGAAGTACCGCCTGATCCAACCCACCCCCTGCCCACACGAGTCCCGTTATCGCGCGTATCGAGGTTTGTGGTGCTCGGGTTACTGGTGAGGTCACCTGCGATCCGGTACTACTGACCCGCATGACGACCGACACCGTGACCGGCTCCGACTACGGCAACCTCGTGCGCACGCACCTGACGCGCGTCGAACAGCACAACGCCGCCGCGCTCGACGACGTGGCCGAGCTCGTGCTGGCCGCAGTGCAGGCGGACGGCCTGCTCCTCACCGCGGGCGCCGGCCACTCCCTGGCAGCGGTCGCCGAAACCTTCTACCGCGCAGGTGGCCTTGCCTGCGTCCGCCCGATCTACCACCCGGAACTGCTCCCGATGCACGGCGCCATCAGCAGCACCTCGGCCGAACGCCGCAGCGGCCTGGCAGGCGAAGTCCTCCGCGAAGCAGGCCTCGCCCCGCACGACGTCCTCTTCGTCTTCTCCACCTCGGGCGTCAACTACTACCCGGTGGAACTGGCCCAGGAAGCCGCCGACGCGGGCTGCCCGGTAGTAGCCGTCACCTCGGTCAGCTCCAGCTCCCAAGCCCCGCGCCGAGCCGGCGTCACCCTGGCCGAAGTCGCCACCGTCGTCCTGGACAACCTCGTCCCGCCCGGCGACTCCACCTACCCGGTCGACGCCCCGGTCACCGCCGCCATCTCGACCGTCGCCACCACGTTCCTCTGGAACCTGCTGATGGTCCGCCTGATCGACAAGGCCACCGAGACCGGCGTGCAACTGCCGCTCTGGCGCAGCGCGAACGTCGAAGGCGGCGACGCGGCCAACGCCGACCTGCTCAAGCACTACCAAACCCGCGTCCCGCAGCTCGGATAGGTAGAAATCCTCAGGGTTTCTCAGCCATCCGCGGTTAGTCTCCCACCGGGGAAAGCACTTACCTGGGGGGAACTCAACCGTGGAACCGAAAACCCGCAGATGGATCCTGATCAGCGGCGCCCTCGCCACCGCCACCGTGATCGGCGTGGCGGGCGCCCTGCTCTGGAACTCAGACCCGGCCACCTCGGAAACGAAGGCCCCACCGGCCGAACGCCCAGGTGACGTGGCCCAGTCCTTCGTCAACAAACTCTTCAGCGCGGACGCCACCCCGGCAGCCCAGCTGACCGACGCCCCGGACGCAGCGGCAAAAGCCCTGAGCGCCACCAAAACCGGCATGGCCGACTCGGCCTACCAAGCCCGCCTGGCCACCTCACCACCACTGCCGGAGGACGCCACCGCCACGGAGATCGCCGCCTCCGTGACCTGGACGATGCCGAACTCAGCCCTGCTGAAGTACGACATCAAGATCCCGATGCAGAAGTCGGCCAGCAGCTGGAAGGTCCACTGGACCCCGGCGATCATCCACCCGCAACTGACCGAAGGCGCCTCCCTCACCTACCGCAAGGCCCTAGCCGACGGCGCCCTGCTGGGCCGAGACGGCAACCCCTTGGTAGCGAGCACCATCCCGGACGGCATCTACAAGGCCATCACCGGCCAAACAGGCGACCTCAAAGGCACCGACGGCTGGGAAGTGGGCATCGCCACCGGCAGCACCTTCACCGCCCTCGACGGCAAAAAGCCCGTGGCAGGCGAAAAGATCACGGTCACCATCGACCCGGCCCGCCAGGCGGCAGCCCAAGCAGCAGTGGACGCCCTCCCGCAAGGCGCAGCCATCGTCGCCGTCGACACCAGCACCACCGAAATCCTGGCCGTGGCCCAGAACAAGACCCTCTCCGGCACCAACCCGTTCGTGGGCCGCTACGCCCCAGGCTCAACGATGAAAATCGTAACGGGCGCCGCCATCCTGAACGCGGGCCTGACGCAACCGAACGCCGCAGTCCCCTGCCCGGCCAGCACGACCATCGGCCAACGCACCATCAAGAACGCGGACTTCGGCTACGACTCCCTCCCGTTCCACACCGCCTTCGCCTACTCCTGCAACACAACGTTCGCCCAGTTCGGCTCCCAACTGCAACCGAACGCCCTCCCGGACATGGCCAAACGCTTCGGCCTGGGCGCCGACTGGACAATCCCGGGCGTCGACACCAACACGGGCAAGGTCCCAGCGGATTCCGGCACCCAACTGGTGGAGAACAGCTTCGGCCAAGGCACCGTGGTAGCCAGCCCCTTCGGCATGGCCCTGGTAGCCGCAACCGCCGCCTCAGGCAGAACCCCAACCCCAACCCTCATGCGAGGCAAGCCCGCCACGGCCAACGACGTGGCCGCCCCACCGCCACCGGCTCTGCTCCCACCGCTGCGCAACATGATGCGCGAGGTAGTCACCTCGGGAACCGCCAAGCAACTGGCCGGAATCCCAAACCTGTACGGCAAAACGGGAACCGCAGAAGCAGGCGGCGGCACCGCACACGGCTGGTTCGTGGGCTACCAGGGCAACGTGGCCTTCGCGGTCCTGGTGGAAAACGCGGGCTCATCCCAAAGCGCCCTAACAGCAACCGCAGCCTTCCTAAAGGGCTAAGCCCAGCACCCAACGGCGCCCAAGCGATGCCGTAGGCGAGCAGTACCGACGGCGCAGCCGAGGCGTCT
>NZ_JYJG01000581.1 GCF_000955955.1 Lentzea aerocolonigenes
CTCGAACAACGCACCCGATCATGAAGATGGAAAAGGCTCGGTACTTGCAGACGCCAAAACACCCGCACCACCTACGCAACGCGCGGCCACCCACAAAAGCCGCGCTCCGACGAACCACCCACCCAGGTGACCCGTACTACCCACCGTGCAAGCAACCCACCACCACCGGTCAACGTCCACCAACGTGGCCCAGGTGACAAAACCCGGGTTGCCCGAACACGACAACCACCCTTCTGGCAATGTGAGGACCATGAGGCGACTCGGGGGAGTGCTGACGACTGCCGCGCTGTGCGCCGCAGTGGCCAGCACTGCGGCGTGCACGAACACGCCCCCGCCCCCGCTGGTCCCCAAAACAGAAGCCCCGGTAATCACCACCACGGGCCCGAAGGTCACCGAGATCGTGGTCGGCGTGGACGACGTGGCGGGCGGCTACAACCCCCACGCCCTGTCCGCACAAAGCCCGATCACCACCGCTCTCAGCAGCCTCCTGCTCCCCAGCCCGTTCCGCCCAGGCCCAGACGGTGCCCCCCAGCTGGACCGCAACCTCATGGTCAGCGCCAAGGTCACCAAGGCCGACCCGTTCACGGTCACCTACACCATCCGCAAAGACGCCAGTTGGTCCGACAGCGCCCCCGTGGCCGCCGAGGACTTCTACTACCTCTGGCAGCGGATGCGAACCGAACCGGGCGTGGTCGACCCAGCGGGCTACCGCCTGATCAACAACGTCAGCGCCAGAGAAGGCGGCAAGGTAGTAGAGGTGGCGTTCGGCAAGCCGTTCCCGGGCTGGCGAAGCCTGTTCGCGAACCTCCTCCCCGCCCACCTCCTCAAGGACGCCCCAGGCACCTGGTCGAACGTCCTGAGCACCAGCTTCCCCGCGACAGCAGGCCCGTTCCAGGTGAGCAGCCTCGACGAGCAGCGCGGTCAGGTCATCCTCGAACGCAGCGACCGGTACTGGGAAGTGCCGACCACGCTGGACCGGGTCGTCATCCGGAGGTCCACGCACCGGGCGATGACCGAGGCACTGTCCAAAGGCGACAATCAGGCGGTTCTCCTGCGAGCAGACGCATCCGACGTCAACCTGCTCAAGGAGATCAAGGACCTGACCACGAAACCCGTGCCGCGCAACGAGGTCGTGCAGGTCCTGCTGAGGCCGGAAACCGAACAGCTCAAGGATCTCAAGACCCGCAAGGCGATCATCGCCGCGCTCGACCGCGACGCGCTCATCGCGTCCGGCACCCAGAGCGGACCGAGCGCCACGTACCGGGCCGACTCCTACGTGATCCCGCCGAGCCGGTCCGGCTACCAGGCGACGATCCAGGGCAACACGCTTAACCCGGTGGCGGCCGACCAGCAGCTCACCGAGGCCGGGTACGCGAAGAACGCGCTCACCGGCATCTGGGAGAAGGCCGGCAAGCCGCTCAAGCTGAAGATCGCCGCGCCGGAGAAGGTCGAGCCGTACGTCGGCATCGCGAACCGGGTCAAGGCGCAGCTGGCCGTGCGCGGGATCGACTCCGAGGTCGTCACGCCGAACGCCGAGGACCTCTTCAGCAAGCAGCTGGTCGAGAAGGACGTCGACATCGCGGTCGTGCCGCGGGTCGACGCCGGTGACTCGGCGGCGGGGCTCGCGAGTGCGTACGGATGTGTCGTGGACCCGCCGGACGGGGGGACGCCCAGTCCGCAGAACCCGGCCGGCTTCTGCGACCCGGCGATCCAGACCGACATCGACGCCGCGCTCAACGGCAAGGTCCTCCTGAGCGACGCGCTCGCCAGGATCGAGCCGCAGATCCAGGCTCAGGCGGTCGCGTTGCCGTTGTTCCAGGTAGTCGATCTTCTTGGTGTGCTGCCAACCATGGTGTCCGGGGTCGACACCGGCGCCCCGCTCGCGGGCGTGCTCAGCCAGGCACCCGAATGGCGCAGACTCGACAAGTAGTCCGCGAGTGGAAATTGCGTTGCGGACCTAATTTGATCGTTGCTACGTTCGGCGGCTGTCGTTGACAGAATTTCACCCGCCCGGTCAACGAACGCTGGCGCCCGGTAATCGGG
>NZ_JYJG01000582.1 GCF_000955955.1 Lentzea aerocolonigenes
CGGCTGTCGTTGACAGAATTTCACCCGCCCGGTCAACGAACGCTGGCGCCCGGTAATCGGGCCATTGCGCCGCGCTACAACCTGTTTCCATTGGGTCACGATCGCCCTCTCAGGTAGTGACCGCCGCCTCAACGGGTTCTTACCGTGCTGCCCACGATGTGCCGGTTCGGGGCGCGTATGGCACATCACGGTTATGGGCGTGCACGCCGACTGGCCACGGCCGCCCAGTGCTAGGAGGGCACGTGTCGATGAGGAGAACCAAAGCACTTCCGGCGATCGCGCTGTTCGCCAGCGCGTCTCTCGTGCTGGGTGCGTGCGGTGGCGGTGGCGGTAGCAACAACTCCGACGGAGGCGACTCCAGCGTCGCGGACATGGCGTCGGCTCGTGGTGAGTCCGCGGACGGTTACACCGCTCCGGACACCAAGGAGAGCGACCAGGTCGTGGTGTCGACGGACAAACCGTTCACCGCGTACAACAACGCGACCGAGGACGCGAACCAGTCCTACAACACGTTCGCGCTGGTTCTCGTGCAGCCGGGCACGCACATCATCAACGGCAACAACAAGGTGATCGTCAACAAGGACACGACCGAGTCGGTCGAGGTCACCTCGAAGTCGCCGCAGGTCGTGACCTGGAAGCTCAAGAAGGGCGTCACCTGGTCCGACGGCGAGGCCTGGGACTGCGACGACCTCTACATGGCGTGGTTCACCCAGAGCGGCCAGGCGAAGAAGGCCGACGGCGGCAAGTACTTCAAGCCGGCCGGTGGCACGGGCTACGACCTGATGACCGCCGAGTGCAAGGACGACCAGACCCTGGTCGGCACCTTCAGCGAGCCGTACCCGGACTACGAGGACCTGTTCAACACGGACATCCTCCCGGCGCACATCCTGGAGAAGCAGACCGGCGTCGCGGACATCACCAAGATCAAGAAGGACAGCCCGGCCGCGGACATCCAGAAGGTCGCCGACTTCTGGAACGAGAAGTGGAACGGCTTCACCAAGGAACTCATGCCGGGTGCGGGCCCGTACATGCTGACCGGCTTCGAGCCGAACCAGTCGGTGACCCTGGAGCGCAACCCCAAGTGGGTCGGCAAGCCCGGTGGTCCGAAGAAGATCATCCTGAAGGCGATCCCGGACCCCGTCGCGCAGGCGCAGGCGCTGGAGAACGGTGAGGTCGCCGTCAACTCCATGGCCCAGCCCGACGCGAACGCCGCGACGAAGCTCAAGGGCCTGAGCGCCCAGGGCATCACGTTCGGCTCCGGCCCCGGCCTCTCGTTCGAGCACCTCGACCTGCAGATGAAGAACCCGGTGCTGGCCAAGGAAGAGATCCGCAAGGCGTTCTTCATGTGCGTCAAGCGCCAGGACATCATCGACAAGCTCATCACCGAGGTCCAGGCCGACGCCAAGCCGCTGGGCAACCTCCTCTTCTTCCCGAAGGACGAGGGCTACAAGGACAACTACGCCGACAAGGCCAAGGGTGACCCGGCCGCGGCGAAGAAGATCCTGAGCGACGCGGGCTGGACGCAGGGTGCCGACGGCGTGTTCGCGAAGGACGGCGTGCGTGCCTCCTTCCGGATCAGCCACACCGACATCCCGCGCCGCAAGCAGACCGTCGAGCTGATCCAGGGCCAGTGCAAGGAAGCCGGCATCGAGGTCAAGGACGACACCGACTCCAACTTCCTCGACGAGCGCGTGAGCCAGGGCGACTACGACGTCGCGCTGTTCGCGTGGTCCGGCTCGCCGTTCAAGAGCCCGAAGAAGTCGATCTACGAGACCGGTGGTGGCCAGAACTGGTCCAACTGGAGCGTGCCGAAGGCCGACACGGCCCTCAAGAGCGCTGTCTCGCAGACGTCGATCGCCGACTCGCTGAAGTACTTCGCCGAGGCGGACGTGGCGTTCTCCGAGCAGTACCTCTCGCTGCCGCTGTTCCAGATGCCGAACATGTGGGCCTTCAAGGGACTCGACCGCGTGTACTTCCAGAGCTACTTCGGTGCGCTGTGGGACGCCAACGAGTGGCAGACCAAGTGACCGTGCTCGGCTGAAGTGCCTGAAGTGCGCAACGCCTGACCGGGCGGGGCCGGACCACGAGTCCGGCCCCGCCCGAGCGGGTTTCCCCTAGGAGCTCGTCGTGATCCGCTACATCATCCGGCGCCTGCTGATCTCCATACCCATCCTGCTGATCGGCAGCTTCGCCTGTTACGTCCTCGTCGCCACCGCCGGAAACCCCTTGGCGGAGATGCGATTCCGGCCCAACGTCACCGAAGCCGACATCAAGGCCGCCGAGATCTCGCTCGGCCTCGACAAGCCCGTCGTCGTCCGCTACTGGAACTGGCTCACCGACTTCATGTCCGGTGACTGGGGCCAGAGCATCGCCCTCGGACAGGCCAAGACCGCTGTCTTCCCGGCCGTCACCGACGCGCTGTGGACCACCGGACGACTGGTCATCGGTGCCGAACTTCTCGCTCTCACACTGGGTGTCTCGGTCGGCGTGCTCGCCGCCGTGCGCCAGTACTCGATCTTCGACTACCTCGCCACCAGCACCGCGTTCCTGATGTTCTCGATGCCGATCTTCTGCGTCGCGGTCATCGTCAAGAACTACGGCATCCAGTTCAACAACGTCCTGGAGTCGATGGGGCTGGAGCGCTGGCTCACCACCGCGGGCCCGCGGCCGGGTGGTTTCAGCGGCAGCTTCGGCGACGTGATCTTCAAGTACACCGGCACGTTCCTGCTGCCGACGATCGCGCTGATGCTGATCAGCTTCGCCGCGTACAGCCGGTTCGAACGCGCCTCGATGCTGGAGATCCTGCACTCGGACTTCGTGCGCACCGCACGGGCGAAGGGCATCTCGCAGAGCAGGGTGATCTTCCGGCACGCCTTCCGCAACGCGCTCATCCCCGTCGCCACGCTGTTCTCGCTGAACTTCGGTGCTGTGCTGTCCGGCGCGATCATCACCGAGACGGTGTTCGGCTGGGCCGGCATGGGCACGCTGCTGGTGAGCTCGGTGCGGCAGTTCGACCCGCCCATGCTGATGGGCTGGCTCGCCGTCACCGCGACCCTGATCGTGCTGTTCAACCTGGTGGCCGACATCGTGTACGGCATCCTCGACCCTAGGATTCGCCTTGGCTAACATCAACCTGGCGTCCGAGGGCGGCGTGGTCAACAGCGCTCCGCAGTCCGACTCGCACGAGTTCGACGCCACCAAGACCCGCACGCAGGGCCAGCTCGTGCTGGGGCGCTTCCTGCGCCACCGGCTCGCGATGGTGAGCCTCGGCGTGTTCATCGTGCTGGTGTTGTTCGCGTTCCTCGGCCCGTTCATCTGGACCTACGACTTCGAGGACGTGTCCAGCAAGTCCTACCAGCCGATGAGCGGCGCCCACCCGCTCGGCACCACCCAGGTCGGCAAGGACATGCTGGCGTTGCTCATGCGCGGCACGGCCTACTCGTTGCAGATCGCGTTGATCGTGGCCGCGCTGGCGACCGCCATCGGCGTGATCTTCGGTGCTCTGGCCGGATATCTGCGCGGTTTCGTCGACACGGCGCTGATGCGGCTCGTCGACCTGTTGCTGATCATCCCGCAGATCGCGGTCGCCGCGATCGTGGTCAAGGGCTTCTCCGGCAGCTGGTACGTCGTCGCGCTGGTGCTCGCGTCGTTCGCCTGGATGCAGATCGCCCGCATCACCCGCGGTGAGACGCTTTCCTTGGCACAGCGGGAGTTCATCGAGGCGGCCAGGGCCTGCGGCGCCTCGACGCCGCGGATCATCTTCAAGCACCTGGTGCCGAACATGATCGGCAGCATCACCGTCAACGCCACGCTGGCGATCGCGAGCGCCGTGCTCACCGAGGCCGCGCTTTCGTTCCTGGGACTGGGAGTTCAGCCCCCGGACACCTCGCTCGGCGTGATCGTGCTGGAGAACTACGGGCAGTTCCTGAACCGGCCGTGGCTGTTCTGGGGTCCGTTCATCGTGCTCGTGTCGCTTTCCCTCGCCGTCAACTTCATCGGTGACGGCCTGCGCGACGCGTTCGACCCGAGGCAGACGAAGGTGCGTGCCTGATGACGAGTGTTTCCGAACTGTCGGAGGACTTCCTGCCCTCCGGCGACGGCTCTGCCACCACCGCACCGCTGCTCTCGGTCAAGAACCTGAGCGTCACGTTCCCGACCGACGACGGCGACGTCCGCGCCGTGCGCGACGTCTCGTTCGACCTCAACTCCGGCGACGTGCTGGGGATCGTCGGCGAGTCGGGCTCCGGCAAGTCCGTGTCCTCCATGGCGATCATGGGCCTGCTGCCCAAGAACGCGATCATCGAAGGCTCGATCCGCTACCGCGGTGAGGAGCTGAACGGCCGCACCTACAAGCAGATGCAGCCGTTCCGCAGCAAGCACATCTCGATGATCTTCCAGGACCCGATGACGTCGCTGAACCCCGTCTACACCGTGGGGTGGCAGCTCGCCGAGACCTACCGCGCGCACCACGACGTCTCGAAGAAGGCGGCGTGGGCCAAGGCGATCGACGCGCTGGAGCTCGTCGGCATCCCGCAGCCGGACAAGCGCGCTTCCCAGTACCCGCACGAGTTCTCCGGCGGCATGCGGCAGCGCGTGGTCATCGCGATGGCGATCATCAACGACCCCAGCGTGATCATCGCCGACGAGCCGACCACCGCGCTCGACGTGACGGTGCAGGCGCAGATCCTCGACACGATGCTGAGGCTCCAGAAGGAGACCGACGCGGCGATCGTGATGATCACGCACGACCTCGGCGTGGTCGCGGGCATGGTCAACCGCGTGCAGGTGATGTACGGCGGCACCGTGGTCGAGTCCGGCCCGGTCGACGACGTCTTCGAACGGCCGCGGATGCCTTACACGGTGGGACTTCTGGGTTCCGTGCCGAACCCGGCCACGCTGGGCAAGCGGCTCACCCCGATCAAGGGCGCACCGCCGTCCCTGGTGAACCTGCCGACCGGCTGCTCGTTCTCGCCGCGCTGCCCGCTCGTCGCGGACGTGTGTCACGAGTGGGAGCCGCTGCTCGAGGAGGCCGGCGCCGCGAACCACACGACGCGGTGCCACCGCTGGGAGCACCTGGTGACGATCGAGCAGCCGCAGCGGCTGTTCCTGCACGAGGAGATCGGCACGATCGAGAACCCGGCGGTGTTCGCCGCGGCCAACCCCGACGAGTCGCTCGAAGTGACTGCCGTACACGGAACTCTGGTTTCCGATGAGGAGGCGAAGTGACCGCGCCACTGCTGGAGGTCACCGACCTCGTCAAGGAGTTCCCCGTGCGGGGCAAGGGAATCATCCCGCGCGCCATCGGCACGGTGCAGGCCGTGTCCGGTGTCTCGTTCACCCTGCACCCCGGTGAGACGCTCGGCCTGGTCGGCGAGTCCGGCTGTGGCAAGTCCACGACCGGGCGCGCGATCCTCCAGCTGCACAAGCCCACGTCGGGCTCGGTGAAGTTCGAGGGCCGCGAGCTCACGGCCATGACGAACAAGCAGCTGCGGCCGTTGCGCAAGGACATCCAGATCGTCTTCCAGGACCCGTACGCGTCGCTGAACCCCAAGTGGCAGGTCAACGACATCATCGCGGAACCGTTGCGGATCCACGGTGTCGAAGGTGGCGTGCAGCGGCGGGTCAACGAGTTGATGGAGCTCGTGGGCCTCAACCCCGAGCACCGCAACCGTTACCCGCACGAGTTCTCCGGCGGTCAGCGGCAGCGCATCGGCATTGCCCGCGCGCTCGCGTTGAACCCGCGCTTCATGGTGCTGGACGAGCCGGTGTCCGCTTTGGACGTCTCGGTGCAGGCCGGTGTCGTGAACCTGTTGGAGGAACTGCAGGAACGGCTCGGGCTCGCCTACCTGTTCGTCGCGCACGACCTCTCCGTGGTGCGGCACATCTCGGACCGGGTCGCGGTGATGTACCTCGGCAAGATCATCGAGATGGGCGAACGGGAGACCATCTACGGCAGGCCGATGCACCCGTACACGCAGGCGCTGCTGTCCGCGGTGCCCATGCCGGACCCCAAGCAGGAGCGCAAGCGGCAGCGGATCGTGCTGACGGGTGACGTGCCGTCGCCGGTCAATCCGCCGTCGGGATGCCGGTTCCGGACGCGGTGCTGGAAGGCGCAGGACATCTGCGCCACCGAGGAACCGAAGCTGGAATTGCGCGGTGGGCCGGACGGAACGCTGTCCGCGTGCCACTTCGCGGAGGAACGCTCGGTCGTGTGACGCTCACGATGAAGGGCTCCTTCATCCACCTCACGTGGATGAAGGAGCCCTTCATCGAAAACAGGTGCTTAGCAAAGGCCGCCTTTATC
>NZ_JYJG01000583.1 GCF_000955955.1 Lentzea aerocolonigenes
CTCACGTGGATGAAGGAGCCCTTCATCGAAAACAGGTGCTTAGCAAAGGCCGCCTTTATCAACTGATGAGGGCGGCCTTTACTCTGTTTCAGTGACGCTGACTGCCCCACCACGGTTGCTGTTCGTGCATGCCCATCCCGACGACGAGAGTCTGTGGACAGGCGGCACGATCGCTCGCTACGCCTCAGCAGGCGCGCACGTCACTGTCGTCACCTGCACGCTGGGGGAAGAGGGCGAGATCATCCCGCCCGCGCTGGCGCATCTGGCCGCCGACGCAGCCGACCAGCTGGGCGGGTACCGCGTGGGCGAGCTGAGATCAGCCTGCGCCGCGCTCGGCGTGACGGACCACAGGTTCCTCGGCGGCATCGGCAGATGGCGCGACTCCGGCATGGTCGACGTGCCGTCCAACGCGAAGGCGCGCGCGTTCATCCAGGGATCCCTCGAGGACCAGACGGCCCAGCTGGTCGAGATCCTGCGCGAGGTCAAGCCTCAGGTCGTCGTGAGCTACGACGCGTTCGGTGGCTACGGCCACCCGGACCACATCCGCGCGCACGAGATCACCGTGGCCGCGTGTGCTGTCGTTTCCGAGGTCGAGCGGGTGTTCTACGCGGTGACGTCCCGCGACGCGACGAACGCCGGGGTGGCCGCGCTGGAGAACGTGCCGGAGGCGTTCCGGCTGCCCGAGCCCGGCGAGCTGCCGGTGACGCCAGATGAAGAGATCACAACGGTTGTCGACGTGTCCGAGCACCTGACGGCGAAGCGACGCGCTTTGCGTGCACACTCGACGCAGGTCAGTGTGTGGGACGACGGGTACGCGTTGTCGAACAACATCGCGCAGCCGCTGGTCGGCGCGGAGTTCTACGTGCTGGCCAAGGGCTCCGCGGAGGGCGCGGCCACAGATCTGTTCGGAGGACTGGGTGATCGCTAGCGCGCGAGTCGTCCTACTGCTGCTCCTGTGCGTGGAGGCAGCAGTGCTCGCCGTGCTGGAAACGATGTTCCTGCCCCTGCGCTTCGACGGCACGCTGCTGCCGAAGGCGGGGGACTTCCCGTTCCCGATCGCCATCGCGGTGGCCGCCCTCACCACGCCGTTGCTGGTGCAGTGGGCGGCCTCGCTGTCCGAGCGGGTGCTGTCCGCCGCGCTGCCGTTGATCACCTGGTTCCTGACGCTGATGATCTTCGGCTACTTCGAGCCGGGCCGCGTCTCCGGACAGGCCTTGTTGCTGCAGGACTGGCGCGGCCTGCTGATGCTCGCCGGTGGCGCGCTGACGGGTGCGGTGGCCGTGGGTGCCGTGATGGCGCGCAACGCGGCCAACCGCCCCGGCCTCTACGAGACCGCGGGCACCCAGTAGCGGTAGCGGTGGTGTTCGGTGCAGCCGAGCTCCTCGTAGAGCCGGATCGCCGCCTCGTTGTGCTCGGCCACCTGCAGCGCGCACGTCGTGGCGCCCTGCTGCACGCCCCAGCCCGCCAGTTCGCCCATCAGCTGCCGTGCCAGGCCCTTGCGGCGGTGTGACGGCCGCACGGCGAGGCGGGCGACGTGCAGGATGTCCTCGACGACGGCACCCCGGACGGCCGCGATGACCGTGCCGTCCTCGATCAGGCTGGCGAAGCAGACGTTCTCGCTCGAGCCGAGCACGTGCCGTTGGGCGGCGGTGACCTCGGATCCGGCCGTCATGTCCCACCATCCGGGAAGATCACGACTTTCCGCTACGCCGTCGGCGAACTTCTCCAGCGGACCGGTCATCACCAGCGACTCCGCACCGCCGGGGTGATCGAGATCCACGGTCCAGCCCGCGTCGCGGATCGCTCGTTCGCTGCTTGAGGCGTTCACCACGTGCGCGGTGGGTTTGATGCCGTGCTCGCGCGCGAACCCAACCGTCGCGGCCAGCGCGTCCGGAATCGGCATGCCGGGATCACCGCAGGTCAGCGTGCTGTTGGCGCGACCGGTGAACCCGTCTGCGGCGCGCATCGACCAGTCTCCTAGCCGGACTTCTGCCAGGGCGGGCCATGCTTGGGCGCAGAGCGATTCCAGGTGATCCACGGTGTGCACGCGTTCATCCTGACCCAAGCCCGTCTCAGCTGATGGAGTGACGTGGAACACCGTGCAGCTAAGGCAAGCCTGACCGGGTGATACTCGAACGTGCCGCGTACTCTCCGGCTTGCGCGGTGTGGACCAGAGAAGTTGGAGAGCGCAGTGACTTATGTGATCGCCCAGCCGTGCGTAGACCTGCTCGACAAGGCGTGCATCGAAGAGTGCCCCGTCGACTGCATCTACGAAGGCGACCGGATGCTCTACATCCACCCGGACGAGTGTGTGGACTGTGGCGCGTGCGAACCCGTGTGCCCGGTGGAAGCCATCTACTACGAGGACGACGTCCCCGACGAGTGGAAGGACTACACCAAGGCGAACGCGGACTTCTTCGTCGAGCTCGGCTCGCCCGGTGGCGCGTCGAAGGTCGGCAAGGTCTCCGCCGACCCGGAGTTCGTGAAGGTGCTCGAGCCGCAGGCTGAGGGGCATTGATCATCGACCGCCGAGGTCCGGCCCTGCCGGACTTCCCGTGGGACTCGCTGTCCGACCACGCCGCCAAGGCGCGCAAGCACCCCGGTGGCGTGGTCGACCTGTCCGTCGGCACGCCCGTCGACCCGGTGCCCGCGGTGATCCAGTCCGCGCTGCAGTCGGTCGCCGACATCCCCGGCTACCCGACGACCCACGGCACTCCCGAGCTGCGCGCGGCCTTCGTGGCCGCGGTCGAGCGGCGCTACGGGATCGTGGGGCTGTCCGCCGACGCGGTGCTGCCGACCATCGGCTCCAAGGAGCTGGTCGCGTGGCTGCCTACGCTGCTCGGCGTCGGTCCCGGCGACATCGTGGCCGTGCCTTCCGTGGCGTACCCGACGTACGAGGTGGGCGCGCTGCTCGCGGGTGCGACCGTGGTGCGCCTGGCCGACGGGGAGAAGCCGCCTGCCGGGACGCGGCTGGTGTGGCTGAACTCGCCGTCGAACCCGACCGGGCGCGTGCTGTCCGCTTCGCAGCTGCATGACGCTGTTGAGGCCGCACGGGCTGTTGGCGCGGTGGTCGCGTCCGACGAGTGCTACCTCGCGCTGCCGTGGGACGCCTCGCCGGTGTCGGTGCTGCATCCGTCCGTTGTGGACTCTTTCGACGGTGTTCTCGCCGTGCACTCGCTGTCGAAGTCGTCCTCGCTGGCGGGCTACCGGGCCGGGTTCATCACCGGCGACCCGGAGCTGATCGCGGGCCTGCTGGAGCTGCGCAAGCACGCGGGCATGATCGTGCCGCGGCCGGTGCAGGAGGCCATGCGGGCTGCGTTGGAGGACGACGCGCACGTGGTCGAGCAGCGTGCTCGGTACCTGGCTCGTCGTGAGGTCCTGAAGCCCGCCCTGGAGGCGGCCGGGTTCACGGTGTCGCACTCCGAGGCGGGGCTGTACCTGTGGTCGTCACGCGGTGAGGACGCCTGGGAGACGATCTCCTGGCTGGCCGATCGCGGGATTCTCGCCGCTCCCGGCACGTTCTACGGACCTGCTGGTGCCCAGCACGTGCGGATCGCATTGACCGCTACGGATGAGCGGATCGCGGCGGCTGCAGAGCGCCTCAGCGCTTGATCTTCAGGGCTTGAGAGCCGACCAGACTCTTCGCGTGAACTGGTTGGGCGGCACCGCGTCTGTCGTGAGCCGGACGCTCGTGCTGATCGAGTCGCCGCTCAGCCCGAGGCCCAGCACCAGGTGCCAGTGCAGGTCCCACAGGTCCTGGAACGCGTCCAGCTCCACGTCGGCATCGGCGCTCACGTGGAGCACGGCCGGTTCCGCGACCCGGACGACCCGCTCGACCGCCCGCACGTCCCGCGTGTTGGTGCGGAAGCTGAAGGCCAGGTCGACCGTCTCGCTGTCCAGCCCGTACGTGGCGTACGAGTGGCAGCGGTGGTGCGGGAGCGACAGCGGCTGGTTCGTCTCCAGGTAGAGGTCGCCCTCGAACCGCAGCGTCGGCGAGTGCTGGCTGAGGGTGGCTCGGGCGCTGACGAACTCCCAGCCGGGCATGTCCAGCTTGGGGACCAGCAGTTCGAGGACCTCGCCGCGTCGTGCTGATCGGGTGCGTTCGCCTGAGCGCCACGGGATTTCCCTGCTGTAGGGCTCCTTCTTCGTGACGAACACGTACGGCGCGTTGTCCGTCTGCAGGCTCAGGACGACGACTGTGCGCCTCGGTGCCCAGTCGAACGCGACCGTGGTGAGGCCGGGCGCGACGCCGTCGAAGTGGCTCTCCACCCTGGGCCACCAGCTCGACAGCTCCTCGGCCGGCGCGCCCTTGACGTAGCGGCCCTTCTCGTCGACGCCGACGATCCACATGGCCTCTGAGCCTCTTGCAGCGTTGCAGAGGGCGGCGATCTGCCTGGCCGCTTTGCCGTGGTCGATCGGCCACTGCGTCTTGAACTCCACGAAGGAGTCCTCCGACTGCGCCCCCTCCAGGGCACGCTCGATGGCGGCGCGAGCGTTCAACTCGAGTCGCTGTTTCAGCACGTGCACCTCCCTGAGTTGGCAAGGGCCCAGCCTGCCTCAGCAGACCGGGCCCCAGACACTGAATTCTCTCCTTGAAGCGGCTGTGCTCAGTCGTTCGCGTGCAGCGCGGCGTTCAGCTCGACGCCAGTGCCTTTTCGGGGTTTGACCAGGACCGTGCCCGTGACCGAGTCGCGGATGAAGAGCAGGTTGTTCTGGCCGCTCAGGGTGAGGGCCTTGACGACCTCGCCGTTCGGGCCGGTGACCTTGGTGCCTGCGGTGATGTAGAGGCCGGCTTCGACCACGCAGTCATCGCCCAGGGAGATGCCCAGGCCCGCGTTCGCGCCGAGGAGGCAGCGTTCGCCGACACTGATCACCTGCTTGCCGCCGCCGGAGAGGGTGCCCATGATCGAGGCGCCGCCGCCCACGTCCGAGCCGTCGCCGACGATCACGCCGCCGGAGATCCTGCCCTCGACCATGCTGTTGCCCAGGGTGCCGGCGTTGAAGTTGACGAAGCCCTCGTGCATCACGGTGGTGCCGGCTGCCAGGTGGGCACCCAGGCGGACCCGGTCCGCGTCGGCGATTCGGACGCCGCTCGGGACCACGTAGTCGACCATGCGCGGGAACTTGTCGATGCCGTAGACGGTGACCGGGCCGCGGACTCGCAGGCGGGTCCTCGTCTGCTCGAAGCCGTCCACTGCGCAGGGGCCGTGGTTCGTCCAGACGACGTTGGTCAGGAGACCGAACAGGCCGTCCAGGTTGGCGCCGTGGGGGCGGATCAGGCGGTGGCTGAGGAGGTGGAGCCTGAGCCACACGTCGTAGGTGTCCCGTGGCGGCTGGGTCAGGTCGGTGGTGACCTTTACGCCGACCACTTCGACGTTGCGTTCTGGGTCTTCGCCCAGGAGTTTTGCCGCTGATTCGCCCAGAGCTTCCGCGATTTCCGCGGAGGAGACGCGGGTGGTGGTCAGGCCCGCTGACTCTGCTGCCACCTCGGCCGCTACCTCTGCCGGGGCGTCGGTCAGGGCAGGGGACGGGTACCAGGTGTCTAGGACGGTGCCGTCCGGGGTCACTGTGGCCAGGCCGATGCCGTATGCGGTGCTCACGGGTGTTGAGCCTAGTCCGGGTGCGACTGTTCTGTTGCCGTCCCCCTGGCGCGGTGGCGGGTTCCTGTTGCGGGTCCGTAGGTGGGCGCGTTTTGTGCTTACCTGGCGGTTGCGAACCGCGAGTCCCGTGCTTACCTGGCGGTTGCGAACCGCGATTTGGGCTGGTGGTCGCCTTGCGGGCGGCGACCGTGCGGTTGCGTGCTTCCCCCTGTGGGCTCTGCCCCCAAACCCCCGCCAATCTGATCGGGGGGCACCACGCCCC
>NZ_JYJG01000584.1 GCF_000955955.1 Lentzea aerocolonigenes
GGCAAGTATCACCTGCGCAGACCGAGGCGCTGGATCAGCGCGCGGTAGCGGTTGATGTCCACCTTGGTCAGGTAGTTCAGCAGACGGCGGCGACGGCCGACCATCAGCAGAAGACCCCGACGGGAGTGGTGGTCGTGCTTGTGCTGCTTCAGGTGCTCCGTGAGGTCAGCGATGCGCTTGCTCAGCAGGGCGACCTGCGCCTCGGTGGAGCCGGTGTCGCTGTCGTGCAGCCCGTACTCGCCGAGGATGGACTTCTTCTGATCCGTGGACAGTGCCACTAGGTACTTCTCCTACTTGTTCAGGTCCGTGCGGCCCCACGCCCGCCGAATTGCTGGCCGGGGTAGCCGGTACTGGCCGCCACGGACCGCAGCCAGACCCAACTGCGAAGGCTATCAGGCACGCTGCTCAGCGGCGCGCTGACGTGCGCAACCCCACCCGGGCGACGGGTGTGTGGACGCCGTTGGCGCTGCTCACGAGCACTGCTTCGGACGGCTGCCACGGGCTGCTCAGGAACTCCGGCATCGGTTGCCCCCGGTACCCGTACGCCACCGTCAGGTGCGCCCACCAATTGTCGTTCGCGCCCGCCGCACGTGCCAACTGATTTAAATCGCCGCAAATTCCCGCCCACAGGACTCTGCCGCGGAAGTCGCCGAAGTCCTTGAGCCGGATTTCGGGCACTTCGTGGCCTTCGAGGGCTTTGAAGCGTTCCTCATCTGCGGTTTCGCCGTGGAAGCACAACGTGATGTGCCACTTCTCCGGCTTCGTCCACTCCAGGTCGAGGCTGCGATCCAGCACGGCGTCGAGCTCGTCGATCACGTGCTGAGGCGGGTAGAGCGCGGTGAAGTACTTCAACGCTGGCCGGCGGCCCGGATCGCGCGGCGGAACAGCTCGGCGATCGCGGGGAAGTCCTCGTGCAGCAGGTCGGCCGCGTGCTGGAGCTCGGTGCGGTCCGCGACGCGGCGCAGCACCGGGTACGCGACGCTCTCGTCGCCGTTGACCGGCAGGTTGTCGCGCGACACCGTCGGCTTGGACTCGCGCACGTCGTCGAGCGCGCGCTGCAACGCCTCGGGCGCTCCGGTCGCCACGTCCGGCGTGAGCACCTTGCGCTCCAGCATGATCATCCGGGCGAGCACGGCCGGGTTGCCGATCTTGGCGCGGCGGCCGCTCATCACCTGGCTGAGCATCGGCGCGCTGATCCCGAGCACGTCCGCGAGCTGAGCCTGGGACACGTTGAAGGCCACGACCAACCGGCGCACTCGGTCGCCCAAAGGCTCCCCGTACCACTCCCGCTGAAGCGCGAGATTGCGCTGAACGATCTTGTGGTCCTCCACCTTGGCCTCTCCCGTAGCCGCACTCCGACCCGCATCCTGCCAGCCTGCGGACGCCCCCACGTCCGCTTCGCCCAATCTGACGGTCACGACTCGGTCAGCAGTTCCCTCGTTCGGTCTACATCTCGATGCATTTCTTCGAGAAGCGCCTCGACGGAGTCGAACTTCACCATTCCGCGCAGCCGTTCGACGAAGTCCACCGCGACGCGCTGGCCGTAGTAGTCCTCGTCCACGTCCAGCACGAATGCCTCGACCCTTCGCTCCCGGCCGGAGAACGTCGGGTTCGTCCCGACGCTGACCGCCGCCTTGAGCTTCTTACCCTTGGCGTCGGTGAACCAGCACGCATAAATGCCGTCAGCCGGAACAGCCGCGAACTTCGGCGTGGAGAGGTTGGCCGTCGGGAACCCCAGGTCCTTGCCGCGCCCGTCGCCCTTGACGACGATCCCCTCGAGCCGGTGCGGCTTGCCCAGCGCCTCCGCCGCCGCCTTCACGTCCCCGGCGTCGATGCACGCCCGGACGTACGTCGACGAGTAGGTCACCTCGTCTGCGGACACCAGATCAGCCCCCTCGGTCACGAATCCGAACCGCTGCCCGAGCTGGCGCAGCAGTGCGACGTTACCCGCGGCCTTGTGCCCGAAGGTGAAGTTCTCACCCACCACGACAGCGGCCGCGTGGAGCTTCTCGACCAGGATCTCGTGGACGAACTCGGCCGCGGGCATCCTGGAGGTCTCGAGGCTGAACGGCACCACGACGAAGTGGTCGATCCCGAGCTCCTCGACCAGCTCGGCCCTGCGCCGCAACGTGGTGAGCTGGGCGGGATGACTCCCCGGCCGGACCACCTCGGACGGGTGCGGGTCGAAGGTCATCAGGACGGACGGCAGGCCGCGTTCGGTCGCGAGCTCGACGGCCCTGCCGATGAGGGCCTGGTGGCCTTTGTGGACACCGTCGAACACGCCGATGGTGACGACGCAGCGGCCCCAGCCGCCGGGAAGGTGATCTAGTCCGCGCCAGCGTTGCACGGTGATCAGCCTACGACGACGACCGTGGCCGCCGCAGTCGACCTTGCCTGGTCAGTTCACCCGGAACCGGTCGATGCGTCCAGGCGTGTCGAGAACGTTCGACACCAGCAAGCCGATCCTCCGCACGCATGGTGGGTCGTGGACTCCCTCGAGCCAGCGGCCAGGAGGCTCGTCGCCCGGTACGTCACGGTCTCATCCAGCCGGGCTCAGCACCACCACGGGCTTGCACGCGGTGCCCTCGTCCTTCGCCAGCGCGATGACGTGCCCGTCCGGCCCGAACACGCCGTACGTGCCCTCAATGCCGCCCGTCTTCAGCCGCTGCCCGTGCGAGAGCGCCGAAGCCTCCTGCGGGTCGATGTCGCGACGCGGGAACGCCGTGGCGACCGCCTCGTCGAGGTCCAGCGACAGGCCCGGCGTCTCCTCCAGCTGCTCCAGCGTCTTGGCCACGCGCAGGTCGAACGGGCCGACCCTGGTGCGCCGCAACGCACCCAGGTGCCCGCCGACGCCGAGCGCGGCGCCGAGGTCGCGGGCCAACGCGCGCACGTAGGTGCCGGAGGAGCACTCGACCATCACGTCGATGAGCACCGTCTTGTCCTCACGGCGCGTGAACAGCACGTCGAACCGGTGCACCGTGACGGGCCGTGCGGGGATCTCGACCTGTTCGCCCGCACGAACCCGTGCGTAGGCGCGCTTGCCGTCGATCTTCACCGCGGACACGGCCGACGGCACCTGCTGGATCGGGCCGGTCAGCTTCGCGATCTCGGCGGCGACGGCGTCGTCCTGGACGTCCGAAGCGTCCACAGTGGACAGCGTCTCGCCCTCGGCGTCGTCCGTGGTGGTGGACGAACCGAGCACGATCGTCGCGAGGTAGGCCTTGCTGTCGAGCGCGAGGTGGCCGAGAAGCTTCGTCGCGCGCTCGATGCCGAGCACGAGCACGCCGGTCGCCATCGGGTCCAGCGTGCCGGCGTGCCCGACCTTGCGGGTGCCGAGAATCCTGCGCACCCGCGCCACCACGTCGTGCGAGGTCATGCCGTCCGGCTTGTCGACGACGACGAGGCCCGGTGCAACAGAGGGTTTCACGGCGCGAAAGCTTAAGCGACGCGCAGCGCGTCCCAGCGACGACGCCGCAATTGCACCGGCACCGTCTCACCACGCTCCTCGGCCTCGAACACCGCGGCACGCGCGCGCCGCCACCACACGAGCATCCGCCAGCCGCCGACCGCCAGCACGATCACGCAGAAGCTGAAGGCGACTCGGAACGCCGTCTGCGGGCTGAGCAGGCTTTCCGTGACGTCCAGCAGCACGCCGACGCCGAGTGCCGTCACCGTGACGGCGAGGAAGCCGCCGACGTTGACCAGACCACTCGCCGTGGACTGGCGGTGCGACGGGTTGTAGTCGCGGGCCAGCGCGAACGCGACGCCCGAGATCGGACCGCCCACCGTGAGCACCAGGAACACGGCGGCGATGACCGGCAGCGGCACGTGACCGCCCGGCCACAGCAGCAGCACGGCCCACCCGGTGAACGCGAACGCCAGGAACCAGCCCGCGATCGGCATGCGCCACTCGGGGTTGCGAGAGAAGAGCGCGCCGACGATCGGACTCGACACGATCGCGCCGATGACCAGCAACCCGAGCGTGGACGACGCCGCCTTGGCCGACATGCCCTGCGCCTGCACGAGGTACGGGTACCCCCACAGCAGACCGAGCACGGCCGGCGTCGACATGGTGCTGAAGTGCGCCCAGAACCCGAGCCGGGTGCCGGGCACGCTCCACGCCTGCCGCACCTTGGGCCAGATCTGCCTGACCGGCACGGTTTCCGGCTTCGGCGCGGTGAAGCCGTGCGGCACGTCCTTGATCCGGATGAACGCCACGACCGAGTACAGCGCCGTGACACCGCCCGCGATGAGGAACGCCCACGTCCACCCGATCGAGCCGAGCATGAGCGTCAACGGCACGGTGGCGACGAGGTTGCCGACACCGCCCAGCGCGGCCGTGACCGCGACCACGAGCGAGTACTGCCGCGGCGGGAAGTGCGCGGCGACGATGCGGATCACGCTGATGAACGTCATCGCGTCACCCATGCCGAGCACCGCGCGCGCAGTGAGTCCCAGCGCATACGAGTCAGCCACGGCGAAGAGGAGCTGACCGGTGCCCATGAGCAGCGCGGCGACGGTGAGGATCTTGCGAGGCCCGAACCGGTCCACGAGCAGACCGGTCGGAATCTGCATGAGGGCGTAGACACCGATCTGCAGCACGGTGAACACACCGAGCTGCGCGGGTCCGAGCCCGAACCGCTCACTCGCTTCCAGCCCGGCGACGCCGAGCGTGGTGCGGTGGAAGACGGCGGCGAAGTAGACGAAAACGGCGGTGGTCCAGATCAGCCACGAGAGTCGGATGGCGCGATCGACCGACGGCAAGACGGCACTCTCCCAGGTCGGAGGCGGGTAGACATTAGTTACATCGCCTAAACAACCTTCTTGGTAACGATTTCATGCCGTGAGGTCGGACACAGCGCCCGTTCGGGCGTCATCTGACCGCGCCCTCCACCGCCCACTCACCCGACTTCGTGCGCCAGAGAACCGCGATCAGCCGAAGGACCATGAACGCCGACAGCCCGGTCCAGATGCCCGCCAGCCCCCACCCGAACGCGTACGCGGCCCACACCAGCGGCAGGAACCCGATCACCGCACTACCGAGCGTCGCCGTCCGCATGAACTTCACGTCCCCGGCCCCCAACAGCACGCCGTCCAACGCGAACACCACCCCCGCGATCGGTTGCAGCGCAACGAAGAACCACCACGCGTTGGGAATTTCCCCGAGTACTTCTTGATCCGACGTAAACGCCTGCGGCAGAACCGTTGCCAGCGCGGCGAAAACGACCCCGAGCCCGATCCCGAACACCAGCCCGTACCGCGTGACCTGCCACGCCAGCTTCTCAGCCTGCTTCTTGTTGGACGCCCCGAGCGCCGCCCCCACGAGCGACTGCGCGGCGATCGCCAACGAGTCCAGCACGAGCGCCAGGAACGTCCACAACTGCAACACGACCTGATGCGCCCCAACGGCCGCCACAGACGTCCGCGCCGCCACCGAAGCCGCACTGACAAAGCACGCCTGGAACGCCAAACTCCTCAAGACAAGATCACGCCCCATGCCCAACTGCGCGCGCATGGCTTGGTAATGCGGCGTGAGCGGCACCTTCTCGCTCACGAGGGCCTTGATGAACAGACTCGCCGCCAGCACCTGCGCCACCACGTTGGCGATGGCCGACCCCTCAAGCCCCCACCCAGCCCCGTACACGAGCGCAGGGCAAAGAACCGCGCTGATGCCGTTGCCGATCAGGATGTACTTCAACGGCCGTCTGGTGTCCTGAACCCCGCGCATCCACCCGTTGCCAGCCATCGTGACGAGGATGAACGGCGCCCCGAACAACGCAATCCGCACCCACTCGACCGCCGCATCCGCCACCCCACCCCGCCCAGCGAGCAACTCGGCCAACGGCCGCGCGAACACCTGCCCCAGCACCACCACGAGCAGCCCAGCCACCAACGCCAGCCAAGTGGCCTGCACCCCTTCCTCAACGGCCTCCCGCCGCCGCCCAGCCCCGTGCAACCGCGCCGTACGCGCCGTCGTCCCATACGACAGGAACGTGAGCTGCGTGGAAACCTGCGTCAGCAACACCCCACCAAGCGCCAGCCCGGCCAACGGCAGCGCCCCAAGATGCCCCACCACCGCCGTGTCCACGAGCACGTACAACGGCTCGGCCGCCAACACCCCGAGGGCAGGCACAGCCAGCCCGATGACCCGCCGAGCGGGAACCCGATCCTCCACACGACGAACCTAGGCGCTAACCCGCCCTCCCAACCGATGACACCGCCCACACGCCCACCCGCAAGCCCCCAAAGCACGCACGACACCGCCCCCCCCCCCCCCCCCCC
>NZ_JYJG01000585.1 GCF_000955955.1 Lentzea aerocolonigenes
GAAGCGGCGATGACCGGCACCGGCCCGTGTGACACCAGGGCAAGGTCACTCCAGCACCGAGAAGGTGGTCAACCACCACCGCCCATCCCGATGCTCAGCCCGAGCCGCAACAGCCAACGCCCTCGCCTCCCTCCGCACCGTCACCGAAATCTCGGCCACCAACCGCGACGGATGACAAATCCGAGGCGCCCGAACCATCCGGGTGGTCCGAACCCGGACCAAAGCCGACAACCGGGCCACCACCGCGGGCACGGCAACCGACCGCAACACCCGAGCCGGCCGCCGCCCGTCCAGCACCTCCAAAACGACCCAGATCAACCGGGCGGCATCCAGATCCGGCGGCGGAACCTCGGGCGGCGGAACCCACACCGGCCGAGGTCGAGGCCGCGGAATGGACTCCAGCCCGCGAGCCACTCCGACCGGAGGCTCGTACGCGGGCAATCGACGAACAACTGGGGGCATGCCGAACCAGGCGACCCACCGGCGGCATCAGGACACGAACCACACGAAAGTGGGTACCGTCCTCAGGTGCTCAAAGCCCTGGTCCTCGACTACGGCGGCGTCCTCACCGACCCAGGCGAGGACAACGCGGCCGAACCCCCGCTCCTCACGGCGCTGCGCAAGGCCAAGCAACGTGGCCTCAAAACCGCCCTGCTCTCCAACGCCGACGGCTGGTGGCACCCACCCACCGCGTGGCAGGGCCTGTTCGACGCCACGATCATCTCCGGCGAGGTCGGCCTGGCGAAGCCGCAACACGAGATCTACCTGCTCACCGCCGAGCAGCTGAACCTGGAACCGAGCGAGTGCGTCTTCGTCGACGACCTCGCGATCAACGTCAGGGGCGCGGCGGAAGCGGGCATGGTCGGCGTCCACCATCGGTCGACCGAGTCCACCCTCGAGGAGCTGGAAGTCCTGCTAGCGATCGCACTCCGCGATTGACCATTCACCCCGCAGCGTAATTGCCCGTCATTCCGTGAAGCCACTACGTTCGATTGGGCAAGTAGTCGAATGCATAGGGGCGGAAAATGCGAAGAATTGTCGCTTGTGTTGCAGCAGCAATTGCAGCCACGGCAATTGCAGTACCCGCGCAGGCGCAGGGGCCGCGCGATTGTTATGACGAGTACCAGCGCAACGGGCGCAGCGTCGAGGTCTTCTGCGACTACGGCGGCCCCGGCCGGTTCCAGGCCGTCGCGCACTGTTCCAACGGGCTGGGGTTCTACTGGGACCAGTTCGGCACCGTCGGCCGGGTCAGGGGCGAGTCGTCGTTCGCGGAGTGCACGTCACTGCTCGGCAACCCGCAGATCAACGACTATCACGTCCGCTGGCTCTGAGCCCGGCGCACCAGTTCGAAGCAGAGCACGGCGGCCGCTGAGGCCACGTTCAGCGATTCCACACCCGCTGCCATCGGAATCGAGATCCACGACGTGATGTGCGGGCGGACGTCGTCGGTGATTCCGGAGGTTTCGCTGCCGAGCACGAAAGCAGCGCGGCCGCCGAAGGAAGCGGAATAAAGCGTGTCGGAGGCGTGGGAATCCAGCGCGTAAAGCGGGAAACCGGACGCGCGCAACAAAGCCGAGGCCTCCGCCGCGGTGCCGCAGCGCAGCACGGGCGCGCGGAAAGCCACCCCGGCGGAGGCCTTGACCACCAGGGGATCGATCGAGGCGACGCCTCGGCGCGGGACGACGATGCCGTCGATTCCGGCGGCGGTCGCGGTGCGCAGGATCATGCCGACGTTCGCGGGCGTGGTGATGCCGTCCAGCACCAGCACCGACCGCAACGAGCCCGACTCCAGAGCCAGGTCCAGCGGCTTCATGCGCGGCGCGACCACGTCGGCGAGCACGCCCTGGTCCTGCTTTCCGTTGCCCGCCAGCACCTTGACGCGCTGGGCGGTCGCCCGCTGCACCGCGACGCCACGGGAACGGGCCGCGTCGAGGATCTCGCGCGCCGCCGGGCCGCGGGCCGTGTCGGCGAGCACCACCTTGTCCACCGACAGCGCCGGGTCGTCCAGCGCCTCCAGCACTGGCTTGCGGCCATAAACGGTGACAAAGCGGTCCTTGGGCGAGATCTCCACGGAGAAGAGGGTGACAGAAGCGAGCACGGCAGGCTCAAACGGGTGAAGAGCGCGACTAGAGCCGTTCGGCCCTTGTGCTTTGGATCATATGAATGATGATCGTCACATGACGGCAGGTATGCGCAGCGTCGCGCAACGTCAACATCTCGCGAGCGGCCAGGACTCGGACGTGTTCATCCGGTCCGACGGCTTGCTCGTCAAGCGCACGCGCACGGGCCGTGACCTGCGACGCGAGGCCGAGATGATGTCGTACTTGAGCGGCCACGGCATCCCCGTCCCGCGCGTGTACGAGGCGACAGAAGAAGAGCTCGTCATGCAGTACGTGCCCGGCCCGCGGATGTCCGAGGAGATCGGCCGCAAGCCGTGGCTCGCCGGCGGCCTGGGCAAGGACCTCGCCGACCTGCACCACCGCTTGGACGCGATCCAAGCCCCCGACTTCCTCAGCGGCGAGGGCAACCTCCTGCACCTCGACCTGCACCCCGGCAACGTCGTCCTCGGCCCGGAAGGTCCCGTGGTCCTGGACTGGGCATCGGCCACGAAAGGCGACCGCAGGCTCGACGTCGCGCTGAGCTGGGTCTCGCTCGCCGTCGCCCGCCTCGCGCCGGTCAAGAAGCTCACGCGCTGGCGGTTCCTCAAGTCGTTCATGGCCAACGTCGACCCGAAGGCGATCGACGCGATCCCGGAAGCCGCGCGCATCCGGCTCGAACGCCACGACCGCGACCCGATCGAACGTGCCGCACTTGAGAAGTTGATGGATCGAAAACGCCACTAGGCTGGGCGGTATGCCGGACCGACTGTCAGCGCTGGACGCCTCGTTCCTGTACCTGGAGGACTCCACGACGCCGATGCACGTCGGCGGCGTCGCGATCTTCCGACGGCCCAAGGCGGGATTCGACTACGACAAGCTCGTCGACCTGATCGAGCAGCGCCTGAGCCTCGTGCCGCGCTACCGGCAGAAGGTCGTGCACGTGCCGGGCCGCATCGCGCGCCCGGTCTGGGTCGACGACCCGGACTTCGACGTCACGTACCACGTGCGCAGGTCAGCGCTGCCCAAGCCGGGCAACGAGACCCAGCTGAACGACCTGATCGCGCGCCTGATGTCGCGCCCGCTCGACCACTCCCGCCCGCTGTGGGAGATCTACCTGGTCGAGGGCCTCGACAAGAACCAGACCGCGGTCATCACCAAGACCCACCAGGCCATGATCGACGGCATCGCGTCGCTGGAGATCGGCCAGGTCATGCTGGACGTGTCGCCGACGCCGCGCACCAACGTCGAGAACCTCTGGATGCCGCAGCCAGAGCCCAGCGCGCTGCAACTCGTGGCCGACGCGGTCACCGACATCGTGCACAGCCCCGGCGAGCTCGTGGAGAACGTCCGCAGCGCCGCCCTGGACACCGTCGCCACCGTCGAGAAGGTGTTCAACGCCTTCGGTGCCGTGGCCGCCGCCGTCCGCACGGCAGCGACACCGGCGCCCGGCACCCCGCTGAACGTCCGCATCACCTCGCCGCAGCGCCGTTTCGCCGTCGCGCGCGCCCAGCTCGACGACCTGCGAGCCATCCGCAAGACGCACGGCGGCACCGTCAACGACGTGGTGCTCGCGGCGTTGTCCGGTGCGCTGCGCAACTGGCTGCTCAGCCGCGGCGAGAACGTCACCGGCAGCACCACGATCCGTGCGATGGCGCCTCTCAGCGTCAGGGAGGCCGACCCGGACTCGGGCAACAACGTGTCGGCGTACCTCGTGGACCTCCCGGTCGGCGAACCGAACCCGGTCGTGCGCCTGCACCACGTCTCGCACGCGATGCGCGCGCACAAGGAGTCCGGTCAGTCCGTGGCCGCCGACGCGCTGGTGAAGGTCTCCGGCTTCGCACCGCCGACGCTGCACGCACTGGGCGCGCGGGCGGCTTCGTCGTTCTCGCGCCGGTTGTTCAACGTGATTGTCACGAATGTTCCCGGCCCTCAGGTGCCGTTGTACGCCGCGGGCGCGAGAATGACCGAGATCTTCCCGGTCGTCCCGCTCGCCAAGAACCAGGCGCTGGCCATCGGGGTGACGTCGTACGACGGCGGTGTTTACTTCGGGCTGAACGGCGACCGCGACGCCATGTCCGATGTGGACGTTCTCGCGACCATGGTCGAGGAGTCGGTGGAGGAACTGATGGGGACGGCGAGCGCATGAGGGTCTACATCCCGGCGACGGTGTCGATGCTGCGCACGTTCGTCGACAGCGGCGAACTCACTCCGATCGGCGGCACCGCTTTCGCGCTGACGCCGGCACTGCGCGAGTCCTACGCGGCGGGCGACACGGAGGAGCTGGAGTACGCCGCGATGCTGGACGCCGCGCGGGCTTCGCTGCGGCTGCTGGCAGGCGACGAGAAGGCGGAACCACGCCGCGCGGTGGTCGCCGTCGACATGGACGACGTGACGCTGCGCCCCGATCTGGACTACTCGGTGGTGAAGGTCGTGGGCTCGGCCACGATGAAGGACGTCGCCTCCGTGCACCTCGACACCGCCGAGGCCGAGGACGACGTGCGCGCGGCCGCCGACGTGGTGGACGCGGCGGACCTGGGCGATCCGGACGCCGAGTTCACCCTGGGCAGCGCGGAGGACCACGAGCTCGCCTGGTACGCGCCGCAGGAGCTCCCGTTCGTGCTGGAGCTGATGTGAGCGACTTCAACGCGAAGATCATCGAGGAGTTCCGGGCGAACGAAGGCCGCGTCGGCGGCCCCTTCGCCGGAGCCCCGATCGTGCTGGTCCACCACCGCGGCCGCAGGACCGGCAAGGAAAGCGTCGCGCCGATGATGTACCTGCCGCACGAGACGGACGCCGACGTCATCTACGTCTTCGCGTCCAAGGGCGGTGCGCCGGAGAACCCGGCCTGGTACTACAACCTCACCGCGGCCGGTCAGGGCACCGTCGAACGCGGTACCGAGACCTACGCCGTCAGCGTTCGTGAGCTCACCGGCAGCGAGCGTGATCAGCGCTACGACCAGCAGGCCGGCCTGTACTCCGGTTTCGCCGACTACGCGAAGAAGACCGCCGGCATCCGCACCATCCCGGTGCTGGAGCTCACCCGCGCCTAGCCCGATGGGCGCGCACCACACACACGGGCCCGGCCGGGTTCCCCCAATTTCAAGACTAGCTTGAGTTTTAACCTCTGAGAGACTGGGCCAGACCCTGGTTGATCATGAGTGAAGCCCTTGGTTGATCATTCTTCTTGTCTAGGGAAGAAGATCGTCACCAAGGGCTTCAGTTGATCAGTGTGCACGATGCCGGTTCTGCCGGTGCGACCGGGGAGTTGTCCGGGTTGCGACAGGAGTTCTACCGGTGCCTGACGCGGCGTGCGGACGCGTTGTTCGAGCTGACCGACGCCGTACTTGTGCGCTGACGGACCGGTCCGCTCGGTCGCGGAGCTCTCCCTCGCCGGGGAGCATCGCCGCGGGCATGGCAGTGGCTATGCCGCGCTGGCCCGGGGCGGGGTCGACTTCGGCCGGTTACGCACCGCTCTGGCCGCGGTGTCGCTGCCACGTGCGGCGGATGGGCGGCTGGTGCTGGCGGTGGACGTCACCTGCTGGCTGCGACCGGAAGCGCACACGTGCCGCAGCGGGTCCTGTGTCATACCTATGGCCGGGGCAAGGACCAGCACATCATGGTGCCGGGCTGGCCCTACTCGATCGTCGTGGCCCTGGAAACAGGGCGTCATTCGTGGACCGCGCCGCTGGATGCGGTCCGGCTCGCACCGGAGACGACGCCGCGAGCGTGACCGCCCGGCAGCTCCGCGATGTCGTGGTCCGGCTGATCGCCTCCGGGCACTGGTCACCAGGCGATCCAGAGATCCTGCTGGTCGCGGACGCTGGCTACGACGGACCCCGGCTCGCGCACGTGCTGGCCGATCTCCCGGTCCTCGTGCTGGTGCGGGTCCCGAAACCCTCACGGCCAGGCCCAGGACGCCCCACGGGGCTGCCCAACCACCAGCCCGCGACACGCCATGACGTCCACACCGCTACCAGCACCAACAAACAGCAACCCAAGCGCGGCAAGAAGATCAAGTCGAGCAACCCGCGACCCCGCCGAACCGGTTAAAACTCAAGCTAGTAGTACTTCGTT
>NZ_JYJG01000586.1 GCF_000955955.1 Lentzea aerocolonigenes
GTCTGACAATTCCGGCTGACCTGGGGCTTCCTCGAGGATCATGTGGGCGTTCGTGCCGGAGATGCCGAACGCCGAGACGCCCGCCCGTCGCGCGCGACCGTTCGGCGACCACTCACGAGCCGAGGTGAGCAGCTCGACCGTGCCCGCGGACCAGTCGATGTGCGGAGAAGGCGCGGCGACGTGCAACGTCTGCGGCAGCACGCCGTTCTGCAGCGCGAGCACCATCTTGATCACGCCCGCGACACCCGCCGCCGCCTGCGTGTGGCCGATGTTCGACTTCACCGAACCCAGCCACAAAGGCTCCGCACGGTCCGCGCCATAGGTGTTGATCAAAGCCTGAGCCTCGATCGGGTCACCCAGAGCCGTGCCGGTGCCGTGTGCTTCGACGACGTCGACATCGCCCACGGACAGACCAGCGTTCGCGAGAGCAGCACGAATCACGCGCTGCTGCGACGGACCGTTGGGCGCGGTCAGGCCGTTGGACGCACCGTCCTGGTTCACGGCGGAACCACGGATCACCGCGAGCACCTGGTGCCCGTTGCGAACGGCATCGGACAGTCGCTCCATCACGACCATGCCGACACCCTCGGACCAGCCCGCGCCGTCCGCGTCGTCGGAGAACGCCTTCGACCGGCCGTTCGCCGCCAGCGCACCCTGGCGAGTCAGCTCGGCGAACGCGTAGGGCGTGGTCATGATCGTCGCACCACCCGACACCGCCAACGAGCACTCGCCACCGCGCAACGACTGCACGGCGAGATGCATGGCCACGAGAGAGGCGGAGCACGCCGTGTCGACGGTGACCGCCGGCCCCTCGAAGCCGAACGTGTACGACAGACGACCCGAGATCACCGAAGCCGCGAGACCCGTCGCCGCGTGGCCCTCCGTGTCCTCGGATGACGACGTCAGCAGCGTGGCGTAGTCCTGGCCGTTGGTGCCCACAAACACACCGGTCTGCGTGCCACGCAACGAGAGAGGATCGACGCCGACGCGCTCAAGGGCCTCCCACGTGGTCTCCAACAGGAACCGCTGCTGCGGATCCATCGCGAGCGCCTCACGCGGTGAGATGCCGAAGAACGCCGGGTCGAAGTCCGCGGTCCCGGCCAGGAAGCCGGCTTCGCGGGTGATCGACGTCGACAGCACCGACTCCACGTCCCAGTCGCGGTCGACGGGGAACGCACCCATGCCGTCCCGTCCGTCGATCAGCAGCTGCCACAACTGTTCGGGCGTGTTGACATCACCGGGGAAGCGGCAGGCCATGCCGACGATCGCGATCGGTTCGTCAGCACGCGCGGACATCACCTCCTCCTCGACAGACCCACCGCGCAGATGGCCGGCGAGGCGACGCGGCGTCGGGTAGTCGTAGACCAGTGACGCGGGCAACGTCTGCCCGGTCGCCGCCGACAGCTGGTTGCGCAGCTCGACCGCGGTCAGCGAGTCGAACCCGAGATCGCGGAACTCCCTGTCCACGCCCACCGCGTGCGGTCCGGCATAACCGAGCACCGACGCGACGGCCGTCCGCACGACCTCCAGCACATCACCGTTCAAGACGGCTTTTTGCTCACGAGCCTTGGACTTCGGAGGCAGGATCGCGATGGCCACGGTCGGCGCGTCCTCCGCGACCGCCCGCCACATCGACTCCACGGCCAGGTCGGGCCGCATCGTGATCGTGCTGAGGTCCGCGCCCACGCCGCCGGCCATGCCGGAACCGGCCCACGCACCCCACGCGATCGACGTCGCGGGCAGTCCCGCCGAACGCCGATCCCGCGCGATGGCGTCCAGCACCGCGTTGGCAGCGGCGTAGTTGGCCTGGCCGGGGTTGCCGAGCGCGCCCGCGACCGACGAGAACAGCACGAACGCGTCGAGTTCCAGCGATCGCGTCAGCTCGTCGAGCACCAGCGCCGAGGCGACCTTCGACCGGAACACGTCCGCGAACCGTTCCGGCGCAAGGCTTTCGAGCACACCGTCGCTCAGAACACCTGCGGTGTGCACGATCGCGTCCGGCGGGTAAGAAGCCAGCAGCCGCTCGACGGCGGCTCGGTCCGCGACGTCGCACGCCACGACCTCCGCGCCCAGTTCCTCACGCAACTCGGCGGCTCCCGGCGCGTCCAGTCCACGCCGGCTCACCAGCACGATCTTCTCGACGCCGCGTTGCTTCAGGTCCCGGGCGACATGCGTGCCGAGCGCGCCCGTGCCGCCGGTGACGATCACTGTGCCGTGCGGCTCCCACAGCGCATCGGTTGGCGCGGCAGCGTCGTAACGCCGCGCGAACACGCCCTCCTCGCGAATCTCGACCTCGGACTCATCGCCGGCGAGCACCGCGGCCAGCTGCGAGACGTCCCCGGTGACGTCGGCCAAGCCGCCCCACTGCGCGGGCAGCTCCAGCGCGGCCACCCGGCCCAGGCCCCAGACCGCGCTCTGCGCCGGGCTGGTCGCGGCACCTCGCGTGACCGCCCACACCGGAGCCCTGACACCCCTGCGCGCCAACGACTGGATCAGCTCCATGGTCGCGATCACACCGTGCGGCACGCCGTTCTCGTCCGCGTGGCCGTCCAATGCCAGCAGCGACACGATCCCGTCGAACGGCGTGTCTGGCACCTCCTGCACCACAACGCCACCGACAGCCGCCGCCACCTCGCGAGCGAACTCGTCCTCCGCGCCGAGCACCAGCCACGTTCCGGAAACCTTGCCGCGCGGAGTGATCCGTTCCCACGACTCGCGGTGCCGCCACGAGTCCGCAGAGGACTTGGCGCGGTCGACCGGTGCGACGTCGAGCACGGTCGGCCAGTAACGCTCGTGCTGGAACGCGTAGGTCGGCAGGTCGACCCGCCGCGCGCCCGTTCCTTCGAACAGCGCGCTCCAGTCCACGCGCGCACCGCTGACGTGCAGGCGGGCGAGCCCGGCGACGAACGCCTGTTCCTCGCCGCGATCCTTGCGCAGCAGCGGGATGCCGCTGACCATCGCCGACAGCACGCCGTCGGGCCCGATCTCCAGGAACGTGCTGCCGTCGAGCGCGCGCACCGTGTCGTGGAACCGCACGGCGTCGCGGACGTGCCGCACC